>JBBQAO010000156.1:0-3799 GCA_038316355.1 Burkholderiales bacterium
ACTCGGCACCGGCGGTTTCGGTATCACCTACCTGGCCCGGGATACCCATCTTGAGAAGCAGGTCGCGATCAAGGAATATCTGCCCGGCGACCTCGCGGTGCGCGCGCTCGACGGCAGCGTGGTGCCGGTGTCCACCGATCACCAGCACGACTACCAGTGGGGTCTCGAACGCTTCATCCAGGAAGCGCGTACGCTGGCGCGTTTCAGTCATCCGCACATCGTGCGCGTCAACCGTTACTTCGAGTCCAACGGCACCGGCTACATGGTGATGGATTACGAAGAGGGTGAGTCGCTGAGTCAGTTGCTGAAGCGCGCGCCGTTCCCGTCCGAGGTGGAGTTGAAACGCATCCTGCTGCCGCTGCTCGACGGGCTGGCGGCAGTACATGCCGCAAAATTCCTGCACCGTGACATCAAGCCCGGCAATATTTTCATCCGCGCCAACGGCAGTCCTGTGCTGCTCGACTTCGGCGCGGCGCGCGCCAACATCGGCGGCAGCCACGGCATGACCGCGGTGCTGACCCCCGGGTTTGCGCCGCTGGAGCAGTATGCGGTCGACGGCAGGCAGGGGCCGTGGACCGATCTCTACGCCATGGCCGGCGTGTTGTTCCGCGTGGTGACCGGGCAAAATCCGCCCGATGCCGTGAGCCGCCTGCAGGGCGACTCCGTGGTGCAGACCCTCGCTACTGCGCGCGGCCGTTACAGCGAACCTTAGCTGCGTGCCGTCGAGTGGGGATTGAAGGTGCAGCCCGAGCTGCGTCCGCAAAGCGTTGCTGAATGGCGGGAAGTGTTCGAGGCACAGGCGCAACTGATGCCGGGAGCGACTGCGCCGGCAGCCACCACAATCCGTCCGCCGCCGCGTCCGTTGCCGCCGCGTTCCGATCCGGCTGCCGGCTGGCGCCATCTGGGCATGGGCTTGTTGCTGGTGCTGGCCCTGCTGGTGGGCATCGACTGGCACAGGCGCCATTCGCAACAGGAAACGCAACAAACGCCGCAACAGCCACCCGCTGCGCCTGCAGCGGAATCACTGGCGGCGCCGGCAGTTCCCGCAGCAGATACCGCTCCGGCCGGGGCAGCCGCTGTGCCGCGTGTCGCCGATTCACTGCCGTCGCGCGAGGTGGTGCCTGCTGCCGATCCACGCGATCGGCCGCCGCGGCCGGAACTGGTGCCGGATCGCGTGCGTGGCAGCGCCGAGTTTCGCGGCGCTGACCGTGACGGCGATGGTTATCTGTCGCCGGCGGAAGTGGAAGGGCGTTTCCCGGTCATTGCACGGGAATTCAGCCGGGTCGATCGTGACGGCGACCGGCGCATATCGGCGGAAGAATTTGCCGATCTGCGGCGCATGCAGCAGGAGGGGCGGCGCCAGTTGCCGCCGCGCTGACGCTTCAGCCGCTGTGCTTCTGGCGGATCAGCAGCCGTAGCCCGTAAGGAGCGCAGCGGATTACGGGGTAATCGTGGTCATCCTGTAATGCGCTGCGCTCCTTGCAGGCTACTTGCTGATTTTTCCCGTGCTGACGCTTATAGCGTGAGAAATACGAGTGATTAGCTCGTAGCGGATTAGCCGCACGGCGGCGTAATCCGCCGGATGCAAGGTAGATCTCAATGCCGGTGGCGAACTGCGTTGCAAATCGACTGGCGATCGCCTTGACGTAGATATTAAAAATCAACCGCCTAACCGCTTCGCCACCCTGACAAAATAATCGTCATCCACCTGCAGGCTCCGCGCACCCACAGTACGCCGCGACAGCAGAAAATTCATCCGGGCCGGCAGATTGCGGCGCTCTTCGCCGGTGTGGGTACGTGTCAGCAGTTGTTCAATTTCCCTGAGTTCCGCGCAGGTCTGCAGTTCGCTCGGCAGGCAGCCGGCATTTTTTAATAGCCGATAGGCAGCACGCAGTTCTTCCGGCACCAGTGCCATGTCTTCCAACGGCAGCGGAGCACCGGTTCCCGGCAGGTCCTTGAATCCGCCACGTGCCGTGGCTTCGGCAATGTGTTGCTCGGCGAGTGCGTCGAGCAGCGAGGGTGGACCGGGATTGCGCGCGCTTCATGGTTCCAGAAGAAATTCGCGGATGGCAATGATCTGCTCCTCGGCCATCAACACCGGGGCATGGCCGATGCCGGCAAATTCGACGAGACGGGGACAGGGCCCGCGTTGCGTCATCTCCAGCGCATTGTCCCGCGGCAGCACATCCGATTGTTCACCGCGCAACAGCAGCACCGGACACTGCACCGCGTCGTAGTAATTCCACAGCACGATGTCCTTGTCGATGGCCTTGCGGAAAGGCAGCGCGATGGCGGGATCGTAGTTCATGCCCCAGCGGCCGTCGTCGTGTTGTCTGGTGTTGTGTACTGTCATGTGCTGCCACTGCGCATCGCTCAGCGGACCGAAGGGCGCGGACACCGTGCGCACGTATTGTTCGATTTCAGCATAGCTGTCAAAACGTGGATCCATGCCGGCATATTTGCCGATGCGTGCCATGGATTCTTTCGGCACCACCGTGCCGATGTCGTTCAACACCAGGCGCCGGATCGGCGTGTTGGGCTGCGATGCGAGCAGCATGCCGAGCATGCCGCCCATGGAGGTGCCGACCCAGTAAATGGTATTGCTGCCGGTTGCGGTGACACGTGCGATCAATGCCGTCATGTCGGCCATGTACTGCGGATAGCTGTAATCGTCGGCGTTGGGCAGCCAGTCGCTTTTGCCGCGGCCGGCGATGCTGACGCTGACTACACGCAAGTCGTTTTGCAGCGCGGTGGCCAGTGCATCGAAATCACGGCAATTGCGCGTCAGACCGTGTACGCAGATCACCACGCGCGGATTCGCGGCATCACCCCAGTCGGTGTAATGCAGACGATGGAAGCCGCGGCTGTTCAGGCCGTTGATGTAATGATCACTCATGGTCATGGGATGGAATGTTTATAAGCCATTGATTTTATTATACTATTTTATACCGAACAGAATCAGGCTGCCGATGCCGGTGCCGATCATGACAGCCAGATGGAAAAGGCTCCACAGCAGGTAGCGCCGGCCCAACGCATCAGGCACTTCATTGGCGAGCAGGAACAGGCGTTTGTCGCGCGGCCGGCGCAGCAGATGCACACCTTCCACCTGTTTGTTCATCTGCCCGGAGCGTTGCTTGCGGATTTCGCGTGCAGCCTGCAGACGCGCCAGTTCCCATTCCTTCATGTCGATGGTGCCGTCCTTGTTCAGGTCGAAGCGTTCGTTCAGCGTTTTCTGGTCGCGTTTCCAGTCATCGATCAGCAGGCGGATTTCTTCGCGCTCGTCGGCCTGCGCGGAGACGTTGCCGCTGTGGGTGACGAATTCTCCCAGTGCATAGAGCACGGTTTTCGGCAGCACCAGCCATTCGTTGTAGCGGAAACGGTCTTCACGCCAGGATTTGTGTTCGCTGGTGACGACTTCCGCGCCTTCAGGAGAGATCACGCACTGGCCGGTGTCGTCGACCAGCAGGAAATGATCGACGCTGCTGCCTTGTTCGATGGTTTCCCATTTGTTGTCGGATTTTTCCTCTTCGATCTGATAGTGATACCAGCAACAGTGCCGTCCGCCCAGCCGACTGATGACAGGGCTGCCGTCCAGCAGTTCGCCGCGGCCGATCAGCTCGACATAACCCTGCGCAGCGGAGGCGACCTTGGAGGTGGGCAGATCGTGAATCTGGCGGTAACGGCGGTAATTGCCAAGCCAGGCGAAAAAGCTGACACCGCACATCGCCAGCAGCGCCCACGGCCATGCCGCCAGCGTTTCCAATTGGAAGGCAATGACGATGATGATGAAATGCGCGGC
>JBBQAO010000044.1:0-27936 GCA_038316355.1 Burkholderiales bacterium
ACTGCCAAACAAAAATCAGAAGTTCGAGTTTGACGACATCGTCACCAAGCACACCATGGTGCACGATCAGATGAACTTTTTTTTCCGTGGCTTCCGCCGCGATGCCCACCCGATGGCCGTGCTGTGCGGCGTGGTCGGCGCACTGTCGGCGTTCTATCATGATTCGATAAACATTCACGACGAGAAAAGCCGCGACATCGCGGCTTTCCGCCTGATTGCCAAGCTGCCAACGATCACGGCGATGGCCTACAAGTACAACATGGGCCAGCCGTTCATGTATCCGAAGAACTCGCTGTCGTACACCGAGAATTTCCTTTACATGATGTTCGGCAACCCTTGCGAAGAATATAAGGTGAACCCGGTGATTGCGCGCGCGATGGACCGCATCCTGATCCTGCATGCGGACCATGAACAGAACGCATCGACCTCGACGGTGCGCCTGGCCGGCTCGACCGGTGCCAATCCCTTTGCCTGCATCTCCGCCGGCATTGCCAGCCTGTGGGGCCCCGCGCACGGTGGCGCCAACGAAGCCGTGCTGAAAATGCTTGATGAAATCGGCGACGTGAAAAACATCCCGGACTTCATCAAGCGGGTCAAGGAAAAAGACGGCCAGGCGATGCTGATGGGCTTTGGCCATCGCGTGTACAAGAACTACGATCCCCGCGCCAAGCTCATCCAGAAAACCTGCCACGAAGTGCTGGAAGAACTCGACATGAAGGACAACAAGCTGATCAAGCTGGCGATGGCGCTGGAAAAGATTGCGCTGGAAGACGATTACTTCATCAAGCGCAAGTTGTATCCGAACGTCGACTTCTACTCCGGCATCGTCTACAAGGCGCTGGGCATCCCCGTCAGCATGTACACCGCAATCTTTGCGCTGGCACGCACCGTGGGCTGGATCGCGCAGTGGAAAGAACTGATCGCCGACCCCGAACAGAAACTCAGCCGGCCGCGCCAGTTGTTCACCGGTTCCAAACGCCGCGAGTACGTGCCTTTTGCCAAACGCAAATAGCCCGATGGCGCCGCCGGCGGCGGCGCCTGACCGGCAGCCACTCTTCCAGGTGCAGACATGATGAAGGAATCCCGCGGCACTTCTCTGCTATTCGGCGCCAACGCGCCGTTTGTGGAGGGCCTCTATGAGCAGTACCTGAAGGATCCGCAGTCGGTGGAACCGCGCTGGCGGGGTTATTTCGACGAACTGCAGAAACTCGACGACGGTCCGGCCGACGTCTCGCACTCGGAAGTGCAGCAGCGTTTTGTTGATCTGGGCCGTAGCCGGCGCGCGGTCAGCAGCGGGGCGGCTTCGGCGCAGAACCTGCAGAAGCAGTTTTCGGTGATGCAGCTGATTTCGGCCTACCGTTTCCAGGGCAATCGCGTTGCGGATATTGATCCGCTGAAGCGCATCGTTGAAACGGCACCGATCGCCGAGCTTGATCCCGCACACTATGGCTTGACCGAACAAGACATGGATACGGTGTTCGATACCGGCACCTTGCACGGTCCGGCAAAGGCGCCGCTGCGCGACATCCTGCAGGTGCTGCACGACATTTATTGCCGCAGCATCGGTGTTGAATACATGTACATGTCGGACATCCCGCAGAAGCGCTGGATTTCGGAGCGACTGGAGCCCAGCCGTGGCCGACCGAATTACGATGCTGCCTACAAAAAACATCTGCTCGACCGGCTGACGGCGGCGGAAACGCTGGAGAAATACCTCAACGCCAAATACGTCGGCCAGACGCGGTTTTCGCTGGAAGGCGGTGACGGCCTGATCCCGATGCTCGACCACCTGCTGCAGCATGCCGGCGCCACCGGCGTACAGGAAATGGTGATCGGCATGGCGCACCGCGGCCGGCTCAATGTGCTGGTCAACACGCTGGGCAAGATGCCCGCCGACCTGTTTTCGTCCTTCGAAGGCAAACAGCAGGCCGATGTGCTCGCCGGCGACGTCAAATACCACGACGGTTTTTCATCGAACGTGATGACCCCGGGCGGCCCGATGCATGTCACGGTCGCTTTCAACCCGTCCCACCTCGAGATCGTCAATCCGGTGGTCGAAGGTTCGGTGCGTGCGCGCCAGCACCGGCGCAAGGATCACACCGGAGAGCAGGTGATGCCGGTGTTGATCCACGGCGATGCCGCATTTGCCGGGCAGGGCGTGATCCAGGAAGTGCTTAATTTTGCGGAAACCCGCGGCTTCGGCACCGGCGGCACCGTTCACATCATTATCAACAACCAGATCGGTTTCACCACTTCTGACCCGCGCGACTCGCGCTCGTCGCTGTATTGCTCGGACGTGGTGAAAATGCTCGAAGTGCCGATTTTCCACGTCAACGGCGACGATCCCGAAGCGATTGCCTTTGTCACCGAAATCGCGCTGGATTACCGCAAAAAGTTCCGCAAGGACGTGGTCATCGACATGATGTGTTACCGCCGCTTGGGCCACAACGAGCAGGACGAGCCGATGGTGACGCAGCCGCTGATGTACCGGCGCATTCATACCCACCCGACGCCGCGCAAGGTGTATGCCGACCGGTTGATCGCGGAGGGCGTGGTGACTGAAGCTGAAGCCGAACAGATGGTCGCCGGCTTCCGCGACGCGCTGGATCGCGGCTACCACACCAACAAGACCATCCTGTCCAACTTCAAGCCGCCGTTTGAAACCGACTGGAGCCCGTACAAGGGCACCAAGTGGAACGAGAACGACGACACCCGCCTGCCGCTGGAAAAGCTGCAGGCGCTGGCGCGCAAGGTCTGCGAAGTGCCGGCCACGATGAAGCTGCATCCTCGCGTCGAGAAGATCATGCAGGACCGCCGGCTGATGGCCGAAGGCAAGCTGCAACTGGACTGGGGCATGGCGGAAACACTGGCCTACGCTTCGCTGCTGACCGAGGGCTATTCGGTGCGGTTGTGCGGCCAGGACTCCGGGCGCGGCACGTTTTTTCATCGCCATGCTGTGCTGCATGACCAGAATCGCGAACGCTGGGACGAGGGCACTTATGTGCCCTTGCAGCACCTGGCACCGGACCAGGGCGATTTTGTCGTCATTGATTCGGTGCTGTCGGAAGAGGCGGTGATCGGTTTCGAATACGGTTATGCGACTTCCGGTCCGAAGGAACTGGTAATCTGGGAGGCGCAGTACGGCGATTTCGTCAACGGTGCCCAGGTCGTGATCGACCAGTTCATCGCCTCCGGCGAAGTGAAATGGGGGCGCATGTGCGGTCTGACCATGATGCTGCCGCACGGTTATGAAGGCGCTGGCCCGGAGCATTCCTCGGGCCGCATCGAGCGTTTTCTGCAACTGTGCGCGGACTACAACATGCAGGTCTGTGTGCCGGCGACGCCGGTGCAAATGTATTATCTGCTGCGGCGGCAGATGGTGCGGCCGCACCGCAAGCCGCTGATCATTTTTTCGCCGAAGAGCCTGCTGCGTCACAAGGAATCGGTGTCGCCGCTGGAAGAATTCGCCAACGACAAGTTCAATCCGGTCAACGAGGACTGGGATTCGCGCGAAATCAACCCGGAAAAAGTCGAGCGCGTGATTTTTTGCAGCGGCAAGGTGTATTACGACTTGCGCGCCGAACGCCGCACGCGCGGCATTCAGGATCTGCCGCTGGTGCGTATTGCGCAGATTTATCCGTTTGCACACGAGGAATTCCGTGCGCAAATCGTGCGTTACAAGAATGCCAAGGAAATCGTCTGGTGCCAGGAAGAGCCGCGCAACCAGGGTTCGTGGCGGCACATCCAGCATTACCTGATGCGTCACCTGCTGCCGCACCAGAAACTGTATTACGCCGGGCGTGACTCCTCGGCGTCGCCGGCGGCCGGTTACAAGTCTTTGCACGAAAAACAGCAGAAGGAACTCGTTGATCAGGCGCTGACCCTGGCGGGCGGCAGTCAGCCGCGTGCGTTTAAGCCACGGCCTCTCGCCGAAGGCGAAGAGTTTTAAGCTGCATTAAAATATTTAATTAAATCAACAGGTTATGGAGTAAACATGCTCGTCGATGTGAAAGTGCCCCAACTCTCGGAATCCGTGGCCGAGGCGACACTGGTGTCGTGGCACAAAAAAACCGGCGAATACGTCAAGCGTGACGAAAATCTGGTGGATATCGAGACCGACAAGGTCGTGCTCGAAACCCCGGCGCCGCAGGCGGGCGTGCTGGTCAAAATCGTCAAGGCCGACGGCGGTCTGGTTACCAGCAACGAAATCATTGCCACCATCGATACCGACGCGAAACCTGAGGCCAAGCCCGAAACTTCGGCGGCAGCTGCTGCCGCAGCACCGGCCGCAGCAGCTGCGCCGGCCAAAGCGCCTGCAGCCGGTGCACCGGCGATGCCTGCAGCGCAAAAACTGGCCGCAGAGAAAAATATCGATACCGGTGCCTTGAGCGGTACCGGTCGCGGTGGCCGTGTTACCAAGGGTGATGTGCTGCAGGCCGCGGAGGGTGGCGGTGCAAAAGCTGTGGCAACAACAGTTGCAACAACAGCGCCGGCAGCGTCGCGCGTGATGCCCACCGTGGACCTTGGCGATCTCGGTGAACGGCCCGAGCAGCGTGTGCCGATGTCGCGGCTGCGCGCGCGCATCGCCGAACGTCTGCTGCAATCCCAATCCACTGCGGCGATCCTGACCACGTTCAACGAGGTCAACATGCAGCCGGTTATTGATCTGCGCAACAAGTACAAGGACCGTTTCGAGAAGGAGCACGGCGTGAAGCTTGGCTTCATGTCTTTCTTCGTCAAGGCCGCAGTGCATGCGCTGAAAAAATACCCGCTGGTCAATGCCTCAATCGACGGCAATGACATCGTCTATCACGGTTATCAGGACATCGGCATCGCGGTGGGCAGCCCGCGCGGCCTGGTGGTGCCCATCCTGCGCAACTGCGATCAGTTGAGCTTCGCTGACATCGAGAAACAGATTTCCGAGTTCGGCAAACGCGCGCAGGACGGCAAACTGACCATCGAGGAACTCACCGGCGGCACCTTTTCGATTTCCAACGGCGGGGTGTTCGGTTCGATGCTGTCGACGCCGATCATCAACCCGCCGCAAAGCGCGATCCTCGGCGTGCATGCCACCAAGGATCGTCCGGTGGCCGAGAACGGCCAGGTCGTGATCCGGCCGATGAATTACCTCGCACTGTCATACGACCATCGCATCATCGACGGCCGCGAAGCGGTGCTGTCGCTGGTGGCGATGAAAGAAGCGCTGGAAGATCCGGCGCGGCTTCTACTGGATATTTGAAGCGGCGATTGATTCTCGTGATTAAGTGATTAAGTGATTAGGTAATTAGGTGACTGGGTGATGCAAATGTACGAATTCCCCGTGATCATAATCACTTAGTTACCTAATCACTCATCACCCGTTACCATTTACCAATCACATATCGTTCCTGAAAAATGGCTAAAAACTTCGACGTAGTGGTAATCGGTGCCGGTCCCGGCGGGTATATTGCAGCGATCCGTGCCGCCCAGCTTGGCCTGCAGGTTGCCTGTATCGATGAGTGGAGCACGCCCGAGGGCAAACCCGCGCCGGGCGGCACCTGCACCAACGTCGGCTGCATTCCGTCGAAAGCGCTGCTGCAGTCGTCGGAAAACTTCGACCATGCCGGTCATGCCTTTGCCGACCACGGCATCCAGATCAAGAATTTGTCGATGGATGTCGCGCAGATGCTCGCGCGCAAAGATAAAGTTGTAAAACAGAATAATGACGGCATCCTCTACCTGTTCAAGAAAAACAAGATCACGTTTTTCCACGGCACCGGTGCTTTTGCCGGCGGTGGTGCGGGGGCCTGGCAGATCCAGGTGTCGGGCAAAAGCGCGGAAGTGCTGACCGCCAAACAGGTGATCATTGCCACGGGTTCGAACCCGCGCGCCTTGCCCGACATGCCCTTTGATAACAAGCTGGTGCTCGACAATGCCGGCGCGCTGACCATTGCCGAAACGCCGAAAAAACTCGGCGTCATCGGTGCCGGCGTCATCGGCCTCGAAATGGGCAGCGTATGGCGGCGGCTGGGCTCTGAAGTGACCGTGCTCGAAGCGCTGCCGGCCTTCCTCGGTGCGGTGGACGAGCAGGTGGCCAAGGAAGCACTGAAGGTCTTCACCAGGCAGGGCCTCGACATCAAGACGGGGGTCAAGGTCGGCAAGATCACGGCGAAGAAAAACGTCACGGTTGAATACACCGATAATGCCGGCGCAGCGCAGACGCTGGTCGTGGATAAATTGATCGTCTCCATCGGCCGCCTGCCGAATACCCAGGGCCTGAACGGCAAATCGGTGGACCTCAAGATCGATGAACGCGGTTTTGTCGCCGTCGATGGCGATTGCAAGACCAATCTGCCGGGCGTGTGGGCGGTAGGTGACGTGGTGCGCGGGCCGATGCTTGCGCATAAGGCCGAAGAAGAGGGCGTGGCGGTGGCCGAGCGTATTGCCGGCAAACACGGTCATGTCGATTTCAACACCGTGCCCTGGGTGATCTACACCTCGCCGGAAATTGCCTGGGTCGGCAAAACCGAACAGCAGTTGAAGCAGGAAGGCGTCAAATACCGCGCCGGCTCCTTTCCGTTCATGGCCAATGGCCGCGCCCGGGCCTTGGGTGACACGACCGGTTTCGTCAAATTCCTCGCTGAGGAACGTACCGACCGCATTCTCGGCGTGCACATCATCGGGCCGATGGCTTCAGAGCTGATTGCCGAAGCGGTGGTGGCGATGGAGTTCGGCGCATCGTCCGAGGACATCGCGATGATCTGCCATGCGCACCCTTCACTGTCTGAGGCGATGAAGGAAGCGGCGCTGGCGGTCGACAATCGAACTCTGAATCTGTGAACGAGTGAACGAGTGAACGAGTGAACGGGGGAACTGGTGAGCGGGTGAACGGGTGAGAATCCCATACATCCGTTTGCATGCCGTTGCCGCGGCATGATCGCCATGTCCCGACCTGATTTCCTGACATTCCTCCGCGAACGCGCTGCGGAGCATGGCTTTGCGCCGGATGCCGCGCAACTCGCCGCCGCCCGAGAACTGCAGCGTGTGCAGGCCAATTTGCGCAGCCGGCAGCGCAGCGGGTTCTTCAGTTTCCTCAATCGCAGCGGCCCCATCCGCGGCGTTTATCTGTGGGGCGGAGTCGGCCGCGGCAAAAGTTTCCTGATGGACAATTTTTTTGCCTACGTCCCCGACGTCAGCAAAAAACGCGTGCATTTCCACCGCTTCATGCAGGAAATCCACAAATCGCTGTTCGCCCTCCAGGGCCGGGAAGAGCCAATGGCACTGGTGGCCCGCGATATCGCAGCCGAGGTGCAACTGCTGTGCCTCGATGAATTCCACGTCACCGACATCACCGACGCGATGCTGATGCGGCGTCTGCTCGAAGGCCTGATGGCCGAAGGCGTGATATTGCTGACGACTTCCAATTTCGCGCCGCAGGAACTCTATCTGCACGGCCTGCAGCGCAAGCAGTTCCTGCCGGCGATCAACCTGATCCTCGATCGCATGACCGTAGTCAATATCGATGCCGGCACCGACTACCGGCTGCGCGAACTGGAAAAGGCCGGCACTTATCACACCGGCATCGATGCCGAGCGCCGCATCGATGAGGCTTTCGGTCATATTGCTGGTGGTGCCGATGATAATGCACCGCTGGACATTGAAGACCGGCTGATCCGCGTGCGGCGCCAGGCGCCAGGCATCGCCTGGTTCGATTTTCCCGAACTGTGCGCTGGGCCGCGCGGCAAACCCGATTACATCGAACTCGGACGGCGTTATCACACCATCCTGATTTCCGGCGTGCCGCGCTTCAGCGAAGCCGATGGCGACCAGTTGCGGCGGTTTGTGTGGCTGGTCGATGAGTTCTATGATCGGCGGGTGAAGCTGATGCTGGCCGCTGCGGTGCCCGTCAATGAGCTGGTGGCTGATGCCATCGACAGTGACGGGTTCCAGGCGCATCTCAACGCCTCGCTGAAGGAGCGCCTGGCGAGCCGGTTGACGGAGATGCAGACGCGGCAGTATTTGTCACTACCCCATTTGCCCTGAGCCCTGTTTTTTGCGTCAGAACTTTTAATTAACGGCGAAGAGAGTTAACGCAAAGGCGCAAAGGAAGAAGAGAGACGCAAAGAACGGCAAAGCCCATGAACTCCTTTGCGTCTTTGCTTTATCTTTGCGATCTTTGCGTTAAGGTTTTTGACTCAACTGTGCAGAATTCAAGATTTCCCGAGGTTCCATGACACATTGCAAATCCTGCGGAATATTCAATGAAAACAATAAAAAGCGTTAACGCAGAGACGCAAAGGAAGAGGAGAGACGCAAAGAACGGCAAAGCCCATGAACTCCTTTGCGTCTTTGCTTTATCTTTGCGACCTTTGCGTTAAGGTTTTTCACTCAACTGTGCAGAATTCAAAATTTCCAAGGGTCCTATGACACACGCCAAAACATACAGAATATTTAATGAAAACAATAAGATAGAGGGTCGAATTTGCGACGTTCCGGTGGCCGACATTGGCCGCGGCGAAGTGGTGTTCCGCACCGCCTATTCCAGCGTCAATTTCAAGGACGCGCTGGCCGCTACCGGCGTCGGCGGCAAAATCATCCGCAACTATCCGCTGATCGGCGGCATCGACGCCGCCGGCACGGTCATCAGTTCCAGCGATGCGCGGTTCAAGCCCGGTGACGAGATTATTTGCACCAGTTACGACATGGGCGTTGCGCATGACGGCGGCTTTGCCGAAGTCTGTCGTGTGCCAGCGGACTGGGTGGTGCCGCTGCCCAAAGGCCTGACGCTGTTTGATGCGATGGCACTGGGCACGGCTGGTTACACCGCCGGGCTGGCCGTCGAACTGCTGGAATTGAATGGCATGGCGCCGAACAATGGCCGCGTGCTGGTCAACGGTGCCACCGGCGGCGTGGCCAGCTTGGCCATCGACATGCTGGCGGCGCTGGGTTACCCGGTGACGGCAGTGACCGGCAAGGCGGCGGAGCATGATTTCCTGCGTAAACTGGGTGCCGCCGAAATCCTCGATCGCGCGACTATCGATTTCGGCACCCGCCCGTTGGAAAAGCCGCTGTGGGCTGCCGCCTTCGATTCAGTCGGCGGCGAACAACTGGCCTGGCTGACGCGCACCATGCAGCCGCAGGGCCTGATCGCCAGTTTCGGCAACGCCGGCGGTATCGAACTCAAAACCAGCGTGCTGCCGTTTATCCTGCGCGGCGTGCGCCTGATCGGTGTCGATTCGGCGGTGACGCCGATGCCCTTGCGCCGCCGCGTGTGGGCGCGGCTGGCCAGTGACTTGAAGCCGCGCCACCTGGCCGACATCGCACAGGAGATCAGCCTTGCCGACCTGCCGGATTATTTTGCGCGCATGATCAAAGGCGCCATCCGCGGCCGGGCCGTGGTCAGAATCCCGTAAGACTCTTCAGGGCTCTGCGGGCGATAATGCCGGCTGTGGCACTCCACCCAAAAACCGGGGGCCGCAGCCGGTTACCACAGGAGGAGATATGGGCGCGTATGCGGATCTGCATCGTCGGTCGATTACTGACCGCGAATCGTTCTGGACTGAAGAGGCGCGGCGCATCCACTGGCACCGCCGTTTCGACCAGGTGCTCGATTACAGCCGGCCGCCGTTTGCGCGCTGGTTTGTCGGCGGGCTGACCAATCTCTGCCATAACGCGCTCGATCGCCATCTCGCGACGCGCGGCGAGCAGCCGGCGCTGGTCTATATCTCCACCGAAACCGACAGCGAAAAAAGTTATACCTACCAGGAGCTGCATGCCGCGGTGAATGTCATGGCGGCGGTGATTGCCGCGCAGGGCGTGGGCCGCGGGGACCGGGTGCTGCTCTACATGCCGATGATTCCAGAGGCGGTGTTCGCGATGCTGGCCTGCGCGCGGCTGGGCGCGGTGCATTCGGTGGTGTTCGGCGGCTTTGCCGCGGCGAGTTGTGCCACGCGCATCGACGATGCAAAACCGAAGCTGCTGATTACCGCAGACGCCGGGCTGCGCGCCGGGCGTGCGATCCATTACAAGCCGCTGGTCGATGAGGCAATGCGGCTGGCAAAACATCCGCCGCAGAAAGTGCTGGTGGTCAACCGCGGCATCGACAAGGATTGGGCGCTGGTGCCGGGGCGTGACCTTGATTATGCGGCGCTTGCCGTGCAGCACGCCGGCGCCCAGGTGCCCGTCACCTGGCTGGAGTCGAGCGAGCCGTCCTACATCCTCTATACCTCCGGCACCACCGGCAAGCCGAAGGGCGTGCAGCGCGATACCGGCGGTTATGCCGTGGCGCTGGCAAGTTCGATGGAACGCATCTACGGCGGCAAACCCGGTGAAACCATGTTCACCACCTCGGACGTCGGCTGGGTGGTGGGGCATTCGTACATCGTCTACGGCCCGCTGATCCACGGCATGACCACAATCCTCTACGAAGGCCTGCCGATCCGCCCTGACGCGGGCATCTGGTGGAAAATCGTTGCCGATAAAAAAGTCAGCGTGATGTTTTCATCGCCGACTGCGGCGCGGGTGCTGAAAAAACAGGACCCGGCATACCTGAAAAAATACGACCTGTCATCGCTGAGGTACCTGTTCCTCGCCGGAGAGCCGCTCGACGAGCCCACGCATCGCTGGCTGCATGATGCGCTGGGCAAACCGGTGATCGATCACTACTGGCAGACCGAAACCGGCTGGCCGATTCTGTCGCTGGCGCCCGGTGTCGAGCCGGCGCAGGTCAAATACGGCAGTCCGGGTTTTCCGGTATACGGCTACGACCTGAAACTGCTGCGCGAGTCGGACGCTACCGAGGCCGGTCCGGATGAGAAGGGTGTGCTGACCATCACGCCGCCGCTGCCGCCGGGCTGCATGAGCACGATATGGGGTGACGATACGCGTTTTGTCGAAACCTATTTCCGCACCTTTCCTGACAAATTGCTGTATTCAACTTTTGACTGGGGCGTGCGCGACACCGATGGTTATACCTTCATCCTTGGCCGCACCGATGACGTGATCAATGTCGCCGGCCATCGCATCGGCACCCGTGAAATCGAGGAAGCCGTGCAGGCCCATGCCAATATTGCCGAAGTTGCGGTGGTCGGCGTTGCGGATGCCGTCAAAGGCCAGATGCCGCTGGCGTTTGCGGTGGTGAAGGATGCGTCAAAGATTGATACCGATGCCGGTCGCGCAGCACAGGAGCAGGAGATCATGGCGGTGGTGGATCGCCAACTCGGCGGCATCGCGCGGCCGCGGCGCGTGTTGTTCGTCACCCTGTTGCCGAAGACACGCTCGGGCAAGCTGCTGCGGCGGTCGTTGCAGGCGCTGGCCGAGGGACGCGATCCGGGTGACCTCACCACCATCGAGGATCCGGCGGCGCTGGAACAGATCCGCAGTGCGCTGCGCACCTGAATAAACCGCGGGACAAACAGGACTACAGGGAAAATTATGCATAAACTATTGTTTTTATTAATATTTATTTCGTCTGGTATGCATGCTGCCGATTACCCGACACGACCGATACGCTTGGTGGTGGCGTACGCGCCCGGCGGCACCACGGATTTCGCGGCACGCGTGATGGCGCCGAAACTCAGTGAACTGCTCGGCCAGACCGTCGTCGTTGATAACCGGCCCGGCGCGGGTTCCATCCTCGGCACCGATCTGGTGGCCAAGGGTGCGCCCGACGGTTACACGCTGCTGATGGCTGATACAGCCTTCGGCATCACGCCCGCGATCTACGACAAACTGCCGTTCAATGCGCAGAAGGATTTCGCCACCATTACGCAGATCATGAGTGTCGGCAACGCACTGGTGGTGCATCCGGCAGTGGCGGCGCGCAGCGTGCGCGATATCGTCGAACTCGCCAAAGCGAAACCGGGTCAGTTGACTTACGGCTCCGGCGGCGTCGGCACACCGCTGCACATGGCCGGCGAACAACTGAAAGTCGCCGCCGGCATCAACTTGCTGCATGTGCCGCACAAGGGCGCGGCGCCGGCGATGACGAGTCTGCTCGGCGGCCAGATCACCATGGTGTTTCCGACGCTGACCCTGGCAGTGCCGCAAGTCAGATCGGGCAAGCTGCGCGTGCTGGCGGTGACCAATGCCAGGCGTGTGGCATCGCTGCCGGATACCCCGACGACGCAGGAAGCGGGTTACCCGGCGGTCAATGCGACGTCCTGGTTCGGGCTGGTGGCGCCGGCGCGGGTGTCCAAGGCCATTCAGAGCCGGCTGGCCAGCGCAGCGGCCAAAGTCGTGGTGATGTCCGATGTGCGCGAGCGCATCGACGCGCAGCAGGGCGAAGTGGTCGGCAGCACACCCGGTGAATTCGCGCAGTTCGTGGCGGTTGAAATCAGCAACTGGACGAAAATCGCGAAGGCTGGAAACATCAGGGCGGATTAAATTTTTGCAGCAGTCGCTTAAAATAATTGAAAATTTATTTCACCGCGACATGATTGCTTTTGCACCAATATGAAGTTGCCCGCACCATAAGCGTGCGGGCGAAGAATGTTGCGTGTTCTGGTTTAGAATCGAAGTGTAGTTAACCATTTCATTCGAGGCCAAGGTCATGCAATTGATACAGAATCAAGTCGTAAAAAGTTTTCCTGCGTTGTTGATGCTGTCTGCGCTGTTGTCTGTTTCCGCTGCGACGCACGCACAGACATATCCGGAAAAGCCCATCCGTGCCATCGTGCCCTTCGTCGCCGGTGGACCGACTGACATCATGGCGCGCGCGCTGGGCCAGAAACTGTCGGTTGCTTTCGGTAAACAGATCATTATTGATAACCGCGCCGGCGGTGGCGGCCTGATCGCGGCGACCATGGCCAAGGAAGCGCCGGCTGACGGTTACACCATTTTTTTCGGCACCATCAGCACGCTGGCCACCAACGTCGCGACCAGTAAAAAACTGCCTTATGACCCGACCAGAGATTACGCTCCGATCACGCTGACGGCCTCGAATCCCTATTTTATGGTGGTGCATCCTGCGGTTCCCGCGAATTCCCTGAAAGAATTCATCGCGCTGGCCAAAGCAAAACCGGGTCAGATCAATTACGCCTCGTCGGGCGCCGGCGGCGGTTCGCATATGGCGATGGAAATGTTCCGCACCATGGCCAAACTCGATATGGTGCACATTCCCTATAAAGGCTCCGGCCAGTCGATTACCGAGGTGATGTCGGGACAGGTGCAGATGACCTTCATCCAGCCCTCGATTACCATCCCCCAAGCCAGGGCCGGCAAGCTGAAGGTGCTGGCCGTGACCGGCAAGAACCGCCTGGCCTCGTGGAAAGAGGCGCCGCCCATCGGCGACGTGGTGCCCGGTTACGAGGCGACTTCGTGGCAAGGCGTGCTGGCTCCTGCCGGAACACCCAAACCCATCATTGACCGGCTTCACGCGGAAATTGTCAAAGCCCTGAATTCTCCGGAAATCAGCGGGCGGCTCATTGCCGAGGGGTCTGAAATCGGCGGCATTTCTCCGGAAGAGTTCGGCCGTCATATCCGGGCCGAAATCGCAAAATGGAAAAAAGTGGTGAAGGACGCGAATATCCAGGTTGAGTAAGATCGCAAGGATGCAAAATGAAAAACGGGCCACGGCCCGTTTTTCATTTTTGGCCGGCGATCAATGATCCGGAACAGAACCGGTGTGAGGCGTGAATTCGACACTGCTTTAGTTTATTGTCCGGTTTGTATTTTGAGATGGATTCCTGCTCATGACAGCAACTGAAAAAAATCTGGCGGTACAGTCAGTGCGCAACGGCCTGGGGATCGTCGCCTTGAAAGCGTTTGCGCCCGGCGCCACCGTTTGCCAGGTCAGGGGCAGGGTGGTCAGCGGTGAGGCGGTGTGGCGGTACTGGGACACCGATCCCCGGCGCGGTGAAAACTGTTTTCGCTACGACGCCGATCATTACCTTGATCCCGAGGGCGAAATCGGCGCCTATGCCAATCACTCCTGCAATCCCAATGCCGGCATCGTCAAAACCGGCCGGCGGCTGCTGCTGCAGGCGATCCGGCCCATCGCCGCCGGCGATGAAGTCACGCATGACTACTCGACGCTGCTCGGTGCGGACGACGTCTGGAAAATGACATGCAACTGCGGAGAAACCGGCTGCCGGAAGGTGGTCCGCAGTTTCAGCAAGCTGCCGGCAGCAACGCTGCGACGTTACCGGAGGCTGGGGATTATTCCGGATTTTATAATGGAGACCGGTTAAGATGGTTCGAAGGCCTGAGTTCAGTTCAAGCTTCGAACAAGTCTTAGCAAACCATAACCGGAGATGAAAATGATGAATTTCAAAAAGAGCGCCGTGATCGTATTGGCGATGGCTGTGCTGATGGCGGGTTTGTCAGGTTGCAAGAAGGAAGAGGGCCCGGCTGAACGCGCCGGCAAGTCACTCGACAATGCGGTGCAAAAAGCCGGTGAAAAAGTCGAACAGGCCGGTGAGAAAATCCAGGATGCCGCCAAGGATGCGAAAAAATAAGATTGGAACGGCTTTGCAAGCATAAAAAAGGGGGCGCGATGCGCCCCTTTTTGTTTTTCTTGCCGGGTTACAGCGGCCGGACCATCACCTTGCGCCACTTGATGGGGCCGCCCGGCGCATCTTTCGGACCGTTGGCGAATTGCAGCGAGAACGGGCCCTCTGCAAACTTGCTGTTCACGGTGCTGACGGTCACGTTGCCGTTGAACTTGACCGTCAATTCCGGGCCATTGGCGTAGATCTCGTAGGTGTTCCATTTGCCGCCGGCCTTGGGAAAGGGTGCCTTGACCTGGGCGAAATCGACGATGGCACCGGTGCTGTATTCCTGGCCGGGGCGCTGGTCGTAGATGTTCACCTCATATGAACTGTCGGCGCCGATTTTCTTGGGATCAGATGCGCGCATGAAAATGCCGCTGTTGGTCGTGGTGTCTGCCCAGAACTCGGCATAGATCTCGAAATTCCTGTAAGAGTTTTTGGTGACGAGATGCGAGGAGCCCTTGCCCTTGTCGGCAACGATGGCCCCGCCCTCGGCACGCCAGTTGGCATCACCGATGCGGTTGAAATTCTCGAGACCTTTGTCTCCGTCAATCAGCGTGATCCAGCCTGGTGAAGATGTGCTGGCGCAGCCGGCGACCAGCAGTGCGGCGGCAACCAGAACAATCGCATACAGTCGTTTCATTTTTTACTCCTCCCGGATTTCCGGCGATCGGACGATCGTCAGGAATGGCGATTCTGCGCTGCTTTATGACGTTGTCAACCGCTGAAAATGCTGCACTGCAGGATTGCTTCAAGTGCGGAAATGCGCCGTCGCTTCCTCTTCCGCGCGCTGTTTGATCTCGTAAGCCATCGGATTTTTCATTTCTTCAAGGATATGGCCGACCAGACCGATGGCGCGCGCCAGCACGCCGATGCCGCGGACGATTTTCCACGGCAAGCGCAACTCACTCGCAATTGCAGCGATGGCGCCGGTGGCGTTGACCGGCAGTGATTTGCCGTAGACCTTCCCGGCCTGTGCGCCGACCTTTTGCATCAGCCTGACATAGGGGCCGTCGTAACCCTGTTCAGCGGCAATCGCAAACAGGCGCGGCGCGCGCGGATCCACCGGCTTGTGCAGCGTGTGGCCGATGCCGGGAACGAGCTGTTTGCGCGAATGGAAACGTTCGACGATCTGGATCGCCAACTGGTCGAGGTCAGCATCCGCAGCCGCAGCTGCTGCCGGATCAGGCAGGGCCTCCTGCAGCATGCGCGCCGCGGTTTCCATGCTGCCGACAAATACGCTGCCCAGTCCGCACAGACCGGCGGCAACCGCGGCCTGCATCGCCTCCGGCGCGCCGGTGTAGGTCATGCGTGCGGCAATTGAACTGGGCGTCAGGCCATGCTCGACCAGTGTCACCGCGATGGCGTTGAACATTACCGATTCGCGCGGCGTCGGCAGGCGGTCGGTGATTTCGAGGAAGGCCATGTCGCCCAGCGACAACTTGCCGAGTATTTCGCTGCACAGGTCGTAGCCCTTGACGGTGATGCGGTCGACCGCGCTCCAGGCGATGTCAGTGCGTATGGATTTACGTTTTGCCATTTTTTCGGTCCCGGGTTGATTTGGGTCAATCAAGCTTAGCATCGGCGTGAAAGCGGTGCATTTTTTGCATCGGAGCGGCAGTATTCAATTTAAAATGGGCTATCTGTTCGCGCATTCCTTCGGAGTCCATCATGCAAATGCCCGCAAAAAAAACCGCACCTGCGCTTGCCGCCGCCAGTGCAACCCAAACCCTCAGTGCTTTCCTGTCTTCCATTCGTTACGAAGATCTGCCGCAGGCTGTTGTCGCACGCACCGAAGACCTGTTCCTCGACTGGTTTGCGTCGGCATTGGCCGGCAAGGGCGCACGGCCGGTATCGGTAATCGATGCCTTTGCCGCAGCGATGGGGCCGAAAGAAGGCGCTGCCGAAAATCTGCTGACGCGCAAACGCACCTCGCCGTTTTTTGCGGCATTGGTCAACGGCGCGGCTTCACATTTTGTCGAGCAGGACGATCTGCACAACAGTTCGGTGCTGCATCCGGGCACGGTGGTGTTCCCGGCGGTGCTGGCTGCGGCGCAGGAAGTGGGTGCAAGCGGCCAGGAACTGATTGCGGCCTCGGTCGCGGGCTACGAATGTGGCGTGCGCGTTGGCGAATTCCTCGGCCGTTCACACTACAAGGTGTTCCATACCACTGGCACCGCGGGCAAGCTTGCTGCAGCTGCCGGTGTCGCGCATGTACTGAAACTCGATGCCGACAGGATGCAGCATTGTCTCGGTTCAGCCGGCACCATGGCGGCGGGATTGTGGGAATTCCTGCGCGATGCGGCGGACTCGAAACAGTTGCATACCGCCAAGGCCGCGGCGGATGGCCTGATGGCGGCGTACATCGCCCGCGACGGTTTCACCGGTGCCCGCGAAATATTCGAAGGCAAGCAGGGCATGGCGGCAGGCATGTCCAGCGATGCCGATGCGCGCTGGCTGACCGATGGCCTGGGCACGCGATGGGCAACCACGGAAACTTCGTTCAAGTTTCATGCCTCGTGCCGGCACACCCATCCGGCGGCTGATGCGCTGCTCAAGCTGATGCAGCAGCACCAGTTGAAGGCTGACGACATCGTGAAAGTTAACGCCCATGTGCATCAGGGGGCGATTGATGTCCTCGGGCCGGTCACCGATCCGCAGACCGTGCACCAGTCCAAGTTCTCGATGGGCTTCGTGCTCGCGCAGATTGCCGTGCTGGGCCGCGCTGCACTCGCGGATTTTACTGAAATATCGTTAAAAAACAATGAGATACGTAAATTTCATGATTGTGTGAGCATGGTGCTTGATCGCGAGGTGGATGCCGCTTATCCCAAGCGCTGGCTGGGCCGGGTGTCCGTTGAGACCCGCGATGGGCGCAGGCTGGAGTGCCGCGTCGATACGCCCAAGGGTGATCCCGACAACACGCTGTCACGCGCCGAACTTGAAGACAAGGCGCAGCGCCTGGTGGCGTATTCGGGTGCGGCCACGCCGGAAGAAGTGCGGCAATTGATTGCGCGCATCTGGCACCTGCGCCAGGAAAGCAGCGTTCGCGATTTTCTGGCGGGCCGCTAGGTGCCGCAAGCGATCGTTCTGCCGATGCGCCGCATTCTGACGATTGTGGTGGTGGTGGCAGCCATTGCCGTGCTGGCATTTGCGGCGTTGCGGCCGAAGCCGGTCGCGGTGGACATCCTGACGCTGGCTGCGGTGGATGTACAGACCAGCGTGGTGGCCAGTGGCCGTGTGCTGCCACCGGCCAAAGTCGAAATCGGCGCCACCATCACCGGGCGCGTCGAAAAAGTATTGGTGCGCGAAGGCGCACGGGTTGTCGCGGATCAGTTGCTGGTCGAGCTCGAGCGGGGCGAGCTGGGCGCGGTGGCAGCGCAGTCGCGTGCCGCCGTGGCCCGGGCCCGGGCCCGGGTCAATTCGGTAAAGACACTGGCGCTGCCGACCGCAAAAGCCGCTCTGGATCAGGCCGAGGCGAATCTGCGGGTCTCCGAACGCGAAGAGCAGCGTACCCGTGAATTGTTTGCCAAGGGTTTCATCAGCCGCGCCCGGGTTGATGAAGTCGAACGTCAACTGAATGTCGCGCGTAGCCAGGTCGCCAGCGCGCGGGCACTGGCCGCTGCCCAGACGGTGAGCGGGGCGGAAGCACTGCAGGCGCAAAGTCAGTTGATTGAAGCGGAAGCCGCGCTCGCGGCAGCGCAAGCCAAGCTTGCGCAGACGCGCATCCGCGCGCCGGCAGCAGCTGTGGTGCTGGAGCGCCTCATCGAGCCCGGGGATATTGCCCAGCCGGGGCGGCGAATGATGGCCCTGGCGTTCGACGGGCCGGTACGGCTGATCGTGCAGGTTGATGAGAAAAACCTGCCGTTGATCAGGACGGGGGCTGTAGCAACGGCTGCCGCCGATGCATTTCCGAACGAGCGTTTCGAGGCGGTGGTGAATTACGTATCGCCGGGCATAGACGCTGCGCGCGGCACGGTGGAACTGCGGCTCGATGTGCCCAAGCCGCCGGCGCTGCTCAAGTCCGACATGACCATCGCCATGGACCTGCAGGGTCCCTTGCTGAAGCAGGTCATCATGCTTCCAGCCGACGGCGTGCGGCAGTTGCAGACCGATGCGCCTTGGGTGCTGGTCGAGCGTGACGGCGTTGCAGTAAGGCTGGCCGTGCGCACCGGCTTGCAGGCCCAGGGGCGCGTTGCAATCATCGAGGGCCTTAAAGCTGGTGAGCGCGTGATCATGAATCGCGACGTGGATGCCGGTGCCCGCGTCCGCGACCTGCGATGAACGCTCTGGGGTTCGAACTGACGGTAGCCTTGCGGTTCCTGCGCGAGGGGCGCATGCAGACTGCGTTGACTATAGGTGGCGCCGGAATCGGCGTTGCGGTCATTTTTTTCATTACCGCGGTTCTGGCCGGGGTGCAGGCGGATCTGATCAGGCGCGTAACCGGCGCACAACCGCATATCGTGGTGAAACCGCCCGAAGAGACGGTGGCGCCCCTGATTGCCGGCGGCATCGAGTTGCCGCGCATCTTTGCCCTGCAGGCGCGGCCGCAGCGGCTGACCACTATCGATGGCTGGCAGTCACTGCTGCAGGCCGTGGAGCAGACCAAAGGCGTCAGCGCGGTGGCGCCGGTCGCATCGGGTTCGGCACTGGGCATCAAGGGTGATGCCTCGCGCTCGGTGATACTGCTGGGCACGGAGCTGGGGCGTTACCTGCGCGTGGTGCGCCTTGACGACAAGGTCAGCTCCGGCGTGCTGCAACTCGGTCCGGGCGATGCCCTGATCGGCATCGAGCTGGCAAGGGATCTGGGTGTTGTGCTCGGCGACCGTTTCCGCGTGCAGTCCGCGCAGGGCGGCAGCGAAGTGTTCCGTATCCGCGCGTTGCTCGATCTCGGCTCGCGTGAGCTGAACCGCCGCTACGTTTATACCGACTTGCGTGCTGCCCAGAGCCTGCTCGGCATCCCCGGCCGCGTGACCAACCTTGATGTCTCGGTGCTGGAGATGATGAAGGCAGAAGAAGTGGCGCGCCGGTTGCGTACGCAATCCGGCCAGCTGATCGAGGACTGGATCCAGACCAACACCTTCATTTTTACCGCGATCAACAACCAGAACATCATGACCACGTTGATCAAGGTATTTATTTCGATCGTCGTGGTGCTGGGTATTGCCAGCGTACTGGTGGTGTCGGTGGTGCAGAAGCGCAAGGAAATCGGTATCCTGCGCGCGGTCGGCGCAACGCGACAACAGATGCTGCGCGTGTTCCTGTGGCAGGGGGTCATCGTCGGCGTGGCGGGTGCGTTGCTGGGTTCAGCTCTGGGTTTTCTGCTGATCGTGGTGTTCAGCCATGTCTTGCGCGATGCCGAGGGCCGGGCACTGTTTTCGCTGGATTATGATATTCAGCTGATCGGCATTACTGTCCTCGCTGCCGCCGTGCTTGGCCTGCTCTCCGCGGCCCTGCCAGCCCGCAACGCCGCGCGGCTGGATCCCGCGCAGGCCATCAGAGGTTGAGCGATGGCCAGCGGCGAACCACTGGTACGGCTGCAGGGATTGCGCAAGACCTACAACGCGGGCCTGCCTAATGCGGAGGAAGTGCTGCATGGCATTGACCTCAGCATACAGCCGGGTGAATTCACTGCGTTGATCGGACCTTCGGGGTCGGGTAAAAGTACGCTGCTGAACAGCATCGGCTTGCTCGAGGGCGCCTCGGGAGGCAGCTACCACCTTTCAGGTCGTGATGTGACCGACTTCAATGACGATGAGCGCACCTGCGCCCGCCATGCAGTGCTCGGTTTCATTTTTCAGTTTCACCACCTGCTGCCGGCATTCACGGCACTGGAAAACGTGATGATGCCGGGGCTGATCGGCCAGCGGCGCGGTATTGGCGTTGGTGACAGCCTGCGGCCGGCCACCGATTTGCGCGCACGCGCTGCAACGCTGCTCGATGCTGTGGGCTTGAGCAAAGCCTATGACAAGAAGCCGCAGGAGCTGTCCGGAGGCATGCAGCAGCGCGTGGCAATTGCGCGCGCACTGGTGCAGGAACCCCAACTGGTGCTGGCTGACGAGCCCACCGGCAACCTCGACACGGCCACCAGCGACAGTATTTTTGCCTTGCTGCGTCGCTTTAACCGCGAATTCGGCACCGCGCTGCTGATCGTCACCCATGATCCGCGGCTGGCTGCGCGCTGCGACCGCATCGTCGAACTGGTGGATGGCCGCATCGCCTCTGACCGGGCGAATACGCCGGCGCTGGGTTGAGCGCCGGGAGGCTGACTTCGCGTCGCGTCAGCCGCGTGCGGTGCCGCATTGCCAGCAGGCGGTGAACTGGCCCTCGCTGGTCTCGCCGCACTCGCTGCATTGCCAGGCTTCGCCGCCGGTGGCGAGGCGCCCCTGCAGGAAATCGCGCAGCAGAAGGTCGGCTTCGGAGTACTGCGCATCATCGGCGATCCATACCGCGCAGATGTCCACCGGCAGTTCGCCCCAGCCGCCGGTGAGGAAATCGCCGCGGACCATGGCGTCGATTCCATGCGACTCGAGGAAGCCGCGGATCAGATGGGCCTCGGTCATGTGCCGGGCGTTGTGCACGCGTTTCATGGGGGGGAGGGTATGTCAGACACTGCACTGCAGCAACCATGCGCACTCGGAAACCCGGACTCCGGGGCGCTATCCACGGGGTAGGAGTTAGCAGGGGGTGCTGGTAACATCGGGCGTTTATTCATCCGCGGGGAGTAAAGTCATGGCGGTATTTCGCGTGCTGAGCGCCGGGGCAGCACAGGCTGTTTGTGAGCAGGTGATCGCGGGTTTACAGCGCGACGGGCATGAAGTCGAGGCCGCATATGGCGCAGTAGGCGCGATGAAGGCCCGGATGGCCGGCGGTGAACCGGTTGATGTCATCATTCTCAGTGCGCAACTGATCCAGGATCTGGTATCCGGCGGATTGATTGTCATATCCTCAGTAACCGACATCGGCAAGGTCGGCACTGGCGTTGCGGTACGCGCCGGTACACCACTGCCCGAAGTGCGCACCCGTGAAGCGCTGCGCGGCAACATCCTTGCCGCCTCGGTTATCGTCTGTCCGGATCCGGCCACGGCGACCGCGGGCAAGATCGTGATGCAGTTGATGCAGCGCCTTGGCGTGGCATCCCAGATCGAGGACCGCATGCAGTTTTTTCCCAACGGCAATGCGGCGATGAACTGGCTCGCGGCGAGCAACGGCAACCTTGAACTGGGCATTACCCAGAACACTGAAATCCTGCCGATCAGTGGTGTCACGCTGGTCGCGCCGCTGCCCGAGGAATTCCAGATGAAAACCATTTATACCGCCGGCGTTGCCGCCCGTGCGGCGCAACCCGAGCTGGCACGTGAATTCGTGCGGCGTCTGACTGCAGCGGAATTCCGGCCCAGCCTGCGCGCTGCCGGTTATGAAATAGATAACTGAAATATCTGAATCGACGACTGAGCAAACCGAAAGTCGAACGTTTGAACCTGAGGAGGGGTAATCATGAACCGCATCGTGCATCTGGCGCTGAAAGTCGAAGACCTGGAAAAAACCACCGAGTTTTACCAGAACGTGTTCGGTTTCAAGGAAGTTGAAACCAAAAAGACGCGTGACCACATCTCCCGCCATCTCACCGACGGTGACCTTGATTTCACGCTGATCAAATACGATGCCGGCACCCAGTCGGCGGAGTCGAAAGCATCCGGCGCCGGGCCGTGCATTCACCACTTCGCGATCGAAGTCGAAGATGTTGAGAAATACGCCGCCGAAATCCTCAAATACGGCTGCACCATCATCAGCGATCCCGGAATCATTCCGGTCAAATTCCGCGCCCCCGGCGGCACCACAGCAGAAATCGTGCCGGTAGGCCGCTACAAGCGAACAAAACGCGACTGAATGTTGCCGTAACAATGCGTTAACTGCAGGAGGAACAAGGCTTGGCGCAATCGAAATGGATCAAAGGCGATGTGATTTCCGGCGCAGTACTGGCCGCGCTGGGCGCGTACATTGTCAGTGAGGCCTGGCGCTGGGACTACAGCACCGCAGAAGGCCCGGGCCCCGGGTTTTTCCCGATCTGGTACGGCATTGCCATGGTGGTGCTGTCGATAGTACTGGTGGTGCGTTCGGGGCTTTCCGCAGCACCCGCGGAAAAAACCGTGGACTGGCCGGGTATCGGGCGCGCACTGACCGTGTGGGCGGCGTTTGCCGTCTGTGTTGCATTGATGAAACCCCTCGGTTTACTGATCGCGCTGGCGCTGCTGACGCTGTTCGTGGTGGCTGTCATGTATGGGCAGTCGCTGAAAGTGGCACTGGCTGTCGCCGTCGGCAATGCCGCCGGTTTTTATCTGGTGTTCGGTCTGGCGCTGCAGTTGAACCTGCCGGCCGGGCCGCTGGGATTCTGAGATGGAAGTCCTGACCAGCCTCGGCCACGGTTTTGCGGTTGCACTCGAGCCGCTGAACCTGTTCTGGTGTTTTGTCGGCGTGTTCCTCGGCACGGCGGTGGGCGTGATGCCGGGCCTCGGCCCCGCAGCAACCATTGCGATGCTGCTGCCGCTGACCTTCAACATGCCGCCGACCACTGCGGTGATCATGCTTGCCGGCATTTATTACGGTGCCAAGTACGGCGGCTCGACCACGGCGATATTGCTCAACGTGCCCGGCGAATCGGCATCAGTGGTGACCTGCCTCGATGGTTACCAGATGGCGCGCAACGGACGAGCCGGTGCGGCATTGGGTATTGCCGCAATTTCCTCCTTTATCGCGGGAACGGTGGGTGTGCTCGGCCTGATGCTGCTGGCGCCGCCGCTGGCGAAGTTCGGGCTGTCCTTCAGTTCACCGGAATATTTTGCGTTGATGGTCATGGGACTGGCGATGGTGGTGCTGCTGGCGGGCAAATCAATGATCAAGGCGCTGCTGGCGATGCTGCTGGGGCTGTGGATTGCCAGCATGGGCATTGACCTGTTCAGCGACGCGTCGCGTTTCACTTTCGGCCAGTCCGAACTCCTCGATGGCGTGGATTTCGTCATTGTTGCCATCGGTGTTTTTGCCCTGGGTGAGGTGTTCGGCAACATGGAAAAACGCGGCGAGGGCACCATGCTGCCGGTGCCCAAGGGGCTGCGCAATCTGCTGCCGACCATGGCTGAATTAAAAGCCTGCCGTTTTGCCTTTCTCAACGGTTCGATCATCGGCTTCATCATCGGCGTGTTGCCGGGCGCGGGCTCGACCATCGCCTCGTTCATTTCCTACGGCGTGGAAAAAGCGGTATCCAAACATCCGGAGAAATTCGGCACCGGCGTGCCCGAGGGTGTGGCTGCACCAGAAGGCGCGAACAATTCGGAAACCGGCGGTGCAATGGTGCCGCTGCTGACGCTGGGCATTCCCGGCTCGGGCACCACGGCGATCCTGCTCGCTGCATTCATATTGTGGGGATTGCGTCCGGGACCGCTGATGATCCAGGAGAACCCGGATCTGTTCTGGGGGCTGGTCGCCAGCATGTATGTCGGCAACGTCATGCTGCTGGTGCTGAACCTGCCGCTGATCCCGCTGTTTGCGCAGATCCTCAAGCTGCGCGAGTACATCCTGTATCCGATCATTTTCGGCATTTCCATCGTCGGTGTTTACGCCGTGTCGGGCAGTCTGTTCGACTGCTGGATGCTGGTGGTCTTCGGTCTGCTCGGTTACGCGATACGGCGGCTGGATTATCCCTCGGCGCCGCTGATACTCGGGCTGGTGCTTGGCGACTCGATGGAACGTGCGCTGCGCCAGTCGCTGATGATGTCGCAGGGCGATCTGGCCATCCTGGTGTCTAGACCGATCTCGGCAACGATGTTAATTTTGGCCATCGTCCTGCTTTGCCTGCCGCTGTTCCGCAGAGCCAATCAGTGGCGGGTCAAAGCGCTTGAGGAAAATGGTTAATTTCAATTCAGTGAGGAGAAACAAAATGAGAAGCAAAATGAAATTGCGTTCATCAATCATTATCGCCGCCTGCGCCGCTACACTGGCCGCAGCCCCCGCGTGGGCGCAGTTCAAGCCGACCAAGCCGGTTGAATTCATTGTCCATACCGGACCGGGAGGCGGTGCTGACGTGCTGGCGCGCTTCATTGCGCAGACTTTCGAAAAGGAAAATCTGGCGCCGGTGCGTTTCACGGTGAACAACAAATCCGGTGGTGGTGGCCTGACCGCGATGGCCTATGTCGCCGAGAAAAAAGGTGATACTCACGCCATCGCCGTATTCACTGGCAACTGGCTGACCAATCCGCTGACCCGCGCCGAGGCCAAGTTCACCGTCAAGGACATGACTCCGGTAGCTCGCCTGGTGCTGGAACCCGCGCTGATCGCAGTCAAGGGTGATGCGCCATTCAAGACACTGAAGGATTTCATCGAAGCGGCGAAAAAAGCCCCGGGCACCATGAAGCAGTCCGGTGGTTCAATCACCAGCCGCGACAACGTGGTGCGCCAGTTGCTGATGAAGGACACCGGCGCCAACTGGGCCTACATCTCGTTCCCGGGCGGCGGCGAGCGCATCGCCGCGCTGCTCGGCGGCCATGTCAACATGATGGTGGTGGAGCCGCAGGAAGCCGGCGAACACATCAAGGCCGGCAACATGCGCGTGATCGCTACGGTTGCGGACAAGCGCTTGGGCGGATTCCCCAACGTGCCGACGATCAAGGAAGCCGGTTACGACATTCCCAATGTGGAGCAGGTGCGCGGTATCGTGATGCCTGCAGGTGTCGCGCCTGACGTGGTGGCTTATTACGAGGACCTGTTCCTGCGCCTGAGCAAGACCGCGACCTGGCGCAAGTATCTCGAAGAGCAGCAGTTCGAGGACGGTTACATGAAATCCGCTGAACTGGCCAAGTACTTCGATGTGTTTACCGACCAGATGCGCGTCATTCTCAAGGAAGCCGGCGCCAAGGTCGTGCGTTGAAATCTGCCTGAAGCAGTCCCCTGACCGCAGAGGCCATTCCAGCGGGGGATGTGCGGCTGACCGGCTGCCGTCCCCCGTTTTATTTGAAGACTGTGAACCGATGACCGCCAAATTGCCTGAAGTTTCAATTGCCGAACGCCTCGCCGATCAGACGCTGGCGCTGACTGTCGGAAAAATACCCGGGGTGGTACGCGCGCGCGCCGAGGAACTGCTGATTGATGTGATCGGCCTATGCGTGGCCGCACGCGAGACCGATTACGTGAAAGCGGTCATCGCCGGAGTCGATAGCGGCGGGCCGTGCACTGCCATCGGTCATGCGCAGACATTTTCGGCGGAAGCGGCTGCGCTGATCAACGGCACGGCTACTCACGGTGAAGATTTCGACGATACCTTCGAAGGCGGGCCGGTGCATTCAAGTACGGTGATCGGGCCGGCAGTGCTGGCGGCCGCTGAACGCTTTGGTTGCGACGGCGGTGATGCGTTGGCGGGTTTTGTTGCCGGCGTCGAAACCCTGTGCCGGATGTCGATGGTGATTCCGAAGGCGATCCACAAATCCGGTTTCCATCCGACAGCCGTACTCGGCGCAATGGCGGCGACACTGGCGGTGGCGCGCACGCTGAAGCTGAACAAGCAGCAGACCGTCGATGCGCTGGGCATCGCCGGCAGCATGGCCAGCGGCATCATCGAGTACCTGGCCGAAGGCGCGTGGACCAAACGCCTGCATGCCGGCTGGGCAGCGCAGGTGGGCATACAGGCGGCGCGTTTGGGCCAGCAGGGGTTCCTCGGTCCGCGCACGGTGTTCGAAGGTACGCACGGCCTGTTCTACGCTTTTGCCGGTTCTGCCGAAGGCGACTATGACGTGCTGACCCGCGATTTCGGCAAGGACTGGTACACCTCGCGCATCACTTTCAAGCCTTATGCCACGGGCACCATGAACCAGCCGTACGTGGATTGTGCGCTGCGCCTGGCGAAAAAAGGATTCGCCGCGGAAGACGTCACCGATGTGTTGTGCGAAACTGCGGAAGGTTATGTGCACCGGCTGTGGGATCCGCTGCCGTCTAAACATCGCCCGGCGAATGAATACGCGGCGAAATTCAGTGCACCGTTCAACATTGCGGTGGCCTTTGTCACCGGTGGCGCGGGGCTGGCGGCGTTCACCGAAGAAACCGTGCGCGATCCGCGCATTCTCGCGCTGGCGGCCAAGGTGCGTTACGTTGTCGATCCGGACAATCCTTACCCGAAGGCCTATACCGGGCACGTACGGATGACGTTAAAAGATGGCCGTGTGGTGGAAGAGCGCCAGCCGCATATCCGCGGTGGGGTGCAGGAGCCGCTGTCGCGTGCTGACATCGAAGACAAGTTCCGCCTCAATGCGCTGTTCGGCGGCTGGAACGAAAAACAATGCGCGGGATTCCTGCAGTCGGTGCCGGGATTTTTCGCCGGACGACTCGACATGGCGACTTTGCGCAACTGAGATGATTTATAAAAATATAAATAAAATCAAATACTTATAAATAATCCAGGTATTCCCCCTCTCCCCACGTACTCGTGGGGGTTGGGTTGAGGGGCGAACGCAATTTCAATTTGTTCACCCCTGTATAAACTGCGGGCAACAGCACACCAACCGGAGGTTTCATGAACAAGCGCATCAATATCGATATCGTTTCCGACGTAGTTTGACCCTGGTGCTTCATCGGCAAGCGCAAGCTGGAAACCGCGCTGAAACAGTTCGCCGAACTGTATCCCGATGAAGAAAAGCCGGCCGTGCGCTGGCTGCCCTTCCAGCTAAACCCCGACCTGCCGGAATCCGGCATTCCGCGTCTGGAATATATCCAGCGCAAATTCGGTGGTGGTGGTCACGCCAAGTACCAGCGCGTCGCCGACGTCGGCAAGACCGTCGGCCTCGACATGCAGTTCGAAAAAATTTCCGTGCAGCCCAACACGGTCAAGGCGCATCTGTTACTGCACCACGCCGGTGAACTCGGCAAACAGGATGCAGTCGCCGAAGCGCTGTTTCGCGCCTACTTCATCGAAGGTGCGAACCTGACCGACCATGCTGTGCTCGCGGATTATGCGGCGCAGGCCGGACTGGATCGCGAACAGACGCTGAAGTACCTGGAGAGCGGGGCGGATGCCGACGTGATCCGCAGTGCTGATATCGAAGCGCGCAATGCCGGCGTCAACGGCGTGCCGTTTTTCATTTTCAACCGCAGCATCGGCATGTCGGGGGCGCAGGATCCTGAGGTGTTGTTGCAGGCGATGCAGCAGGCGCGTGATACAGTCCGGAGCACGTAGTGCCCTGAACCAACCACGATGGTGATTTCCGGTGGCCATGAGCGAATCGACTGTTCATCGCAATGCGCTTGACCTGAATTCGACGCTGAACGAATACCGGCTGGAGTCGGTACTCGGCACCGGCGGTTTCGGTATCACCTACCTGGCCCGGGATACCCATCTTGAGAAGCAGGTCGCGATCAAGGAATATCTGCCCGGCGACCTCGCGGTGCGCGCGCTCGACGGCAGCGTGGTGCCGGTGTCCACCGATCA
>JBBQAO010000052.1:0-25017 GCA_038316355.1 Burkholderiales bacterium
TGCAGGTCATTCCCCACATCACCGACGAAATCAAACAGTACATCCGGCGCGGAGCAGGCGAGGCCGAGATCGCGCTGGTCGAGGTCGGCGGCACCGTGGGCGACATCGAGTCGCTGCCGTTCCTCGAGGCGATCCGCCAGATGGGCATTGAGGTCGGTCGCGACAACGTCTGCTATATCCACCTGACGCTGGTGCCGTACATCGCCTCGGCGGGCGAAATCAAGACCAAGCCGACCCAGCACTCGGTCAAGGAGCTGCGCGAAATCGGTATCCAGCCCGATGTGCTGTTGTGCCGCGCCGATCGGCCGCTGCCGGACGGTGAGCGCCGCAAGATCGCCTTGTTCACCAATGTCATTGTTGAAGCGGTGATTTCCGCAGTCGATACCGACAGCATTTACAAAATCCCGGGCATGCTGCATGCGCAGAATCTTGACGCCATCGTCTGTGAAAAACTGCGCATCAATCCGAAACCCGCCGACCTGTCGAGCTGGGAGCGGGTGGTTGCCGCGCTGGAGCATCCGCAGCATGAAGTCAGCATTGCACTGGTCGGAAAATACGTCGACCTGACTGAATCCTACAAGTCACTGTCGGAAGCCCTGATCCATGCCGGCATCCATACCGGCTCGAAGATCCGCATTCATTATGTTGACTCCGAGAGCATCGAGAAAAACGGCACTGCGAGCCTGGAGGCCATGGATGCAATCCTGGTGCCCGGCGGTTTCGGCAAGCGCGGTGTTGAAGGAAAAATCGGCGCGATCCGATTCGCCCGCGAAAACGGCGTGCCTTACCTGGGCATCTGCCTCGGCATGCAACTGGCGGTGATCGAATACGCGCGCAACCTGGCTGGACTGACCGGCGCACACAGCACGGAATTCGATGCGGAAACGCCGCATCCGGTGGTGGCGCTGATTACCGAATGGCAGGATCGCGACGGCCGGGTCGAACGCCGCAATGCCACGTCCGACCTCGGCGGCACGATGCGCCTCGGCGGCCAGGAATGCGAGCTGAAAGCCGGATCACTGGTGCGCAATATCTACGGCGCCGAACGCATCGTCGAACGCCACCGCCATCGTTATGAGGTCAACAACCATTACTTGCCGCGCCTGCGCGAGGCGGGCCTGAGTGTCAGCGGCCTGTCGCTGACCGGTGAATTGTGCGAAATGGTCGAAATACCGGCACACCCGTGGTTCGTCGGCTGCCAGTTTCATCCGGAGTTCACATCGACGCCGCGCGGCGGGCATCCGCTGTTCAAATCGTTCGTTGAGGCGGCGCTGGAGCGCTCGCGTCACCAGAACCGCAGTGCGCCGGCCCGCGCCAAGCCGTCGCCGGTTGCGGTTGGCGCGACCGGCTGAGCCACAGTCCTGACATGAAGACTTTGCGACAATGAAACTCTGCGGATTTGAAATCGGGCTGGACCGGCCCATTTTCCTGATTGCCGGCCCCTGTGTCGTCGAATCGCGGGACATGGCGATGGACACCGCCGGCGAGCTAAAGCGTATTTGCGCCGAACTCGTGGTTCCCTTCATCTACAAGTCCTCCTACGACAAGGCCAATCGCAGTTCGAGCAAATCCTTTCGTGGACTGGGCATGGACAAGGGGCTGGAAATTCTGGCCGATGTGGGCAAGACCATCGGCGTGCCGGTGCTGACCGACGTACATGCGATCGAAGAGATTGCCCAGGTTGCCGCTGCAGTTGATGTGATGCAGACCCCGGCATTTTTGTGCCGGCAGACCGACTTCATCACCGCTGTCGCATCTGCCGGCAAGCCGGTCAATATCAAGAAGGGCCAGTTCCTCGCGCCCGGCGACATGGTCAATGTCGTCGACAAGGCCCGGGCTGCGAGTGGCGCCGACAACATCATGGTCTGCGAGCGCGGCGTGTCCTTCGGCTACAACAACCTGGTATCCGACATGCGTTCGCTGATGATCATGCGCAACACGGGCTGCCCTGTTGTGTTTGACGCCACGCATTCGGTGCAACTGCCGGGCGGGCAAGGCACCACCAGCGGCGGTCAGCGCGAGTTCGTGCCGGTGCTGGCGCGTGCGGCAGTCGCCAGCGGTATTTCCGGGTTGTTCATGGAAACCCATCCGCAGCCGGAGAAGGCGCTGTCTGACGGCCCCAATGCCTGGCCGCTTAAACACATGAAAGCCTTGCTGAAAACGCTGACCGAGCTCGACGCACTGGTCAAACGCAGCGGCTTCGCAGAAAACCAGTTGTAATAATCATCAGCTGTATAACCATAATAACCAGACTGAACCATCCAGGAACCGGCAATGAGCGCAATTGTTGATGTGATCGGCAGGGAAATTCTCGATTCGCGCGGCAATCCGACCGTGGAAGCGGACGTGTTGCTGGAGTCGGGCATATTGGGGCGGGCTGCAGTGCCTTCCGGGGCATCGACCGGCAGCCGCGAAGCCATCGAATTGCGCGACGGTGACAAAAAACGTTACGGCGGCAAAGGCGTGCTCAAGGCCGTCGAGCATGTGAACACCGAGATCTGCGAGGCGGTGATCGGCGTCGATGCCACCGAACAGTCCTTTGTCGACCGCACACTGCTGGATCTTGACGGGACCGAGAACAAATCCCGGCTCGGTGCCAACGCGATGCTGGCGGTGTCGATGGCGATTGCGCGAGCTGCCGCCGAGGAGTCAGGTCTGCCGCTGCACCGTTATCTTGGCGGCGCGGGACCGATGGCGATGCCGGTGCCGATGATGAACGTGATCAACGGTGGCGCGCATGCCGACAACGGCCTGGACATGCAGGAATTCATGATCGTGCCGGTGGGCATGACCAGTTTCCGCGAGGCCTTGCGCTGCGGTGCCGAAGTGTTCCAGGTGCTGCGCAAACTGCTGACCGACCGCGGTCTGGCAACGGCGGTCGGCGACGAGGGTGGTTTTGCGCCACGTCTGCCCAAACACGAAGCGGCGATCCAGATCATCCTCGAAGCCATCGAGGCCGCGGGTTATCGTCCCGGTGAAGACGTCGCGCTGGCACTGGACTGCGCAAGCTCCGGGTTTTTCGAGGATGGAGAATACACGCTGCGCTCCGAAGGACTGACACTGAAGGCGCCGGAATTCGCCGACTACCTGGCGGCCTGGGTTGATAAATACCCCATCGTCAGCATCGAAGACGGCATGGCGGAAAACGATTGGGACGGCTGGAAGGTGCTGACCGACAAGCTGGGCAACCGTGTGCAGCTGGTGGGCGACGACCTGTTCGTGACGAACACCCGGTACCTGAAACGCGGCATCGAGCAGGGCATTGCCAACTCGATCCTGATCAAGGTCAACCAGATCGGCACGCTGACCGAAACCCTGGCGGCGATCGAAATGGCGAAACGCGCGCGTTACACCGCGGTGATTTCGCACCGATCCGGCGAAACCGAAGATACGACCATCGCCGACATCGCGGTTGCGACCAATGCGATGCAGATCAAGACCGGTTCGCTGTCGCGGACAGACCGGCTGGCCAAATACAACCAGTTGCTGCGTATCGAGGAAGACCTCGGTGATACGGCGAGTTATCCCGGACGTGGCGCGTTCTACCAACTGCGCTGAGTCGTCCCCGCGGCCGGTCGCGCGGCTTGATGCCATGCGGCTGCTGGCCATTGCGCTCGCCGGACTGATCCTGCTGATCCAGTACCCCCTGTGGCTGGGCAAGGGCGGGCTGCTGCGGGTGTGGGAAATGGAGCGCAAGATCGAGGCGCAACGCGCCACCAACAGTGGCCTGCAAGCGCGCAACGCTGCGCTGGATGCAGAGGTCCGCGACCTGAAACAGGGGCTGGAGGCGGTCGAGGAGCGGGCGCGCAACGAACTGGGCATGATCAGGCGCGACGAGATTTTTTTCCAGGTGCTGGATACCCCTGCCGGTGCTGCTGCGGTGCCGCCGGCAAAATAGCCGGGAGAATTTTGCTGTTTTCAGCGCTGTTTTCAGCGCCGTTTTCAGATTAACGTATTGTGAATGGAATGCGATGAGCGCAATCATCATCGACGGCGCCGCCATGGCGAAGCAGGTCCTGGCGGAACAGAAATTGCGGGCCGACCGGCTGGCGCAACAGGGGCGGCCGCCGGGTCTGGCCGTGGTGCTGGTCGGCGACGACCAGGCCTCGGCTGTGTATGTGCGCAGCAAGGAACGCGCCTGTCGCGAAGCCGGTGTAATCACCTTTGATACGCGGTTGCCGATGACTACGACGGAAGCGGAGCTGTTGCAGAAAGTCGAGGCGCTGAACCGCGATCCGCAGGTGCACGGCATCCTGGTGCAACTGCCCTTGCCAGCGCACATCAATGCGGTCAGCGTGCTGCAGCGGATTGCGCTGGCCAAGGATGTCGATGGTTTTACCTGGCGCAGTCTGGGCGCGTTGCTTGACGGCCATGCCAGCCTCGCACCGTGCACGCCTTCCGGCAGCATGCTGATGCTGGAGCGTTCCGGCGTGCCCATCGCCGGCCGCCATGCGGTGGTGATCGGCCGCAGCAGCATTGTCGGCAAACCGGCGGCGCTGATGCTGCTGGAGCGCAATGCGACAGTGACCATCTGCCATTCGCGCACCACCGACCTTGCGGCGATCACGCGCCAGGCCGACATCCTCGTCTGCGCCATCGGCAGGCCGCGCATGGTGACTGCCGACATGGTCAAGCCGGGTGCGGCCGTGGTCGATGTCGGCATCAATCGGACGGCCGACGGCAAACTATGCGGCGACGTGGATTTCGAATCTGTTCGTGAACGCGCCGGCTGGATCACCCCGGTGCCGGGCGGCGTCGGCCCGATGACGGTGGCCATGGTCATTGCCAACGTCATTACCGCGGCCGAACGCGCGACGGGCTGAACAGGCCGGTGTCGCCGGCCCTTTGCTGTGCGGGTCCGGGATGCGCGCACTGTTCAAGTGCAGTGGCCGGGAGCCCCGTTTCTGATGGAATAATATAAGTAATTGTTTTTATTGATATTTTTGTATGTGTCCGGTTGATGCTGTCTTGGCACGGCTTGTGCGGGTTATTAGGACATGTCGTGACTCTGAGTAGCGTCCACCCACCTTGAACCAGGCAGACCTGACCGCGAATTTCACCGAGCAAACCGCGTTGGCGACGGGGCGCCGCGTGCCCTTGCATGAGCAGGTCTGCAACAGCCTGCGCGAGCGGATATTGTCCGGCACCCTGGCGCCGCATGCTCGGCTGCCCAGCGAGGCCTGTCTGATGCAGTCCTTCGGCGTCAGTCGCGTCACCGTGCGGCAGGGATTAAAAGATCTGGCCGCGGAAGGACTGGTCTACAGCCAGCAGGGCAAGGGCAGTTTTGTCAGTGCGCCGCATGCGACCTGCAACTTGAGTGCATTGCTCGGGTTTCACGAGGCGATGCAGGGCAAGCCGTTTGTTGCCAGCTCACAGTTGCGCTCCATTCGTAATGCTGCGGCTTCCCGCGAAATTGCCGCGGCGCTGAACCTGAAACGCGGTGACGGTGTGTTTGAGGTCAAGCGAATCCGCTGTCTCAATGCCCGCCCGGTGTCGGTGGATCTGAGTTATTTCCCACCCGATATCGGCGACCGGCTGCGCGACCAGGACCTGAATCAGGATATTTTTCCGCTGCTGGAAACCCGCGGCATCCGGCTCGGACGTTCGCGGCTGTGGATAGAAGCGCAACCCTGCCCGGACGAAATTGCGGGAGACCTCGCGGTGAAGGCGGGCGAACCGGTGCTGCATCTGGCGCGGCTCACTTACAGCGCTTTTGACCGCCCCGTCGATTACGAACATCTCTACTGCCGCGGCGATTCGTACCAGTACAAAGTCGAATTGCACCGACGACCCGGCTGAACGTCCGCGCCATGCCGGTGCGAAAGCACCCTCAGCGCACTCCCGTGGCGCGTTCTCCTTAATACAAGTTGACCTGTTCGCGATGACCACACCCCGTCCGGAGACTGCATGGGTGACGGCTTGTATCGTGGCATGGCGGTTGCTCTATCTGGTTCAGCAAACAACGGTCCGGCGGGCCTGAAATCGTGGGAGCCGCCCGGCATGACTGCAACAAACCGGAGAGCATTTTGAGCATACCCGAACCGATCATGATGGAAACCGACGTGCTGGTGGTCGGCGGCGGCACCGCGGGTCCGATGGCGGCGGTCAAGGCGAAGGAAAAAAATCCCAAGCTGCGGGTGATGCTGCTGGAAAAAGCCAACGTCAAACGCAGCGGTGCGATTTCAATGGGCATGGACGGCCTCAACAACGCGGTCATCCCCGGCCATGCGACGCCGGAGCAGTACACCAAGGAAATCACCATTGCCAATGACGGCATCGTCAACCAGAAAACCGTCTATGCCTATGCCACCAACAGCTTTCGCACCATAGAAGAGCTCGACCGCTGGGGCGTCAAGTTCGAAAAGGACGAGACCGGCGATTACGCGATGCGCAAGGTGCATCACCTCGGCACCTATGTGCTGCCGATGCCTGAAGGGCATCACATGAAAAAGACTCTCTACCGGCAACTGAAGCGTACCCGCGTCGAGGTCATCAACCGCGTCATCGGCACCCGCATCATCACTGACAAGCAGGGGCGGGCCGCGGGGCTGATGGGTTTTGACTGCCGCACCGGGCAATTCGTGGTGATCCGCGCCCGCGCGGTGATTCTGTGTTGCGGGGCTGCCGGCCGCATCGGCCTGCCGTCATCCGGCTACCTGTTCGGCACCTACGAGAACCCGACCAATGCTGGGGACGGTTATGCGATGGCCTATCACGCCGGCGCGGAGCTGGCGAACCTTGAATGTTTCCAGATCAATCCGCTGATCAAGGATTACAACGGCCCGGCCTGTGCCTATGTCACCGGACCGTTCGGCGGTTACACCGCCAATTCCCATGGCGAACGCTTCATCGAGTGCGATTACTGGAGTGGCCAGATGATGTGGGAGTTCTACAACGAACTGCAGAGCGGCAAGGGACCGGTATTCCTCAAGCTCGATCATCTTGCCGAGGAAACCATCGCCAACATCGAAGTCATTCTGCACACCAACGAGCGTCCCAGCCGCGGCCGTTTCCATGACGGCCGGGGCACCAATTACCGCAGCAAGATGATCGAAATGCACATTTCCGAAATCGGCTTCTGCAGCGGCCACAGCGCATCCGGCGTCTGGGTCAATGAAAAGGCCGAGACCACGGTGCCAGGTCTGTATGCGGCCGGCGACATGGCCAGTGTGCCGCACAACTACATGCTGGGCGCGTTCACCTACGGCTGGTTTGCCGGCGAAAACGCCGCGCAGTACTGCGCCGACACCATGCCCGCCGAAGTGGACGAGACGCAGATTGCCGTGGAGCGTGCGCGGATCATGGCCCCCCTCGCCTGCAGCGACGGCATCCCGCCCGCTCAGCTCGAATACAAGCTGCGGCGCATGGTCAACGATTACCTGCAGCCGCCCAAGGTCACGCGCAAGATGGAGCTCGGTCTGGAGCGCTTCGCTGAAATCGGCGAAGACATCGGCCAGCTCAACGCCGCCAATCCGCACGAGCTGATGCGCGCGATGGAAGTCCAGCACATCCACGACTGCGCCAACATGGCGGCGCATGCGTCCTTGTTCCGCACTGAAAGCCGGTGGGGGCTGTATCACTACCGGGCCGATTTCCCGGAGCGCAATGACGAGGAATGGTTCACCCATTGCCACCTGCGCAAATCCGCCGACGGTCGCATGGAAAGCATCAAGCGGCCGGTCGAGCCTTACATCCTGCCGCTCGATGACGAGGAAAAAACCGCCTACCAGCGGCTGCGCGTCGTCAAAGAAGCGGTCAACGTCTGAGAGGAACAGCAATGACTTATGCCGCGCATCGCACCAGTGTCCCGGTCACCGTCGATGAGGAAAAGTGCATCGCGCACAAAGGCTGCACGGTGTGTGTCGACGTCTGTCCGCTCGACGTGCTGGCGATCGACATGCTGAAAGGCAAGGCGTACATGAAATATGACGAGTGCTGGTACTGCATGCCCTGCGAGAAGGACTGCCCGACCGGCGCGGTGCATGTCGCCATTCCCTACCTGCTGCGCTGACCGGGGAGCGATCAATGACTTCGATACAAGCTGCTGACTCGATGCCGGGCGACTTGGCTGCCCGTCTCGCCAATGCCGATGCCGAAGTGCGGCGCATCGCGGTGATGGAACTGCCGTACAGCGACGAAGACGACATTCTGCCGCTGCTGCTGAAGGCGCTGGCGGATGCTGATCCGCAGGTGCGCGCCGAGGCGGCGAAGGCGGTCGAAGGCCTCGAAGAGCCGGAAGCCGTGACCGCCTTACTCGCTTTGCTGCACGACCCCGCGGAAGAAACGCGTCGCGCTGCAGCCGATACCCTGTCCGAGTTGAAGGACAGCAGCAATGGCGAATTGCTGTTGCAGGCCATCCACGGCACCGATCCGTTTGTGCTGGCTGCCGTGTTCCGGGCGCTGCGGCCGTTGCGGGTGGCCGGCAGTCTGGCACCTGCACTGACAGGACTCGATCATCCGTCGCCGCAGGTGCGCCGGGAGGCCACCGGTGTGCTGGGCTACCTGAAACATCCCGGATCGCTGGGGCCATTGACGCGCGTGGCGATGAATGATCCTGATCCGGAAGTGCGACGCATTGCTGTTGGCGCACTGGGTTTTGCAACGGATGTCGAAGTACTGCCGGCCCTGACGCATGCCTTGAGCGATACCTCATGGCAGGTGCGCGAAGAGGCGGCCGGAACCTTGGGCAAACTGAAGCTGTCGGGCGCGGTGGATCACCTGATTGCCGTGATGGCCGATCGTTACTGGCAGGTCAGGGTGCGTGCCGCGCGCAGCCTCGGGCGCTTGAAGACGGTGGCTGCGCTTGAAGTGTTGAGCGAGGCGCTGACCCACGAAATCAGCAATTTGCGCAAGGAAGCGGTGATTGCACTCGGCGAAATCGGCGACCTGCGGGCGATCGCGGCGCTGGAAACGGCGTTAAAGGATCCTGACCCCGATGTGCGCAAACTGACCCAGCTCGCGCTGAAGCAGATCCAGGTCCATAACCCGGCGGCGCGCTGAGAACCTGACATGGCTTATATCGTCACTGAACCCTGCGTCAACTGCCGCTACACCGACTGTGTCGAGGTCTGCCCGGTGGACTGTTTTCATCAGGGCCCGAATTTCATGGTGATTGATCCCGAAGGCTGCATTGACTGCACGCTGTGTGTTGACGAATGCCCGGTGGAGGCGATTTGCGAGGTCTCTGAAGTGCCGCAGGGACAGGAACATTTCATTGAACTCAATGCACGTTACTCGGCCGTGTGGCCGGTGGTGACCGACAAAACGGATCCGCTGCCAACAGCCGAAGTCTGGGCGACGGTCAGTGAAAAATTCGCCGAACTGAAGGAGGCCTGAGCGGGCGCACCGTGAATCCAAAAACAGCGTTACTGCAGGAGAATTTGCCCGGTTTTTCTTAACTCATTGTTTTTAATCAAATTTTCAGGGAGTCGCCATGAATATCACGATTGTGGGTACGGCAGTTGGGGCAAAGCAAATCGTGCGGGTGCTGCGTAATGTGCTGCCCGCACTGTGTCTGGTTGCCGGGCTGAGTCATGCCCAGAACGTGATCAAGATCGGCATTGGCACCCAGAACACAACAACCAACACGGTGACCGGTGGCATCGTCATCAAGGAACTCAAACTGCTCGAAAAATATTTGCCGAAAACCGGCAAGTACGCCGGCGTGAAGTACGAGTTCGACTGGCAGAACGCGACATCCGGGCCGCCCATCACCAACGGTCTGATGGCGGACAAGATACATATCGGCATGATGGGTGATTATCCCTTATTGGTGGCCGGTGCTACGGGGCAGGCCACCAAGAACGAAACCCAGTTGATCGCGCTCATCGCCTATAACCAGTTTGGTGCCGGCAATGGCGTGGTGGTGCACAAGGATTCGCCGTACTACGAATTGTCGGATTTAAAGGGCAAACTGGTTTCGGTGCCCTTCGGTTCGGCAGCGCACGGCATGATGCTGCAGGCGATGCAGGCACGGGGCTGGCCGGAGAGCTTCTGGAGCCTGGCGAGCCAGTCGCCCGAGGTCGGCACCACCAATCTGCAGGAAAAACGCATCGACGGTCATGGCGATTTTGTACCCTTCGCGGAACTGCTGCCGTTCCGTGGCTTTGCGCGCAAGATTTTTGACGGTGCCGAAACCAAGATCCCGACTTTTCATGGTGTGGTGATCCGCAAGGATTTCGGCGAGAAATATCCGGAAATCGTCGTGGCTTACATCAAGGCGCTGATGGAGGCCAATGACTGGGTGCGCAAGAATCCGAAGTTGGCGATGGAGAAGGTCGAGGAATGGACCAAGATCGAGAAGGAAGTCGCCTACGTATTCCTCGGACCCAGCGGCGTGCATACGCTTGATCCGACGATCAAACCGAAATGGGTGGAAACCCTGGGCGTGGTGCACGGCGTGTTGCAGAAAATGGGCCGGGTCAAGGAGTTCGACGCCAACGCCTGGGTCAATGAAAGTTACCTGAAGCTGGCCTTCAAGGAACTCAAGCTCGATTACGACAAGCAGAAGGCGTCTTTCGCCGGCTACGAGATCAGCGGCAAGGATGCCCTGTGCAATGTAGTAATCAAGCAGCCGCGTGAAGCCGGCGAGATATGGGTGACCGGTGGCGACATCGTGCCCTTCAGTTCGGCCCTGTGCACCCTGGCCGGTGTCAAGAAGTACGAAAGCGAAGGCAAGAAAATCAACGTGGCCTACGTCTTCGACAAGTCATTGGGCATCAAGATGTTCGCGGACAAGGCGTTTTACGCAGTGAATGCGACTGATCCGAAAAAGCCGCAGATCGTGCCGTTCCTGCTGAAAAAGGATGCCGAGGCGCATGTCGCCAAGGGCGGCGGCAAACTGGCGACGTATGCCGAAGCACTGGCTGCGGCGACCATCGGCAAATAAACGGTAACCGGGAGCCGGGCGATGAGCACCGTGCAGGCACTGCGCAAGAAGGACGATCCGGTGACTGAAGACCGTGAAGCCGATGGTCCGGCACCAGTGGCGACGGTGATCAAGCCGCCGCCGGTGATGCAGCCGCCGGTTGCCCGGAATCCGGCTCTGCTGTGGCTGCGCAGCAATGGTGTCAGCATGCTGCTCTGGGTAGTCTCCATCGCCATCCTGCTCGGCATCTGGTACATCGGCACGCGTTACAAGCTGGAGTTCTATATCCGCTTCACCAATGTGCCGACGCCGGCGGAAGTGCTGCAAAAGGTGGTGGAGGTCAACAAGTCAGGGAAATTCCTGATGAATATCGGTATCAGCGTGCGCCGCATACTGATCGGATTTTCCATCGCGGTGCTGCTGGGCTCGTTTTTGGGGTTGCTGATCGGCCGTTATCGTGTCATCCGCGACCTGCTGTTCCCGATCTGCGAGGTGTTGCGGCCGATTCCGGCGATTGCCTGGGTGCCGATGGCCATCATGCTGTGGCCGACGAACGAGGTCAGCATCGTGTTCATCACCTTCCTTGGCTCATTCTTTCCGATCCTGATCAATACGATCCACGGCGTGCATTCCATAGACCCGGTGCTGATCCGTGCCGCGCGTTCCCTTGGCGCCAACGAGTTCAGGCTGTTCGCCAACGTGATCTTGCCCGGCGCGATGCCGCACATCTTCACGGGGTTCTCGGTCGGCATGGGCGTGGCCTGGGTTTCATTGATTGCGGCTGAAATGATTTCCGGCCAGTTCGGCGTCGGTTATTTCACCTGGGAAGCCTATTCGCTGGTCAGTTATTCGGAAATCGGCCTGGGCATGATCACCATCGGCGTGCTCGGTCTGGTGTGCAGCGGTGCCATCCAGATCACCGGCAGGTTGCTGATGCCCTGGTCAACCTATGCCAGTGCGGAGAAAAAATGAGCGAACACTCCAGAGGGGACATCGACATCAAGGATCTGGGCGTGGTGTTCAACGCCGGGGGCAATACCGTCGAGGCGGTCAGTTCGGTGAGCATGGACGTCAAACCCGGGGAGTTTGTCTCGCTGATCGGCCCCTCGGGCTGCGGCAAGTCGACGCTGCTCAACATCGTCGCCGGCTTTGTCCGGCCGACCTCCGGCACCGCACTGGTGGACGGCGCGGCGGTCAAGGGGCCGGGATCGGACCGTGGCGTGGTGTTCCAGCAGTACTCGCTCTTTCCATGGATGTCGGTGCGCAAAAATGTCGAGTTCGGCCTGAAAATGAAAGGCGTGGCAGCGACGCAGCGCCAGCAGCAGGCGCGTACGCTGCTCGGACTGGCCGGGCTGTTGGCGTTCGAAAACCATTACCCGGATCAGCTTTCTGGGGGAATGAAACAGCGCGTGGGCATCGTCCGCGCGCTGGCGACCAGCCCGCAGGTTCTGCTGATGGACGAACCATTCGGGGCGCTGGATGCGCAGACCCGCGTGGTCATGCAGGAGATTCTCACCAATATGTGGCAGCAGTTCCGCATCTCGGTGCTATTCGTGACGCATGACATCGAGGAATCGATTTTCCTGTCGGACAAGATTTATGTGATGACGGCGCGGCCCGGACGCATCAAGGCAGAAATCACAGTGCCGCTGCCGCGGCCGCGCACCCCGGAGATGACCGCCACGCCGGAATTCATCGGACTGGTGCAGCAGTTGAAGGCGCTGATTCGTGAGGAATCGCTGGCGGCCATGGGAGCGGAACTGAAAGACGGTGGGCTCACCGGTTTCGGCATGGAAATCGGTCCCCAGGGTGTGGAAACAGTGGTTTGACCCGATGCTGACGCCTGAAATCCAGCCCATTGGAGTCTGTAACCATGCTGCGACCGGCATGCTGGAAATTGACTGGTCCGACGGCATGACCGGCATCATGACGCACCGGCTGCTGCGCGAGGCCTGTCGCTGCGCGCATTGCACGGCAGCCGCGCGCGGCGGCGAGCCGGTACAGGCGGAAACCGGCATACGCATCACCGACGTTGAACCCTGGGGCAACAATACGCTGCGGCTCAGTTTTGACGACGGCCACCAGCGCGGCCTGTATCCGTTTGATTACCTGCGGTCGCTGGTGGCGCCGGTGCCGGAGCCCTAGGCGTTGTTGCGATGTCAGCAGGAAAACGAGTTGGCAAAACCCAGCAGCAGGTCCGGGTTGAGGTAGCCGCGAAAGATCGCGTAGGTCATCGACGCTGCCAGCGCCGACAACAGGACCCATGCCAGGATTTTCCATCGGCCTGCGATCATCGAAAAAATCTCTTCCACAAGGTGCGAGATGGATTATTGCACAGGCGGCACTGGCGGCCCGCAGCGTTATCACCAAAAGCACCAAACAAATAACACCCTTACTCAAGCCATGGACACCCCAGTTGCTATAATTTGGCCTTTGCCCGGCACCCGGAAAATTTTGACTCAATCCGCCGCAGATTTCCCCCGATTCGGTTTCTCCTTCGAAGATTTTTACAATCGCGACGGTCTGATCCGTGTGGACGGGGTTTTTCTGCGTGAGCTGGAGACGACCGACGCGCCATTGCATGCGCGGCTGCTCGCGGCGCGCGCAGCATCCGGGCCGCTGGCGATGAAAGCCGAGTCGGAACTGCTGCTCGCCCTTGCGCCGCATCTGGATGATTTCATCGGTCAACTGTTCGGCATCACCGCCGAGGTCAGCGCGCTGTCGGCGCGCCACCATGCGCTGGCGCCGTTGTACAGCGTCAAGCGCCTGTTCGTGCAGCGCAAGGCCATGCACAAATACAAGCCGGATGCCGCGGCTGCGATTGACGGCGTTGCCATCGGCGAAAAACTTGCAGCGCTGTTTGGCGAAACGCTGACGGAACTGGTATTTGCCAGACAGGTGACGGCCTGGCAGCAGGATGAGCAAGCCCATGCCGGGGCACTTGAACTCGCGCTGCAATATGCGGCCTGGGCCGCGCATACCGCTGCCGGGCATGCCCGGCATCATGACGGCGTGTTGTTCAGGTCGCCGCACAAACTCGACATACAGAATCTGGTGCCGGTGCAGACCACCGCCACGGCGGGTTATACCGAACACCGCTTCGACGTGTCACGACTGCGGCAGCGCGAGGGCTTCAAGCTGACGGACAAGGGCACCGACCTGACCGGCGCGCTGGACGAGGCCAATTACTGCATCTGGTGCCATGAGCAGGGCAAGGACTCCTGCTCCAAAGGTCTGCAGGAAAAAGGCGCCAGTGGCCGTGGCGCGCAATCGTTCAAGAAGTCGCCGTTCGGCATCACGCTCGCCGGCTGTCCGCTCGAAGAAAAAATTTCGGAATTCCACAAAGCCAAGACTGAAGGACTGGCCGTTGGCGCACTGGCAATCATTGCGCTGGACAACCCGATGGTCGCGGCCACCGGGCATCGCATCTGCAACGATTGCATGAAAGCCTGCATTTACCAGAAGCAGGAGCCAGTCAACATTCCTCAGGCGGAGACGCGCACCTTGAAGGATGTGCTGGAGTTGCCCTGGGGCTTCGAGATTTACAGCCTGCTGACGCGCTGGAATCCGCTGAATCTGCGCAATCCTTATCCCAAGGCGCCCAGCGGCAAACGGGTGCTGATCGCGGGCATGGGCCCGGCGGGATTTTCGCTTGCGCATTTTCTGATGAATGACGGCCACACCGTGGTCGGCATCGACGGCCTGAAAATCGAACCCCTGCCGGCGGAATTGTCCGGCGTTGACATGGCCGGCAGCCGGGTGGCGTTCAAGCCGATTCGCGATGTGCGCGAACTCTATGAGTCGCTGGATGAACGGGCGATGGCCGGATTCGGCGGCGTTGCCGAGTACGGCATCACCGTGCGCTGGGACAAGAATTTCCTCAAAATCATCCGTCTGCTGCTCGAGCGCCGTTCGCAGTTTGCGCTGCTTGGCGGTGTGCGCTTCGGCGGCACCATCACTGCCGAGGATGCATTTGCCATGGGTTTCGACCACATCGCGCTGGCTATCGGAGCGGGGCGCCCGACCGTGCTCGACATGCCCCATGGTCTGGCGCGCGGCGTGCGCACGGCGTCTGATTTCCTGATGGCGCTGCAACTGACCGGTGCAGCGAAGACCGATTCCATCGCCAACATGCAATTGCGCCTGCCGGTGGTGATCATCGGCGGCGGTCTGACGGCTGTGGATGCTGCAACCGAATCGCTGGCCTATTACCCGCTGCAGGTCGAGAAATTCCTGCTGCGCTACGAACTGCTGGCGCGCGAACATGGCGAGGCTGCAGCGCGTATTGCATGGAATCCGGAAGAACGCGAAACCGCCGATGAATTCATCGCCCATGCACGGGCGATCCGTGCTGAACGTGCTGCGGCAGCAAAAGAAGGCCGCGAACCGCGTGTGTTGCAGTTATTGCAGTCATGGGGCGGGGCGACCATCGCCTATCGCAAACGGCTGGTCGACAGCCCGTCGTACACGCTGAATCACGAAGAGGTGCACAAAGCACTGGAAGAGGGCATCACTTTTGCCGAATGCCTGACGCCGCTGGCGATAGAGGTCGATGCTTTTGGCCACGCCCGGGCGCTGAAGGCGGTGGTGCATGCCAAGGGTGAAGACGGCGAGTGGCGTGAAACCGGTAGTGTCGAACTGTCAGCGCGCGCCATCCTGATCGCTGCCGGCACCCAGCCCAATACCGTGCTCGCACGCGAAGACGCCGGACATTTTGTGCTCGACGGTCGTTATTTCCGTGCCTGCGATGCTTCCGGCCAGCCGGTTGCGGCAGAGAAGGCGATCTCCAAGCCCAATGCCATCAACGTGTTGCTGTCGAAGCGGGACGATGGTCGTTTCATCAGTTATTTCGGCGACGTGCATCCGTCATTCTTCGGCAATGTGGTCAAAGCCATCGGCAGTGCCAAGCAGGGTTATCCGGTGGTCAGCGGCGTGCTGGCGCAGGTGCGGCCCGCCGCTGCGGTTGATGATGCGGCGTTCATCGGCCTTTTGCAGCGCGACTTGCGCGCCACTGTGCACGAGGTCAAACGCCTGACACCGCAGATCGTTGAAGTTGTGGTGCATGCGCCGCTGGCGGCGCGGCGTTTCCAGCCGGGGCAGTTTTACCGTCTGCAGAATTTCGAGGCGCTGGCGCCGCGTATCGAAGGCAGCACGCTGGCGATGGAAGGTCTGGCGATGACAGGCGCCTGGGTGGATGTGAAGCGGGGGCTGCTCTCGACCATCGTGCTCGAGATGGGGGGTTCCAGCGATTTATGCGTGGAACTCAAGCCCGGCGAACCCATCGTGCTGATGGGACCCACCGGTACACCAACCGAAATTCCCACCGGTGAGACTGTGGTGCTGGTCGGCGGCGGGCTTGGCAACGCGGTGCTGTTTTCCATCGGGCAGGCCATGCGCAGGGCCGGCTGCCGGGTACTTTATTTCGCCGGCTACAAACGCATGATCGATCGCTACCGGATCGAGGATATCGAGGCCGCCAGCGATGTCGTGATCTGGTGTTCGGATGACGAGCCGGGATTCATGCCGGCGCGTCCCGATGACCGCCGTTTCGTCGGTAACATTGTTCAAGCGATGCAGGCTTATGCCTCGGGTGAACTGGGCGAGCAGGCGATTGCGTTCAGTGATGCGGACCGCATCATCGCGATTGGTTCGGACAAGATGATGGCGGCGGTGGCGCGAGCGCGGCACGAAGTGCTGAAACCGTATCTGAAGCCGCAGCATCATGCGATCGGTTCCATCAACTCGCCGATGCAATGCATGATGAAAGAAGTCTGCGCGCAGTGCCTGCAGCCGCAGATTGATCCGCTGACCGGAAAAACCAGTTATGTGTTTTCCTGTTTCAACCAGGACCAGCCATTGGACTGTGTTGATTGGCAAGCGCTGGACCAGCGCCTGAAGCAGAACTCGACGCAGGAAAAACTGACGGCCGAGTGGCTGGACCATTGTCTGGTCAAGCTGGGGTTACGCGACATCCAGCGGATTTGAGGTCGCCGTTGTGCTGCATTAATAAGTTATTGATTTTAAACGATATTTAATCGTAATCCAACAATCCTCAGCCACGATGGGCAACTTGCCAGGCGCTGCGCTCAATGCGCGCCGATTGCCGGGCAAGGCTGGTCAATACAGTGGCCGGCATGCCCGCTGTACCCGTTTCGCAGATGAAGCGGGGCAAATTTTCTCCGCCGGACATGTATTCGACCGGCTGCAACATCCCGCCGGTCGTCGCGATCAGGATGTCGCGCACTGCCGCCGCAGCGGATTCTGCACAATAAAACCCGTACAGCAATAAAGCCTGTTCCGCCGCGATGGCCGGCGCTGCTGCGCCGGCATTACCGCAGGGCGTGTACAGCGGACGTTCGAAACGCCGATAGAGCTGGCGCATGCCATGGCGTATGACCTCGAATTCCGCGCTTGCCGCCCGGACTTTCATATCGCTGTCCTGTGCCGCCATGTCGGCAAAATCCTGGCGCCAGGCCACATCGGGAAAATCACCGCCACCTTCAATCTTGCTGATGATCCGTCCCCGTGGCAGGCCGAGTTGCGCGCGCACATCCGATGCTTTGATGCGCTGCTGCAGTACTGCCGCGGCGTTGCCGGGGCGGGCGTAATAAAAATTCCAGGAAACGATCATGCTGAAACCGATGTTGCAACCGGTGCTGCAACTGCAAGGCTCAATTGCGTCCGACCTCGCGCAATGCATCGCCCAGCTTGCCGATCAGTTCGTCGATCTGCGCCTTGCTGATGATCAGTGGCGGCGACAGCGCAATGATGTCGCCGGTGGTGCGGATCAGCACGCCTTTTTCATAACAGTTGAGAAAGGTTTCGAAGGCGCGCGCAGTCGGTGCGCCTGGCCGCGGTTCAAGTTCAATGCCGGCGACCAGCCCCATGTTGCGCACGTCGATGACATGCGGCAGTTCGCGCAGCGACTGAACGGCCTGCTCGAAATACGGCGCCAGTTCCTGCGCGCGCTGGAACAGGCCTTCCTCCTCGAAGGTATCGAGGCTGGCCAGCGCCGCAGCCGTCGCCAGCGGGTGTCCGGAATAGGTGTAGCCGTGAAACAGTTCGATGGTGCCGGGCGGCGCCTTGCTGACCACAGCGTCGTAAATGCCGCGGCGCGCAATCACCGCGCCCATCGGCACGGTGCCGTTGGTCAGGCCCTTGGCGACGATCATCATGTCGGGCACCACGCCCACCGCATCGGCGCCGAAGCAGGGACCGGTGCGGCCGAAGCCGGTGATGACTTCATCGAATATCAGCAGCAGGCCGTACTTGTCGCAGATCTGGCGCAGCCGTTCGAGGTAACCCTTGGGGGGAACCAGCACGCCGGTGGATCCGGCCAGCGGCTCGACGATGACGGCGGCGATGTTGCTGGCGTCATGCAGCGGAATGATGCGTTGTTCGAGTTCATCGGCAAGGTGTGCGCCCCAGGCCGGCTGGCCGCGGCTGAAGGCATTCTCTTTGAGGTTATGCGTGTGCGCGAGGTGGTCGACGCGGAACAGCATGTTGCCAAAAGCCTTGCGGTTGGCGGGTATGCCGCCGACCGAAATGCCGCCGAAGCCCGCACCGTGATAACCGCGTTCGCGGCCGATCAGCACATTGCGATGGCCTTCGCCGCGGGCGCGATGATAGGCGAGCGCGATTTTGAGCGCGGTATCGACGCCTTCGGAGCCGGAGTTGCAGTAAAACACGTGATCGAGGTCACCCGGTGCCAGCGCCGCCAGTCGTTCGGCGACACGGAACGCATCGGGGTGCCCCATCTGGAATGCCGGTGCGTAGTCCATTGCCGCCACCTGTTTCTGCACGGCTTCGACGATGCGTGGCCGGCAATGGCCGGCGTTGACACACCACAGGCCGGCGGTGCCGTCGAGAATCTGCCGACCGTCGTCGGTGGTGTAGTGCATGTCTTTGGCGGCGACCAGCATGCGCGGCGCCTGTTTGAACGCGCGATTCGCGGTGAACGGCATCCAGAAGGCGTCGAGATTGGTGGGACGGGCAGTCATGGGAAACCTTTGCCTGAAAGTGATTGCGCGAGCCTCGGCACCGCGCAGTTTGCGATGCGCAGCATGCTACCATCTTCGCGCCATGACACGACACATGCTGGTTGCGAAATTCGGGGCTGCCGGATGCCCGGGTTTTTACGGGATGGCCCGCCGCTGTGCACGCTGGATTGCCGCAGCGCTGCTGTTGTGTGCGGTGCCCGCTGCTGCGGATGATGTGCTGCTTGTCGGCTCCAAACGGTTTACTGAATCCTACATCCTGGGCGAGATGGTCACCCGCACCGCGCAACGCGCTGCCGGCGTACGCGTCGAACATAAACCCGGACTGGGCAATACCGCGATCCTGTTTGCCGCGCTGAAAAGCGGCGCCATCGATGTCTACCCGGATTACACCGGCACTGTCGCGCTGGAACTGCTGGGCCTGCCGGGAGTGCCCATCCTTGAGGAAATCAATCGCCAGCTCGCGGCGCATGGATTGGCTGCCGGGATGTTTTTCGGTTTCAGCAACGGTTATGCGCTGGCGATGCGGGAGGGGCAGGCGGAGCAGCACGGCATCCGGCGTATTTCCGATCTGATGAATTTCGGACAGGCCCGCATTGCGCTGTCGCCCGAATTCCTCAACCGCAGGGACGGCTGGCCGGCGATGCGCGATACCTATGATCTTGAAGGCCTGCCGGTTCGCGGACTGGATCACGGGCTGGCGTATGAAGCGCTGGTCAAAGGCCAGGTTGACGTCATTGATGTGTATACGACGGATCCGAAAATTGTCCGCAACGGATTACGCGTGCTCGATGACAATCAGCGGTTTTTTCCTGATTACGCGGCTCTGCTTGTTTATCGCGCGGATCTCCCGCAGCGACATCCGGTCGCCTGGGCTGCGATCAACGGGTTGCAGGGGACGATCACTGCCGCAGACATGATGGCGATGAATGCTGCAGTGGAGCTGGACGGGCGCAGTTTTGCAACCGTTGCCGCCGGCTGGCTGCGGGAAAAACGCGTGGTCGCGGATTCTGCCCCAGCCCCCGGGCTGGCTGCGGCGCTGTTCGGCCCCGATCTGGCGCGACTCACACGGGAACACCTGCTGCTGGTCTGCGCATCGTTGCTGCTCAGCGTGGCGGTCGGTGTGCCGCTGGGCATCTGGGCGCAGCGCGCGCCACCAACCGGCGCCTGGATACTCGCCCTGACCGGAATGCTGCAGACGGTGCCCAGCCTGGCCTTGCTGGCATTCCTGATTACCGCCCTCGACCGGATCGGGGCAGTACCGGCGATACTCGCCTTGTCCCTGTATGCCCTGTTGCCGGTGGTGCGCGCCACCGAAACCGCATTGGCAGGGGTCGGCGATGACATGCGCGATGCAGGACGGGCTTTGGGTCTCGACGGCAGGCAGTTGATGCGTCTGGTCGAATTGCCGCTGGCCATGCCCGGGGTGCTGGCCGGCATCAAGACCGCGGCGGTGATCAATGTCGGCACGGCGACTGTTGCGGCGTTTATCGGCGCCGGGGGGTATGGTGAGCGCATTGTCGCGGGCCTGGCCGTCAATGACCACAAGCTGCTGCTGGCCGGCGCTATTCCGGCAGCGGTGCTGGCGCTGATCTTTGAATGGGGCTTCCGCTGGCTTGACCGGCGCCTGCCGCAGCGGGGTTGATGCCCGCGGGGTTGTTTTTCACATGATGGAACCCGACCGATGTCCGGCGCACACAGTGAACTTAATCGGGCGTGACCGGTCATTGCACTGCCGCTGTACCGGCTCATTTCACGTGTTCCTGCAGGCGGTTATACTGCGGCGCCTGTCCGGACAGCGAGCCCGTTGACCTGGGGCAGAGCGGCGGTATCAGGGAACGGACAATAATTAATGAGCGATCGCGAAGTCGATCAGCAGTTGGTAGAGCGCGTACAGCGTGGCGACAAACGTGCCTTTGACCTGCTGGTCATCAAGTACCAGCGCAAGCTGGGGCGGTTGCTGTCACGTTTTATCCGTGATCCGAGCGAGGTGGAGGATGTGACCCAGGAAGCGTTCATCAAGGCTTATCGGGCCCTGCCGAATTTTCGCGGTGACAGTGCCTTTTATACCTGGCTGTACCGGATCGGCATCAATACCGCCAAGAACCATCTGGTGGCTATGGGGCGGCGGGCGCCGACGAGCACGGAAATGGATGCCGAAGAGGCGGAAAATCTCGAGTCCGGCGATCAGTTGCGGGATCTGAACACCCCGGAAAACCAGATGATGAGCCGGCAAGTCGGAGATACGGTGAACCAAACTCTGCAGGAGTTGCCTGAAGAGTTGAGAACGGCGCTTACCTTGCGGGAAATCGAGGGTTTGAGTTACGAAGAGATAGCCACCGCGATGCAGTGCCCGGTGGGAACGGTGCGGTCCAGGATATTCCGGGCCCGCGAAGCGGTGGCGGCAAAATTGAAGCCCTTGCTCGACACGGGCAAGGACAGGAGATGGTAAGCATGGAAAAAATTTCAGCACTGATGGACGGCGAAGCGGACGGGCAGGAGGCGCATCAGGCCATGCTGCGGTTGAAGGATACCGGGGATGCCCGCGAAACCTGGGCGACCTATCACCTGATCGCTGACGTGATGCGCGGCGACGCTTTGCCGGCGTTTGACGTGTCGCGGCGGGTGGCGGTTGCCATCGCGGATGAACCGACGGTCATGGCACCGCGATCATCACGGACCGGCAAGCCGATGACCTATGCGCTGTCGGCCGCAGCATCGATCTCGGCCATTGCCGTGGTCGGCTGGATGGCCTTTTCCACGGCCACCCTTACCAATCCCCCGGTAGACATAGCGCGGGCTCCGGCTGCGGCAGTGGCACAACCGGAAGCCCCACTGGTCAGTTCGCCCAGTGATGGCCAGATGAACGAATACCTGCTGGCGCACCAGGGCGTGTCGCCCAGCACCAGCCTGCAGGGCGTCGCGCCGTACATCCGCACCATTTCCACCGCACCGGCTGCAGGTCGCTAAATCCACATGAAATTCCGCTGGATGCTTGTTCTTATATTGCTGCCGGGTGCTGCGGCGGCGGATGAGAATTCACGGGAAGCGCTGGCCATGCTGGAAAAGATGGCGGAGGCCAGCCGCAAGGTGAATTATTCCGGCACCTTCATGTTCCAGCATGGCAGTCAGGCCGAAACGTCCCGCATCGCGCATTTCGTCAATCCGGCCGGCGGGGTACTGGAGCGGCTGGAAACCCTGGACGGTCCTGCACGCGAGGTGATCCGCACCAACGATCAGGTGACCTGTTACCTGCCCGCCAGCAAGGTGGTGCTGGTTGATCCGCGGGGTTCCCGCCAGTTCCCGATACGCGTCGAACAAATCCAGGAAATCGTGCAGCACTACCGGGTGGTCAAGGGTGACATGGATCGTGTGGCGGGTCATGAGTGCCAGTGGGTGGCATTGCTGCCCAGGGATGCGCTGCGCTACACCCGGCGGTTCTGTGCCGAGGTCAATACCGGATTGCCGATGCGTGCGCGCGTGTCGAATGAAAAAAACGAGACGCTGGAGTCATTCGCTTTTTCCACACTGACCATCGGCGGACCGTTCCGCCGTGAACTGGTGCAGTCGAAATACGCCCTGGTCAGCACCAGACAGAACTGGCGCGTGGATCGTTCGGCATTGACGGCCGGCGACAGCGGGGATTCCGGCTGGGTGGTGCATAACCAGCCTGCAGGATTCCGCAAACTGATGGAATTGCGACGCTCAATGGTTGGCAAGAAGGGCACTGTTTCGCATCTGGTGTTTTCGGACGGGCTGGCTGCGGTATCGATATTCATCGAACCCAACGCGGTGCAGGACAACAAGCAGTTGCTCCGGCACCAGGGGGCGGTCCATATCTACAGCAGTACGATCTCCGGCTATACGGTCACCGTGCTCGGCGAGACTCCGGCGGAAACGGTGATGCAGTTTGCGCGTGCGCTGGAACCCAGAACCACTACTGCAGTCCAGCAGCGCTGACCGTTTCGTTCTGTTTCCCGCCGTCCATTCCCGCAGTTAACCTCAGAGCGCCTAACAAAAAGACCGGATTAATTAAACCGCCGATGAATTCTTTTCAATACCCCCCTTGAGGGATGCGAAGATCAACCCGGCGTAAAAGCGCGCTGGAAGCGGAAGATAATAATTTATTGAAAACAATTGGCTATATTAATTTAATGCGCAATTCTTCCGGCCTTTTTGATTTCATCGGCGTTAATCCGCGTTCATCGGCGGTTAACGTTTTCTGATCTTGATATGAGCTATATGAGTTATATGAGCTCTTGGTTACCACTCATGCATTTCCAGTAAAGGCTGAACATGTTCAGATCTCTCGTGCGGATGTTGTGCCTGTCGTTTTGCCTGCTTGTGCCGTTGCAATCCACCGCGCAACTTCCCGATTTCACCGAATTGGTGGAAAAACAGGGCTCCGCGGTGGTCAACATCAGCACCACCCAGGCCGTATCCCGCAATGCGCTGTCGCAACAGTTGCCGCAGCTGGACGAGAACGATCCTTTGTACGAATTTTTCCGCCGCTTCATGCCGAATCAGCCGAATCAGCCGAATCCGAATCAGCCGGGCCCCGGCCAGCCCAATCCCGGGCCACGGGGATTCCAGGCCCAGTCTCTGGGCTCGGGTTTCATCATTTCCGCCGACGGCTACATTCTGACCAACGCTCATGTCATCGATTCCGCGGACGAAGTGACGGTGCGCCTGACCGATAAACGTGAATTCAAGGCCAAGGTCATCGGCGCCGACCGGCGTACCGACGTGGCGCTGATCAAGATCGAGGCGGTTGCGCTGCCGACGGTGCGTTTCGGAGATCCGGCAAAGCTCAAGGTCGGCGAATGGGTGGTAGCCATCGGTTCGCCGTTCGGTTTTGACAACACGGTGACGGCGGGTATCGTCAGCGCCAAGGGACGCTCGCTGCCGCAGGAAAATTTTGTGCCGTTCATCCAGACCGACGTTGCGGTGAATCCCGGCAATTCGGGCGGACCGCTGTTCAACCTCAGGGGCGAGGTGGTCGGCATCAATTCGCAGATTTACAGCCGCACCGGTGGTTTCATGGGTCTGTCTTTCGCGATTCCGATCGATGTCGCCAACAACATCGCCCAGCAACTGCGCACCACCGGCAAAGTGACGCGTGGTCGCATCGGCGTAGTGATCCAGCCGGTGACCAAGGAACTGGCTGACGGTTTCGGGCTCGCCAAAGCGCAGGGTGCACTGGTTAACTCGGTCGAGAAGGGCGGACCGGCGGACAAGGCAGGGATCGAGGCCGGTGACGTGATTCTGCGTTTTGACGGCAAGCCTGTGGAGGCATCCGAGGATCTGCCGCGGGTTGTGGGCGGCACCAAACCGGGCAGCAAAATCGCGATCCAGGTGTGGCGCAACAAGGCGGCGCGTGATTTGCAGGTGGTCGTGGCTGAATTGTCCGACGAACGTCCTGGCCGGCAGGCACGCGGCAGCAAGCCGCAGCCGCCGGCGGCAACCCAGTTCGGCATGGGGCTTGCCGATCTGACTGATGCGCAAAAGAAGGAGCTCAAGGTCGAAGGCGGGGTTTTTGTCGACAGCGCGCAGGGCGCCGCCGCCCGGGCCGGTATCCGCCGCGGTGACGTGATCCTGGGGGTGAACAACCAGGACGTGAAATCCGTGGAGCAATTCCGCCAGTTGATGGACGGCATGGAAAAAGGGCGGATCGTTGCGTTGCTGGTGCGGCGCGGGGCCAATTCGCTGTATATCCCGTTCCGCGCTGATGGGAATGGCTGATCCCGGGGGTATAACCCTGACGCTTTACAGTCGCTCCTGGTGCCATCTTTGCGACGACATGCTCGCGGGTCTGCAGATTTTGCGGGCCCGCCAGCCGTTTGAGCTGAACATTGTTGACGTCGACAGCCAGCCCGCGCTGGAACACCGTTTCGGGGAATGGGTGCCGGTGCTGATGCACGGCGAGCGGGAACTCTGCCATTACCACCTGGATGCGGCGGCAGTTACTGATTACTTGCGGGATTTCCGCTAAAATACACAGACCTACAAACGGAACGGGGCACTCCGGGAGAACTTGAGTTCACCTTTTCTTGGCTCTGGGCGACTCTTGCAGGCGCCCGTTGATTCCTGCTGGACCTTGTTGGACCGCGCATCGCAATGCAGCACATCCGCAATTTTTCCATCATCGCGCAT
>JBBQAO010000050.1:0-25372 GCA_038316355.1 Burkholderiales bacterium
CGCTGCAGCAGCGCGGCGGCACCCGTTTCGTCATCGTGCGTTTCGGCAACGTGCTCGGCTCCACCGGCAGCGTGATCCCCAAATTCCGCGAACAGATTGCCGCCGGCGGCCCGGTCACGGTCACCCATCCGGAAATCACCCGCTTTTTCATGTCGATTCCGGAGGCGGTGCAACTGGTGATGCAGGCCGGACTGATGGGCGGCAGCGGCGAAATTTTTGTACTCGACATGGGTGAGCCGGTCAAAATCGCCGATCTCGCGCGCGACATGTTCCGGCTCTCGGGTTTCGACGAAAAAGACATCCGGATCGTCTACACCGGTCTGCGCCCCGGCGAAAAACTCTACGAAGAAGTCCTCGCCGCGGATGAGAATTCGCTGCCGACGCCGCATCCGAAACTGCGCATTGCCCGAGCCCGTCCGGCACCGGTTGACCTGCCGGACCAGCTTGCTCCATGGCTGGCGCGCGCGGCATTGCCCGACGATGCGACGGTGCGCGCAGAACTGCAGGGCTGGATTCCGGAGTATCGGCCGCAATGACCGGCACCACGGCATTGCAGCGTTTCGGCACGGGAACCGTTACGCTGGGCCGCTGGAGCACCATCGCCATCGGCGCCTCGATTCCGGTGTCGATTGCGCTGGATAACGTGTTGCTTGCTGTTGTTCTTCTTACCTGGCTGGTGAGCGCACAGTACCGGGCCAAGCTGATGCCCGGCTGGACCAATCCGGTCTATCGCGCAGCCCTGTTGCTGTTCGTCTTGCTGCTCGCCGGCACGTTGCATGGCAACCCGGCGCCGGGGGATGCAAAACTCTATCTGCTGAAATACCTCGACCTCGCGCTGATTCCGCTGCTGGGCTGGGCCTTCATCAGCGCATCCAGTCGCGAACAGGGCTTGCGCATGCTGGCCGGCGGCCTGGCACTGGTGCTGCTGATTTCCTGTGCGATGAAAATCGGCCTGGTTCCGTCAAATCCGTGGCTGCGCGGCACTGCGGATTCTCCGGTCGTGTTCAAGCTGCGCCTGACGCAGAATATCCTGACTGCTTTCTCCGGATTTCTTTTTGCCTGGCTGTGCTGCAGTGCCCAGAGCCGCGCCGGTAAAATCGGCTGGGGCATGCTGGGTGCGCTGGCGGTGGCTAACATCATGCTGATGGTCGAAGGCGCGACTGGTTACGTTTTGCTGGTCACGCTGGTGCTTCTGTTCGGCTGGCAGCGCGCGCGATTCCGCGGGATCGCGATTGCCATCCTCACCGCGCTGCTGATTGTCACAGCGCTCAGCGCCATCCCCGGCCCCTTCCAGACGCGGGTCAAGGAAATCATCCAGGAACTGCGCAGTGAACGCGCCGACCGCCCTGCGTCCACTTCCACCGGTTATCGCATGGAGTTTTATCGCAACACCCTGACCCTGATCCAGAAGCAGCCCGTAATGGGCTACGGTACGGGCGGATTCCCCGCGGCTTATGCAGAACTGATCAAGGACAGCGGCCAACAGTTGTCGCGCAATCCGCACAATGAATTCATGATGATCACCGTTCAGACCGGTGTCGCCGGCCTCGCGGCGCTGCTGTGGCTGCTCTGGCAGCAATGGCGTCTGGCGCCGCTGCTGCCCACGCCGATCGAACGCGGCCTCGCCCAGGGACTGGTGGTGATGATGGGCATCATCTGCATGCTCAACTCCGCGCTGCTCGACCATACCGAAGGTTTGCTCTACGCCTGGCTGACGGCGTTGCTGTATGCGGGTTTAAAATCCCGTGAATAAGTAATGGCGTGATTAGGTGATCTCCATTAGCCATCCGGTCACATAATCACCTAATCACTTAATCACCGACTTATGCACATCTCCGCCATCGTCATCACCAAAAACAGCAAACGTAGCCCGTATGCAACGAAGTGAAATACGGGACTCATCCCCGTAATCCGCTGCGCTCCTTACGGGCTACGTTCTTTGTATGCGGGGGTTAAAATCAGATGGGTAATTAGTGATTGGTAACTGGTAAACACCGCTGCACACACCATCCAAGCACCAATCACCAATTACCAATTACCAATTACCAAATCACCAATCATGCGCATCTCCGCCATCATCATCACCAAAAACAGCGAGTCGACCCTCCGCCGCTGTGTGGAATCGGTCGCTTGGGCCGATGAAATCGTCGTCGTCGATTCGTGCAGCACCGATCGCACCGAAGAAATCTGTGCTGAGTTCAGTGTGCGCTTTTACCGCACCCCTGATTTCCCCGGACATGGCCCGCAGAAAAACCGCGCGCTGGACCACGCGCGGGGCGAATGGATCGTCTCGCTCGACTCTGATGAATGGATGCCGGCGGAACTGCGTGCCGAAGTCGCCGCCGTGCTCGCCGCTCCGCGCGGGCACGCTGCCTTCGCGATCCCGCGCCGCTCCAGTTTCTGTGGCCGTTTCATGAAGCATTCCGGCTGGTGGCCGGATCATGTGGTGCGCCTGTTCCGGCGCGACGCCTCGCGTTTTTCCGAAGATCACACCCATGACCGACTGGTGATCAAGGGCAGCACCGGCAAACTGCGGCAACCGATCATGCACGAGGCCATTACCGATCTCGACCAGATGATCGGCAAGATGAACCTGTATTCCTCTTCTTCTTCGCGGATGTTCCACAAGAACGGTCGCCGCGCTTCGATCTGGACCGCACTGCTGCACGGCGGCTGGGCATTTTTCCGCACCTATTTCCTGCGCCTGGGTTTCCTCGACGGCCGGGAGGGCTTCATGCTGGCCGTGGCCAACGCCGAAGGGTCTTACTACCGGTATCTCAAACTGATGCTGCTGGTAGACCCGCGCCAGTGAAGACTGCGGTCATCGTCACCACCTACAACCGGCCCGATGCCCTGCGCGCGGTGCTCGAAGCTTATCTGGTGCAGGACCGGCAGGATTTCGAGTTGCTGGTGGCGGATGACGGCTCGACCGACGAGACCCGTCAGCTGGTTGCGGAATACACCGCGCGCGCAACGTTCCCGCTGCGCCATGTCTGGCAGGAAGACCGCGGATTCCGGCCCGGCGCGGCGCGCAACCGCGCGCTGGCCGCAACTGACGCGGATTATGTGATTTTCACCGATGGCGACTGCGTGCCATCCGCGGATTTTGTGCGCCGCCATGTCACACTGGCCGAACCCGGTCATTTTCTCGGCGGCAACCGCATCCTGCTGTCAGAACCCTTCACCTGCCGCGCGCTGAAACAACAGTTGTCACTGCACGGCTGGAGCGCTGCCGCTTGGGGACTGGCCTGGCTGCGCCGCGACATCAACCGCCTGCTGCCCTTGCTGCGCCTGCCCGACGGCGCATTCCGCCGCCGTCATCCGGCGCAATGGGAGGGCATCAAGTCCTGCAACTTTTCCGCCTGGCGCGCCGATCTGCAGCGGGTCAACGGCTTTGATGAAGCCTATTCGGGTTGGGGGCTGGAAGATTCGGATCTGGTGATCCGCCTGCTCCACGCCGGCGTCAAACACAAGAGCGCGCGCTGCGCGACACCGCTGTTTCATCTGTGGCATCGCGAAAATGACCGCAGCCTGCTGCCGGAGAACCAGCGCCGGATCGATGAGCTGCTGGCCTCGCCGCGCATCGAGGCGCAGCAGGGACTGAGCCAGTACGCATGACCGCCAACGCCGCCGCGTCGCATGCGGGCCGCGCACCGCAGCGGATTCTGGTGGTGGTCACCCGCCGCATCGGCGATGTGCTGCTGGCGACACCGTTGATCCGCTCGCTGAAACAGGCCTGGCCGGACGCGCAGATTGAAGCGCTGGTATTTGCCGGCACTGAGGGCGTCCTCGCTGCCAATCCCGATCTGCATGTCGTGCACACCGTGCCCGAACGTCCCGGTCTGATGCAACATGCGGCACTGCTGATGCGGCTGTTCAAACGTTACGACCTCGCGCTGTCGCTGGTGCCCGGCGACCGGCCGACCCTGTATGCCTGGCTCGCCGGACAGCGCAGCATCGGTTTGCTGCTGGATCAGCCCGGCCAGCGCTGGAAGCAGCGATTCCTTGATCAGTGGGTCGCGATGGATGCGGCCAACACGCATACCGTACGTTCACACCTGCAACTGGCGGCGGCGCTCGGCATACCGGCGATCCCTGAAGTCGTGGTGTCGTGGCGGCCGGAAGACAGCGCCGCCGTCGATACGCTGCTGGGCAAGCCCTGCGGCGCGCTGGCCGTGCTGCACCCCTGCCCGAAATTCCGCTACAAGATGTGGCATCAACAAGGCTGGATCGATGTCGCAAACTGGCTGATCAGCAACGGGGTGCGAGTCGCGCTGAGCGGCGGCCCTGATGCGGATGAACGCGCGTACGTCGCCGCCATTGCGCAACGATTGCCGGACAGCATCATCAACGCGGCCGGCAAACTCTCGCTCGGCGGCGTGGCCGCGTTGCTGTCCCGTGCGCAGTTTTATATCGGCCCCGACACCGCGGTCACACACATGGCGGCGGCGACCGGCGTGCCGACCATCGCACTGTTCGGCCCGACGGATCCGGTGAAATGGGGGCCATGGCCCAAAGGTCATCCTGCGGCCACCAATCCGTGGCGCCGCCTTGGCGATCAGCGCAGTGCTAATGTGCAGCTCGTCCAGGGCCGCGCCACCTGTGTACCCTGCGGCCACGAAGGCTGTGAACGGCGTATCGGCAGCGCCAGTGACTGCCTGTTGGCGATTCCCGCGACAACAATAATTAACTGTTTAAAAACAATAAGTTATGACAAATAATGCACTCCCCTACATTACCGCCTGCCCGGTGGGCTGCAGCGCGCCCATCATCGACACCACGCTGAGCGTCGCCGAAGGTGCACTGCGCCGCTGCACCGGCTGCGGCCAGTTGCTGAGCCGCGCCAGCGAGGTGCGTTACTGGGAAACCATGGCGCAATTCGACGCCGGGGAATTCAATCTGATCGCAGGGCACGCGCTCGGACGGCGCGACGCCGTGGCGCAACGCCGCCTCGCGCGCATCGCCGCGTTGCTCGGCAAAACCCCGCGCGACATCCGGCTGTGCGACATCGGCTGCTCGCGCGGCCAGTTCGTCGCCGCCGCCATCGCTGCCGGATATCCGGCTGAAGGTGTGGAGCCGGCCCCGGGCATCGCCGAGGCGGCGCGCCGCGCCGGACGGCCGGTGCGCACCGGCCTGCTCGAAGACCAGCATTTTGCCGATGCGGGCTTTGACGCACTGACGCTGTTCGAGGTGCTTGAACATCTGCGCGAACCGCTGCCTTTGCTCGCCGAATGCCGGCGCATACTGAAACCCGGCGGCATCCTGCTGATCAGCACCGGCAATGCGGAGAGCTGGACGACCGCGGCCATGGGCGCGCGCTGGGATTATTTCGACATGGCGCACGACGGCGGCCATATCAGCTTTTTCAATCCGCGCTCGATGGCGCAACTCGCCGCCAACGCCGGATTCCGCGTCGAACGCATAACCACCGCGCGCGTCAAATTCGCCGACAAGGAAAACACGCCGCGCCTGCGTTATGTGCTGGGCAAACTGGCGGCGGAAGCGCTGAACCTGCCGGCACGGCTCATTGGCCGCGGCCACGACCTGCTCGCTTATTTGCGCAAGCCGTCCGCGGGCTGAACCGCGCAGGCACTACCGCGGCACAGCAGATACAGCTCGTTGCCGCCAAGGCGGTACTGCGCGGCAATGTTGCCCAGCTGCGGATCCGCTTCATAGGCGATGACAAACCCGTCGCGCCAGAGCGCCGGCGGAAAGGTCAGCGGCGGCTGCGGCAGCCGGGCCATGTCGATATAAGTCACCACCGAAAGGCCGCTGGCGCTGACATTGCGCGTGTATAGCGGATGTCCCGCCGTGCGCGCCATGATTACCCGCGCCGCCTCCGCATAATTCGCGCCGCGGTAGCGCTGCTGGTACTGCGGAAAGGCGATCAACACCAGCAGCAGCTTGACCACGATCAGGCCGATCACCCATTTGCGTGCCGACGCCAGCACGGCGCTGCCGCCCAGCCACAGCACACGCGCGATCACCAGCCCCGCCAGCGGATACAGCGGCACGAGATAACGCACGTGACTGTGCGGCGCCAGCCAGTACGGCAGATAACCCGCCAGCAGGATCAGCAGCGCAGTGGTCAGATGAGCATCCCGCGCGTCTGCAAGCAGGCGACGCCGGCGCAGCAGCAGCCACAGCGCAATCAAGCCGGCCGGTGCGAGGCACAGCAGCGTCTCCAGCGGATACAGCAGCAGTTTCTGCAGGTAGTCGAGCAGGCTCTCGGGTGCGAGCTTGGCGACGATCTCGCTGAACATGCGCGTGCCCTGGCCGGAACTCGACATGACGTAGCGGAACCAGAGCAGCGGAAATGCCAGCGCCGCCAGATGCAGTGCGAGACTGGGTACGGACAGCAGGAACTGCCGGTGCCCGCGCAGCAGCAGCACCAGGCCCGCGCCGGCATAAAACACATAGGCGGTCAGGGCCTTGGCGAGGAATGCCCCGGTCAGTGCCAGCAGGGCCAGCGCCAGCCATCCGCCATGACGGCGTTCACAGGCCACCCACAGACAGGCTGTCGCGGCAAACACCAGCAGGCCGAACAGCGGATCGACATAGGCCAGCCAGCCGCGATAGAAAAAGAGGTCGGCCAGCGTCAGATAGATCACCGCCGCAACTGCGCTGAAGGCACGGTTGGCATACAGCGTTTGCGCCAGTGCGGCGACCACAAGCCCGGAGCACACGGTGGCCGCGATGGTGATGCCGCGGGTCACCACCAGCATCGCATCCCAGCCGAACAGCATCGACAGCGGGATGATGAGCCAGGTGAACAGCGGGTTGTGCTGCAGATCGACACCGAACAACAGCCGCCGGATCGGCTCGTTGTGATACCACATCTCCAGCGCCGACTTCGGGAATATGGCCTCTTCACCGACGTAGAAAAAAGTCAATGCCGGCAAAAACGAAGCGGCGGCCACGGCAAACAGCAGCCACCATGCACGCGACGACCCATTGCCGGCTTCAGCAGTGTTGATGGCGGTGGCTTCGGCTGTGGTCATGGCTTGGACGGACGGGCAGCGAACAGGCGCGCCATGATTTTACGGTAGCAGACGGGCAATGCATGGTGGGCGTCGATGAATTCGGTCGCGATGCAGCCGTGCTGCTCCGCAGGCCCGGCGTCGAACAACGGCACTTGCTGTTGTGCGGCCCACGCCGTCAGCGCAGCCTTGGTGCGGCGGAGTTGTTCGCCGCTGTGCGCAGAGGCCAAAAGCCGTGCATCAAGCCCCGGCAGCAGCGGCGGCAGAAAAAACACCACGCGGATGTCCCGCGCGCGCGCCTGGCGCAGCAGCACCGCGAGATGGTGCAGCAATTCGGCATCGGGCTGCCCCGCCGTGCGCGCCAGCGCCATCGCGTACTGCGATGACGCGCTGGCCGCCTGCGCCACCACGCTTTGCGCGGTGGTCGCGGTGACGCGCTTCTGGTCGGCAAAAGTCGCGCTGCCGTCGGCGCGGAAACCCACGCACAGCCCGCGGAAAGTCAGGTCGTAATCACGCGCCATCGCAGCATCGGCACAACGGTAGGGCGCGCCGGCCGGTTCGACGAACAGGCGATGCACGGCCGCAGCACGATCCGCCGCGCCGGCAATGTCACGCAGCGCCACGCCCAGCGTGGTGATGCGCGGCAGGCTGAGGGCCTCGCGCAATTGCGCAGCCAGTGGCGGCACGACAGGCGGCGCAAGCTGCGCGACGGACAGATCGGTGGGCGGCAGTGCGCCGCCCTGATAAACAAAACCCAGCGCCCAGTCGAGCGGGATCACCAGCCAGCGCACGCGGTCGCCAAAGTGCTGCACCACAAACTGCGCCTCGCTGATGACATTGAGCAGCGAGTTGCCGCTTTGCGCAAAGTTGTAGGCGCTGAGGTCCGGCGGCAACGCATCCGCAGTCACTGACATCGCCGTCGATGAACCGAACACCAGCGTATTGATCCCGGGCAGGCGGTCTGCCAGCCGCAATGTTTTGAACGCGCGGTTGCTGCTGATCGGCGGCGCGTAGGTCACACCGCCGGATTCCTGTTGCCAGCGACTCGCCAGCCGGTTCTTGTCATGGCGATAATCATTGCCGAGCAACAGCAGGTTCAGCACCACGACCGGCGCCAGCAGCACCAGGCATCCGCCAACCACCCAGGCCGTGTATGCGCGCGGACTCATTGCCCTAAGAGCGCCTGACAAAATGCCAAATCTCCCTCATCCCCACCCTTCTGCTCCACTCCAAGTGTGCCCTTGTCCCGTGGGGAGAAGGGCTTTTCATCCCCCTCCCTCCGCGAGAGGGGCCGAGGGTGAGGGTGGTTTTGACGTCGGTTTTCAATCATTTTGTTAGGCGTTCTAAAACTGGAAATAAAGGAATTCGGAATGCCGCCCGAGGTTGACGATCACCGCCAGCATCAGTGCCAGCGTCAGCAGCGCCCATGGCGCGCTGACCCGCCAGCGGATTCGCGACGGGGCCTCATTCGGCACACCCAGTGCCGGTTTCGCCGCCGCCATGATCTGCTGGGTGTTCGGCGCGAGCCAGACCACCAGCAGCAGGATCCAGATCCAGTGCAACACCCCCGTACGCGCCAGCGCCGGCGTCGCACCGAATTCGATGCCCAGTGCCCCCAGTGCTGCGCCCACGCCACCGGCCCTGGCCGCCCAGACTTCCGGCAGCACCAGGCCATTAAAGCCAGCCATCGCGCGCAGAATCGCCGCTGCGGTTTCAATATCCGGTGCGCGGAACAGCACCCAGCCGACCACCACGGCAATAAACGTCAGCAGGCAGCCGGCGCGACGTCCCCATGGCGTCGATTGATGCAGCTTGTGGCCGAGGCGGCGGCGAAATTCGCGCCAGCCGTGATTGATCACCAGGTACACGCCGTGCAGCGCGCCCCACAGCACAAAAGTCCAGCCCGCGCCGTGCCACAACCCGCCCAGCAGCATGGTCAGCAGCAGATTGGTATAACGCCTGGTCCTGCTCTTGCGGTTGCCGCCCAGCGGCACATACAGGTAGTCGCGCAGGAAGCGCGACAGCGTTATGTGCCAGCGCCGCCAGAAATCGATCATGTTCACCGCCTTGTATGGCGAATGAAAGTTGACCGGCAGGCGTACGCCAAACAGCAGCGACAGGCCGACCGCCATGTCGGAATAACCGGAGAAGTCAAAGTACAACTGGAAGGTGTAGGCCAGCGCGCCGCACCAGGCCTCGAGCATGGTCAGCGTGACGCCCGCACCCGGCGCATCGAACACCGGAGCCACGTAGGGCGCGACGCCGTCGGCAATCAGTACTTTTTTGGCGAGCCCGAGCACGAACAGCGTCAGGCCGGCGGCGATCAGGTCGTGCTGCGGCCGGTAGATTTCGCGCTGCGCGAACTGCGGCATCATTTCGCCGTGATGCAGGATCGGTCCGGCGATCAGATGCGGAAAATAGGTCACGAACAGGCCGTAGTGCACCAGGTTGTATTCGCGCGCCTTGCCCTGATGGGCGTCGACCAGGAAGGCAATCTGGGTGAAGGTAAAAAACGAAATGCCTAATGGAAGCACAACTTCGGCAAACCCGAGACCCGCGCCGGTGGCGGCATTGAAGTTGGCGACAAAAAAATTCGCGTACTTGTAATAGGCCAGCAGTGCGAGATTGGCGACAACCGCGAGCGTCAACAGGCGATAGCTGCGACCGGCATCACCGGCAGCCTGTGCCCGCGCAATCGCGCTGCCGGCAAAAAAATTGCCGAGGATGGATACCAGCAGCAGCGCAACATAGGCCGGACTCCACCAGCCGTAAAAAAACAGCGAGGCGACCGCCAGCCAGCCCGCCGCCAGCTTTGCACTCACCCGTCCCAGTCCGAAGAACACCAGCAGCGTCAGCGGCAGGAACAGGAAGATGAAGGCGTGGGAGTTGAACAGCATTTTTAGGTGATTGGTGGCTGGTAAGTGGTGGTATGGCGCGCCCTTCACTAATTACCAGTCACCATTTACCGATTACCGGCTTTCAAAGAACTGTCGAACCGCCGCAGCAACCCGCCGCGCCTCGTCTTCCGCGAGGCCGTAGTACAGAGGCAAGCGCAGCAGCCGGTCGGCCCGGTCTTCCGTCACCGGCAAGGCGCCAGCAGTGCGGCCGAAGTGCCGCCCGGCCGGCGACGAATGCAGCGGCACGTAGTGGAACACTGCATGCACCCCGGCGGTTTTCAGATGCGCCAGCAGCGCCGGGCGTTCCGCAGCATTGCGGGTGAACAGGTAGAACATGTGGCCGTTGCCGGTCACGCCTTCAGGCTCGACCTGCGGCAACACGATCAGCCCTTCATCCACAAGATCCTGCAGCGCCTCGCGGTACAGCGCGCACAGGCTGCGCCGCCGCGCAATGATGGTTTCGGCGCGCTCAAGCTGCGCCCACAGGAAAGCACCGATCAGCTCGCTGGGCAGGAATGACGAGCCGATGTCGACCCAGGTGTATTTGTCGACTTCGCCGCGGAAAAACTTCGAGCGATTGGTGCCCTTCTCGCGGATGATCTCGGCGCGTTCGACCAGCGCGGCATCGTTGATCAGCAGCGCGCCGCCCTCGCCGCTGATGACGTTTTTGGTTTCATGGAACGACAGGCAGCCGAGATGGCCGATCGCGCCCGGCCGCCGGCCTTTGTATTCCGACAGCACTGCCTGCGCTGCATCCTCCACCACCAGCAACCGGTGGCCCTGCGCGATGGCCATGATCACATCCATTTCGCAGGCGACGCCGGCGTAGTGCACCGGCACGATGGCGCGGGTTTTCGGCGTGATCGCCGCCTCGATCAATTTCTCATCGAGATTCAGCGTGTCCGCCCGGATGTCGACAAATACCGGTACACCGCCGCGCAGCACGAACGCATTGGCAGTCGAGACGAAGGTGTACGAGGGCATGATGACTTCGTCACCGGGCTGGATGTCGCACAGCATCGCCGCCATTTCGAGCGCCGCGGTGCACGAATGCGTCAACAGCGCGCGGCGTGCGCCGAGCCGCTCTTCCAGCCAGCGGTGGCACAGCTTGGTGTAATGCCCGTCGCCCGACAGATGGCCACGCGCCACCGCATCGGCGATGTACTCCAGTTCGGGGCCGATGGTGAACGGCTTGTTGAAGGGGATGCTCATGCGGGGATGATCATGCCGGGCGCCGCGCCACTGCCAGCAGTGAACCGCCGCAGGGCAGTGTGATGCCGGCGCGGATCAGCAGGCGTTCCGCGTCGAGCGCGCGCTCCAGCAGCGCATTGGTCACGGCGCCGATGCGCAATTCGGCCAGCGGATCGTAATCGGGCGCGGCGGTGCGGCGGGTCAGTCGGGATAACATCATCAGTGGCAGCAGCACGGAAACAAAGGAGGTCATTTTAACGATCTCGTAGCCCGCCCGCGCGAGCTTCTGCCGCAGTTCACCGGCGGTGTAGCGGCGCACATGGTGGGCGCGCACATCATATTCACTCCACAGGAAGGGGTGCTGCGGCACGGTCAGCAGCAGGCTGCCGCCGGGGCGCAGTGCGCGGTGCATCTGCGCCAGCACGGCCTCGTCCTCGGCAATGTGTTCGATGACGTCGAATGCCCCGACGGCATCGAACTCGCGGTCGAAAGGCATCTGCCGCGCATCCATTTGCAGAAACGCCGCACGCGGCACCCGGGCTGCGGCAAACTGCAAGCCCTCGGTCTGCGCTTCGGTGGCACAAAGGTGCGCGTCCGGAAACGCCGCGGCCACGCCCTGCAGCACATAACCGGTGCCGCAGCCGACCTCGAGAAAATCCGTGAATGCCGTGACCTGGCGCTGCAGCGCCCAGACGATCAGCCGATTGCGCGCGCGGAACCAGAAATTGCGTGCCTCCAGCGCAGCCAGATCAGTGAACAGCGCTGGATCAAAACCCTCGGACTGCGCGGCCAGCGCGGGCGCGAGGGCGAGGAACCCCGCGCGTTGCTGCGGCCGGTAGCCGCAGGCGCCGCAATCCCATCCCGCTGCAGACAGCACCGTGCCGCAGCCCGGGCATAATCTCAACCCTGGCTCCCGACGATGATGCCGGCCGTAATCAGCACCAGACCGGCAATCTTCCAGGCGTTCACCGGCTCGTGGAACACCAGCGCGCTCAGCACCAGCACCAGCACAAAGGCGAGGCTCATGAACGGATAGGCGTGCGACAGTTCCAGCTTGGTCATCGCCGCCATCCACGACACCACGGCGAGCAGGCCGGCGAGCAGCGCGGAAACGACCCAGGGATTGACCAGCAGCTTGGCCAGGAACCAGAGCCGGTCCGCCGATTCGACGGGAAACGCGCCGGCCGCGACAACCTGCCACTTGATCACGATCTGGCTGTAGACCGTCAAAAAAACAGTAATAAAAACAAATAGATAGCTCATGTCGTCCACCGGTGGTAAACATCGACGGGGTGCCGGAAGCGAAAGCCCAGCGTGGCATACAGATTGGCTGCGGCCACATTGGCTGCGGAAATGGAGCTGTTCAGTTCGGCATGCCCCTGCCGGTACAAATCGGCACACACCGTGGTCCACAAATATTTGGCGATGCCGCGCCCGCGGAATTCCGCAGCCACCGCATGCAGCACCAGGCGCTGTGCATCCACCGCAATAAAACCAGCCAGTTGTCCTTCAAACATAAGACCGTAAACATGGCCCGCCGCATGCAACTGGCGCAGCCAGTTGTCATAACGCAGATCGGCCTGCGCCGGGGTCAGATGAAAATCACGATGAAACCGGCCGTGGCTGAACGCGCCGTGGCACACCGCCAGCAGCGCATCCAGTGCGGTATCGCGCGAAAACTGCGCGCGGGCATCGTGATGAGCGGTAAACCGTTCCTGCGCGCAAAACGGCTCGATCAGCGAGTCGCAGTAATAAAACCCGTGCTGGTGCAGCAGTGCCTTGGACGCCAGGGCATCGACTTTGATGGCGTAATGCCCCGGCCGGCGCACGGCTTCCTGCAGCGCCGCGCCGTCCAGTCCGTCGATTTCAAAACAGTCGCGGCCGAACGCCGCGCTATCCCACTCAATGCGTCTGATCGCGGGATGCATGATTAAGAGCGCCTGACTGAATGAAACACGTGTGCGTTACAGCCAGAATCGGCACTGACGTGAAGCGCGGCGCAGCCTCATATCGCGAATATGCGCAAGCCGCGCGACAAAGGCAGGGCCGATTCTGGCTGTAACCCGCCGAATTCATCGAATATTTCGAGCACTTGCCGGGCTGGCGCGATTTTGGCCGGAGGCAGCGTCCCGGCCCTTGCGAATATTCGCGATATTCGCCGCGGACTGCTCCTTGCCTCCAGCCAAAATCGTGCCAGCGCATCACGAGTTTCATTCAGTCAGGCGCTCTAAAAGTCGCGCTCATCACGATATACAGCGGCCGCTTCTTGGCCTCGTCGAAGGTCTTGCCCAGATAAATGCCCAGCACACCGAGAATGCTGATGATGATGCCGCCGATGAAGTACACCGACACCATCAGGCTGGGCCAGCCCACCACCGGTGAGCCGTAGAGCGCCGCGCTCAGCAGAATGTAGAGACCCGCGGCAAAGGACAGCATGGACATCACAAACCCGAAACGCACGGCGAGGCGCAGCGGTTTGTCGGAGTAGGCGATGATGGTGTCCACCGCCAATTTCCATAACTTGCCGAAAGTGTAAGTGGAACGACCCTCATGGCGCTCGGCGTGGCTGACTTCGATGCTCGTCGTGGGAAATCCCATCCAGTTGACCAGCCCGCTGAAAAACCGCAGTTGTTCGCGCATGCTGCGGCAGGCCAGCACCACCTTGCGCGAGATGATGCGGAAGTTGCCGGCGGCGCTGTCGTAGTCAGTGTCCGCCAGCCAGCTCAGCAGCCGGTAAAAGCACCACGATGAAAACCGCTTCAGCAAACCATCCGTGCGACCGCCGCGACGCGCCAGCACCACGTCGTAACCCTCCTGCGCCTTCGCATACAGGCGCGGAATTTCTTCCGGACGATCCTGCAGGTCGCAATCCATCACCACCACCCAGTCGCCCCCCGCCACGTCGAGGCCCGCGGTAATGCCGTAGTGCTGGCCGAAATTGCGGCTGAACTGCAGTCCCTTGACGCGTGGGTCTGCAGCGGCCAGCGCGCGGATGATGGCCCATGAACGGTCGCCGCCGCAATCCTCGACCAGCACGATTTCAAAATCGCGGGTCACCGGTTCCATGGCGGCAACCAGCCGGCGATACAGTTCGTCCAGGCTGCCTTCGGCCTTGTACACCGGGATCACGACGGAAATCAGCGGCATGGGGATCAGATCTCCCGCGTCTGAAACTGGTTGCGATAGAGCTGCGCATACTTGCCGTTGCGCGCCAGCAACTCGGCGTGGGTACCGCTTTCCGCGATGCGCCCGGCATCGAGCACGACGATGCGGTGGGCCTTCTCGATGGTCGACAGGCGATGGGCAATGACCAGCGTGGTGCGGCCGCGCATCAGTACCTCCAGCGCGGCCTGCACATGGCGCTCGGATTCGGTGTCGAGCGCGGAAGTCGCCTCGTCAAGGATCAGCACCGGCGCATTCTTCAGCAGCGCACGCGCAATCGCCAGGCGCTGGCGCTGGCCGCCCGAGAGTTTGACGCCGTTTTCGCCGACGACAGTATCCAGCCCCTGCGGCATGGCCTTGATGAATTCCATCGCATGCGCAGCTTCCGCTGCGACAATGATCTCGGCGCGCGTCGCCTGTTTCATCGCGCCGTAGGCGATATTGGCTGCCACGCTGTCGTTGAACAGCACCACGTCCTGGCTGACCAGCGCGATGTTGGCGCGTAGCGCAGCGAGTTTGAGACTGGAAATATCATGGCCGTCGAGCAGGATGCGTCCGCCCGTCGGCGCATAAAACCGCGGCAGCAGATTGGCCAGCGTGGTCTTGCCGCTGCCCGAGGCGCCGACCAGCGCCACGGTTTCGCCCGGCGCAATCGCCAGATCAATATTGTTCAGCGCATGGCGGCCGGCCGTGCCATAGGCAAACGACACGCTCTCGAAACGGATGTCGCCACGCGCGCGGCCCGGATCCGCGGTGCCGGTATCGGCTTCGCCGGCCTCATCAATCAACGCAAACACGCTCTCAGCGGCGGCCAGCCCGCGCTGCAGCGGTTCATTGACGCTGGTCACCCGTTTCAGCGGCGCCGTCAGCATCAGCATCGCGGTGATGAAGGATACAAAACCGCCGACGGTGATCTGCGCCGTGTTCGACTGCTGCGTGGCCAGATAAATGATCGTGGCCAGCGCCAGCGCCGCAACGAACTGCACGATGGGTACGCTGGCCGAGGCCGCAGCCACCTGTTTCATCAACTGGCGGCGCACATTATTGGCCTGCGCGTCGAAGCGTTGCTGCTCGTAATCCTGCCCGCCGAACAGCTTGACCACGCGGTGACCCTCGATGGTTTCCTGAATGACCTGGGTCATGTCACCCATCTGCTGCTGGACTTCACGACTGGAGTTGCGCAGCTTGACGCTGATCACGCGCACCACCAGCACGATGACAGGGGCCATCACCAGCGACAGCAGCGTCAGTTTCCAGTTCAGCCACAACATCCATCCCAGCAGGCCGATGATCACCAGCGTGTCCTTGAACACGGCGGTCAGCACACTGGTTGCGGCGGTGGTCACTTGCATTACATCAAACGTCAGCTTGGAAATCAGGTTGCCCGAGGCCTGGTCGTCGTAATAACGCGCCGGCAGCGTCAGCAGCTTGCGGAACATTACCCCGCGCAGATCCATCACCAGACGGTTGCCCACCCACGACAGCGCGAACTGCGCCACATATTCGGCCAGACCGCGCACCACGAACAGGCCAAGGATCAGCAAGGGCATCCAGCGGATCACCGCCTCGTTTTTTTCGACGAACACACCGTCGAGCAGGGGCTTCAGCAGTGCCGGCAACGCCGGCTCGGTGGCGGCGACGATGATGATGCCGAACACACCGAGGGCGAACACCCGCCAGTACGGCCGCACATGGCGTACCAGTCGCAAATACAGTGCGGTGCCGGACATCGTTTTCACAGGGCGAAAGATAGCAAACTTTTGATAATAAAGGAAAAGCTGCGCAATACCGGATGCCGGCAGCGCACAAAAAAAACCGCGCAAAGCGCGGTTTTTTAATGAATTGCAAAGGGTTTTTTACTTGAAGGTATAACGCGCCGTCACATACAGCATGCGCTCCGGCGCCGGCAACGCCGCATAGGTCGGGAAACCGGTGAACACGCCGTACGAGAAATAATGTTCATTGAACAGGTTCAACACGCTGGCGGTGAAGCGCCAGTCGGCCTGGTCATACGCCAGTTTCAGATCAAGCACCGTATAAGAGGGCATTTTCTGGTTGAACGTATTCAACTCGTCACCGTCGTAACGCTGCTCGCCGGTATAACGCAAGGCGGCATCCACCCGTGCCCGCGGCATGAATTTCCAGCCCGCGCCCAGGCTAACCGCATGGCGCGGTACCAGCGGCACATCGTTGCCGGCAATCGGCGTGCCGCCAAAATTGCCGGAGCGGAACTCCGCCTCGGCATAGCTGTATCCCGCCGACAGATCGACGCCCGAAACCGGCTGCCAGCGTGCTTCGGCTTCAACACCACGACGCCGTGTCGGCGGCAGGTTGCGGTTGCTGAAGGTCGCCGGATCGAGCAGGATTTCGTTGTCGAGTTCGATTTCATACAAGGCCATCCGGTAACGCGCAGTAGCGCTGACCGACTCCAGACCGATCTCACGGTCACGCGCAGTCTGCGGTTCCAGCAGATTCACGGTTGCGGTAAAGAGGCTGTAATTGTCGTTGACGTTGGGCACGCGGAAACTGCTGCCGATTTTGCCGTACGCTGCCCAGCCCCCGCCCAAAGGCTGGCGCAAGGCCAGCTCGTAGGCATCGAGATTGCGTTTGCGTTCGACGTTGGCCGCAGCATTGGCCGGATCCGCCACAGCGTAGGTCACGCGTTGACCGCGCGCGCCGACAGCAATCGATGTGCCTCCGGCAAAAACTGTCGTGTGCTGGGCATACAGCGCATCACTGCGCTGCGTTGCCTGCGGTCCACCGACAATGGACGGACCGGCAGTACCCTGGAAATCCCAGTTTTCGACATCGATACCTGCGACCAGCGTGTGGTTCATGCCGCCGAATTGATACGGCAGTTTCGCACGCGGCGTGAACAGCCACTGCGTAGATTCCGTTTGCACATTGTTGCGGAAGGGAGTGGCAACAAAAAACGATGAGTCGGTATCCTTTTTACGCCAAGACAGATTCGCGGCAATTTCACCATCACCCAGCCGCATGCTGCCGCCGAGATTGAGGTAACCCCCGCTCAACAACGCAAAATCCCCCGGCAGTGCCGCTGTCTTGCGATTCACCGCGATCTGCGCTTCGCTGATCGATCCCGGCAGTTGGGATCTCTGGTCATCAGCACCGGCTTTCAGCGTCAGTGCGCCGTGGTCGCCGGTGTAGCGCCAGTCGAGCTGCGCGCTGTCGATACGCAGCGCATTGTTGTCGCGATAGTTGTCGCTTTCGCGGTGTGCCATGGTCAGGCGCAGGCCAGTGCGTTCGCCGGCGATGTTGGCACCGACACGGACATCGCGGGTGCGATAACTGCCGACGCCGCCTTCGACAAAACCGCCCTTGGTATTCGCCACCGGCGCCTTGGTAATGATGTTGATGGTGCCGCCGGTGGCACCTGCACCGTAGAGCACCGCACCGCTGCCGCGCATGACTTCAATGCGCTCGATGGCGTCGAGCGGAATCGACGACCAGTTCACCGTGAGTTGTTCGTTTTCGCTGATACGCTGGCCGTCGAGCAGCACCAGCGTGTTCTGGTCGGCGAAAATGCCGAAACCGCGCAGATCCACCTGCTGGTTGGGCGAGCCCGACAGGTCGCGGGTCTGCACACCGGGCAGCATGCGCAGCAACTCAGGCACGGTGCTGGCCGTGCTGTTGCGGATGTCCGCTTCGATGATCACCGAGACGCCGACCGGAAACTGGCGCTGGACATCGGGGAAACGGGTGGCGGTCACCACCACCGGAGACAGTTCACCCGCCAGGGCCGCTGTTTCTGCGGCAAGACCGGGAACGGAGGCCGCGCACAATGCCGCGGCAATGGGATAAACACTCTTCATGCTGATTTCCTTGATTGCGCGTGCCCGCCGCACGCTGGGTGCAACACAAAGGAATCGCCGTGAGAGCTGACCGGGAAGGATGTGCGCCCGTCATCAATGACAGGCATATCCGGTAGGCCGCCCTGCGCGACTTTTCCAAGCTGACGTCACAGGCCGGTCTCCGGGCTCACGAATCTGCTGCGTCGCCTTCCCATGTCTGCTTCGACACAGTGGCTGATGACGCGCAGGGCATCCGGTGTGCTGGATGCTGATCGCTTACCGTTGCGGGGGCAGCGCAGGCTTTGTAGCGAGGAGTGTGGAATGAGGAGTGAGGAGTGAGTGCAAACCGCCACTCAGACTCTCGATCCTCAATCCTGGTAACTCAATCCTGACTACGCACCTGTTTCCCGTTTAACCGGCCTCCCGTGAGGGAAAGCCGGCACCTGAAACGCTTCCAGATCGTGCCGCTTGCGGTCGCGGCCGTCCTGGACAGGGCGGATTGTAACGTATGTCGCGACCGGGATCGTCGCCGGCAAAAACTTAAATTTCGTTTAAAAACAATAAGTTATAAAATACCTGCAGCCTTGCAATTCCACCACTGCAGGAAGCCGCACGCTGTCGCGGCCGGACGGGTTGCGGATATGCCAAGTTACTTTCAAAAGCCGCCGTTAGCTGTTGACCCACCAAGATTTTCCCCACTATAGTGCGCGCATGGAAGCCGAACTCAAGGCGCTGGAGGACAAACTCGCGCAATTTGTCGAGATCAACCAGCGGTTACGCGACGATACGCAGCGATTGCGCCAGGAACTGGCCTCGACCCTCCATCGCAACAAGCAACTTGAAGAAAAAATCTCTGCGGCCAGTGACCGTCTCGAGCAAATCGTCAAACAGATACCCGTTGAGGAAACATGAGCGTTGATCCAAAGGGTTTGCAGATCAACATCATGGGGCGCGAATTTCGCGTCGCTTGTGCAGAACACGAGCAAAAAGGTCTGCTCGAAGCCGTCGAATACCTGAACAGCAAAATGCAGGAAATCCGTGATCGCGGCAAAGTGATCGGCCTCGAACGCGTTGCCATCATGGCGGCGCTGAACATCACGCATGAATTCCTGTCGATGAAGGTCGGCGGCTTTGACATCGCGGAAACCAAGCGTAGAATTCAACGCATGGAAACGGCCATCGATCAGGCGATGGCGGAGCAAGCCAAGCTGTTCTAGTTCTGGTAGTTCGCCACTTTCTTCGTCTGTTTTTCCCTGATGATGTTCCGTTCAACAGTTTCCCCTGCGGTGTTCGTTCAGGCCATATACTCTTTGAGCCAATAACATCGCTCTGGTCGCCGACCATAGCAGTTTCGGTGTGCACGTCCCACGCGGATGAGCCTGAAGAAACTCGGAAGGTGGCCGCCTTGAACCTTAGGTTCAGGATGCTGGTCTGCGACGGCACATGCGGGGGACCCTATCAGGCCTTAATGCGGCGCAGCCGCTTTTTTCTTGTACTGTCTGCAAGGGTTTGTAACGGAAAAAGAACCCCATTGACACAGATAAACGCCGATGAACACCGATATCCAGCCCAACATTTGGGCTTTATCGGCGTTAATCTGCGTTCATCGGCGGTTAATGTTTTTGATTTTGGCTTTAAATCGCCTTCCTTTAAACAATACCTCTGATGCGCTACTGGCTGATCAAATCCGAACCCGATGCCTACAGCATCGACGACCTCGCCCGCGACAAAACCACCCCTTGGACAGGCATTCGCAATTACCAGGCGCGCAATTTCATGCGCGACCAGATGAAGGTCGGCGACCAGGCGTTTTTTTACCACTCCAACTGCGAACAACCGGCCATCGTCGGCATCGCCGAAGTCGGCAAGGCCGCCTATCCCGATGCCACGCAGTTCGAGCGCAAACACAAATATTTTGACGACAAGGCGACGCCCGACAAGCCGCGCTGGCTGCATGTTGATTTCCGCTTTGTCAAAAAGACCAAACCGGTCACGCTGGCCGAGCTGCGCGGACACCAGGCGCTGGCCAGAATGCAGCTGCTCGCACGCGGCAACCGGCTGTCGATCACGCCGGTGGATCCCGATGCGTGGAAATACATCCTCACGCTGATGAAGTAATGCGGGCCTGACGCCGATGCTCGAATGGTGGTGGGCCTACCTCGCGCTCGGCGCCTTTGTCGGTTTTTTTGCCGGCCTGCTCGGCATCGGCGGCGGTGCGGCGATGGTGCCGGTGCTGGCGTTTATCTATGCCGCCAAGGGATTTGATGCGTCGCAGGTGATCCACCTCGCGCTGGGCACCTCGATGGCAACCATCCTGTTCACCTCCGTGTCCAGCGTGCGCGCGCATCACAGTCATGGCGCCGTGGACTGGCCAGCGGTCAAGCGCATGGCGCCGGGCATTGTGGTCGGCACCTTCGGCGGCGCGCTGCTCGCCAGCGCGCTGGATGTGCGACTGCTGGCGGTGGTGTTTACGCTGCTGATCTATTACATCTCGGCGCAGATGTTTTTCGGCAAAAAACCGCAGCCCGCGGCCGAACCGCTGTCCACCGGCGGACTGAACCTGTCGGCGGGCTTGATCGGCGTCATCTCCAGCCTCACCGCAACGGGCGGCGCGGCACTGGTCGTCGCCTACCTGGTCAAACGCGGCATGCTGATCCACCGCGCCATCGGTACCGCCGCAGCCATCGGCTGGCCGCTGGCTGCTGCAGGCACTGCCGGTTACATCATCACCGGCTGGGGTCAATCCGGGTTGCCGGAACACAGCATCGGTTATGTCTACTGGCCGGCGCTCGCTGGCATTGTCATCGCCAGCATGTCGCTGGCACCGCTCGGTGCCCGCCTTGCCCACCGCACGCCCGGCGCGCTGCTGAAAAAAATCTTCGCCGCCCTGCTGTTCACGCTGGCGACGAAGATGCTCCTTACCTTCTTTTAGTGACTGGTGACTGGTAATTGATGATTGGTAACCCCCTGCGCACGAATCCAGTTACCAGTTACCAATTACCAGTCGCCACTTAAACGGCGCCCACAGCTTTCAGCACGGCGATTTCCGCATCGGTTTTCTTGAGCACCGTGCGGAGTATTTCATCGGTGTGCTGTCCCACCGTGGGCGGCGGCATGTCGTGCTTCAGCGGCGTACCTGAAAATTTCATCGGGCTCGCGACCAGCGACACTTTTCCCGCTGCCGCATGCGGCAATTCGAATTTCATGCCGCGCGCGATGACCTGTGGCTCTTCGAACACTTCCTTGATGGTATTGATCGGCCCGTTGGCCACGCCTGCGTCGTCGAGCAGCTTGACCCACTCTTTGGTCGTGCGTTTTTCGAACACTTCGTTGAACAGCCGTGTAATTTCGACGCGGTTTTTCACGCGTTCGGCGTTGGTGGCGAAACGCGGATCCTTGGGCAGATCGGCGCAGCCGGAAGCCTCGCAAAACTTGTTGAACAGGTTGTCGTTGCCGCAGGCGAGAATGATGGCGCCGTCACCCGTCTTGAATGTCTGATAGGGGACGATGTTCGGGTGCGCGTTGCCGATCCGCGACGGCGACTCGCCAGTGGCAAAGTAATTCATGGCCTGATTGGCAAGAAAAGCAACACAACTGTCGAGCAGCGCAACGTCAATCCATTGCCCCTTGCCGGTTACCGCGCGGTTGGTCAGTGCCGCACAGATCGCGATCGTGGCGTACATTCCGGTGGTCATGTCGATGATCGGAATGCCGACGCGCTGCGGTCCGCCGCCGGGCATGCCGTCGGCCTCTCCGGTAATGCTCATCAGCCCGCCCATGCCCTGCGCCATGAAATCGTAACCGGGACGATCCTTGTATGGACCGGTCTGGCCGAAACCGGTGACCGAGCAGTAGATCAATCCGGGATTTAACCGGGCCAGATCGTCATAGCCCAGACCGTATCGAGCCAGATCACCCACCTTGTAGTTTTCCACCAGCACGTCGATGTCTTCAGCCAGCTCTCGCACCAACTGCTGCCCCTCGGGCTTGCTCAGGTTCACCGTGATCGATTTCTTGCCGCGATTGGCGGCGCAGAAATAGGCGCCTTCCTTGGTCTCGCGGCCCTGCTCGTCCTTCAGGAAAGGCGGGGCATAAGCGCGTGAATCATCGCCCTTGCCGGGGCGCTCCACCTTGATCACCTCCGCCCCCAGATCGGCGAGGTTCTGCGCGGTCCACGGTCCTGCGAGCACGCGGGAAAGATCCAGCACTTTGATGTGCGATAACGGTCCGGCCATGGTGTTTCCTGAAAAATTAATTAAAGAGTACGTCAACGCCAAAAATCATTTACCGCCGATAAACGCAGATGAACGCCGATGAATTCTTTCAATATCCCCTTGAAGGAGGGCCGATCAGGTCTTCAACAAGGCAGGTATCGCTGTATCGGCGTTCATCGGCGGCTAAAAAATCAGCGCCCTGTAAACCGCGGCTTCTGCTTGTTGATAAAAGCATCGTAACCGATGCGGTAATCGTCAGTAATGAAGTAATCGAAGTTGGCGTCGATTTCGGCGTCGCTCAACGGTGCCGGTTGCGGCGTCAGGCGGCGGACAAACTGTTTATGCCAGCGCGCCACCAGCGGCGCACCCGCGCAGATGCGCTGCACCGTTGCTGCGGTTTCCGCAGCGAGTTTCGCATCCGCCACCCGCCGCGTCAGCAGACCCTTGGCCTCAGCCTCCTCCGCGCTCCACATGCGTCCTTCGACCAGGATTTCCAGTGCCACTGCGCGCCCGACCAGCGGCAGCAGTGCGGCAAGTTCGTCCCAGGCAATCGCAAATCCCAGGCGGTTGATCGGTACACCGAAGCGCGCGCTGTGCCCGGCAATGCGCAGATCGCACTGACAGGCCAGTTCGAGGCCGCCGCCGGCGCAGGCGCCGTGGATCATCGCCACGGTGGGATGCCGGCACTCGCCGACCGCACGCAATGCGCCATGCACCAGTTCGCGGTGGTAGACCTTGCCCTGCGCAAAGGTGTTGCGCTCAGTCGCAAATTCGGCAATGTCGGCGCCGGCGGCAAAGGCTTCAGTGCCTGCGCCGCGCAACACCACACAACGCAGCGCATCGTCATCCGACAGTTGTTGCATCACCGCGGCGAGTTCACGCCACATCGCAACCGTCAGTGCATTCAGTTTGGGGGGATTGGACAGCGCGACCGTGGCAACCGGGCCATCACGTGTCAGCAGAATTTCGCCGCTCATGTGCGGATTTTAAACGATGGCACTGCGCACATAACCCGCGACCATGAAAAAAGCGACGCCGCAGACCAGTCCGACGAACATGTTGCGGCGGGCCAGGCGGTATGCGATGAAGGCCACGGCACAGGCCAGCAGGCGGTCCATCAGCGCGGTCTGCGCCAGCAGGCCCGACGGCGCAACGATGATGCGCGCGATCAATCCGGCGACCAGCGCGTAGGCCACGCAGGACACCCACTCGAACATCGCGCTTTGCGGGTTGAGCCGGCCCGACAGCAGCACGCCGAGGCCGCGCCACAGATAAGTGGCGAGCCCGCAGGCCAGTACCATCAGGCCGATTTCAGTGGCGCCGGGCATGCACCCTCTGCAGCATGAAGGCAGCGGTGCCGCCGATGAATCCTGCACCGAGCAGGCTCCAGCCCGGCGCAACCGCATGCAGCAGCAGCGCAACGGCGGCGCCGCAGACCAGCGCGGTGATCGACGCGCGGCTCTGCGCTTCGCCGACCAGAGTCACAAAAAAATACAAAGGCGTCAGCAGTGCCAGGCCGAAACGCGCGAGCGGTGGCAGCGCGCCGAGCAGCAACTGCCCGATCACTGCGAACAGCGCTGCGGAACCGATGCAGACCGCGGAAAAGCCGAGAAAATAATGCCAGCGCGACTCGAGATCCTTGAGATCCGGCTCGTTGAAGCGGCGCATCGCCACCGCCCAGGTGGTCATCGACACCAATTGCGCCGCGAGCAGGAACTGCCACAGCCTGCGTGGGCTGCTGCCGTCGCGCATCAACGGCATGAGGGTCAGGGTCATCGGAAAAAACCGCGCGGCACTCAGCGACACCGCCAGCACCGTCGCCACCGCCGCCGCGCCGCCGGCCTGCATTTCCATCAGCACCAGCTGTCCGGGCAATGCCCAGATCGCAACGGTGGCCGCGAGGGTCAGCCATACCGGGTAACCGGCATCGGCAGCGAGCGAGCCGTAGCCGAGGAAACCCGCGCCGAGCACCGCCGCGGGTACGCCCAGCGCTTCACGCGCGCCGGTGGCGAACGCGCGGCGGTGCTGCGGAATCAACGCCGCGGGTCTCGCGGCTTGGGCTGGGTGCGCGGCGCCGGCGTGTTCGCACCGGAATCAAGATATTCGGTGAGTTTGGCGAGCTGCGCCGATGACTGTTTGCGCGCAGCCTCGACATCACAACCCGCCCAGTCATAAAACCCCTTTCCCGCCGCGGCCCCGGTTTCGCCGTCCCTGACCATGGCCTGCAGCATCGGATTCGGGATGCGGTTATGGAACAGCTCGGGCACGATGGAGGCCTGGGCACCGGCATGGATACTCAAGCCACTGATGTCTTTCTGCTCGATCAGCCCGGTGATGCACATGCGCGGCGCGAGCATGCGGCGCGCGGCATGGTCGATGTCGGCGGCGCTGGCAACCCCCGCTTCGATCAGGTAATAGGCTTCGTGCAGGATCGCGTGCTGCAGGCGGTTGACCAGGAAGCCGACGATGGGTTTGTACAGCACCACCGGTTCCTTGCCCGTACGCCGCAGCGCTTCGGCCGCAATATCCACCAGCGCTGGCGGCGTCGCAGGCCCGGCCATCACTTCGACCACCAGCGCCTGGTCGGCAGGCATGAAGTAATGCAGGCCGAGAAACCGTTGCGGATGCTTCAGCGGTTTTGCGAGTTCAACGAGGTCCAGGCCCGAGGTGCCGGTGGCGATCATGTAATCGGCGCCCGGCCAGGCAGCTTCCAGTTCCTTGTATACCGCCTGTTTGGTGGCCACATCTTCCGGCACCAGCTCCAGCACCAGATCCGGCGGCGTAGCCGGCAGTTTGTCGACAGCGCGCACGCCCGGCGGCAGATCCTTCAGTGACGCGGCGCGGCTGCTGCGCACCGTCGTGTCGAAACCATGTTTGGCAAAGGTGGCGGCTACACCGCGGCCCATGACGCCATAGCCATAGATCAGGATCGAATTGATTTTTTTGCTCATTGCCGGTGAAGTCCTGAAATAAGTCCTGGAATTAATGGTTGCTGTGGTTACTGCGCGTCGCGTCGGTTGACGTGCGCATGAACCGGATAGGCTAACCAAGTTGCATCGTGTTGCCAACTGCCGGGCACCATCCCCGGCGCAGACCCTGTTTTAAGTTGACACTAT
>JBBQAO010000109.1:0-10547 GCA_038316355.1 Burkholderiales bacterium
CAGTTCGACAATGCCTACTGGCAGCAGATCGATGAAGCGCGCGGCTACCCCGAAGCCTTTGTAACCGCGCTGACCGAAGCCGGCTGGTTGTCGGCGCTGATCCCGGAAGAGTTCGGCGGCTCGGGCCTCTCGCTGACCGAAGCCTCAATCATCATGGAAGAAATCAACCGCAGCGGCGGCAACTCCGGCGCCTGCCACGGCCAGATGTACAACATGGGCACGGTTCTGCGTCACGGTTCCGATGCACAGAAGAAAAAATATCTGCCGAAAATCGCCACCGGTGAACTGCGCCTGCAGTCGATGGGTGTCACCGAACCTACCGCCGGCACCGATACCACCAAGATCAAAACCGTTGCCGTTAAGAATGGCGACCGCTACGTCGTCAACGGCCAGAAAGTCTGGATCTCGCGCGTCCAGCATTCCGAGTTGATGATCCTGCTGGCGCGCACGACGCCCTTGAGCGAGGTCAAGAAGAAATCGGAAGGCATGTCGATCTTCATCGTCGATCTGCGCGATGCCTTGAAAAAAGGCATGACCGTCAAACCCATCCGCAACATGGTCAACCATGAAACCAACGAACTGTTTTTCGACAATCTGGAAATTCCCGTCGAGAACCTGATCGGTGAAGAAGGGCGGGGCTTCAAATACATCCTCGACGGTCTCAACGCCGAGCGCATCCTGATTGCCGCCGAATGCATCGGTGACGGTTACTGGTTTGTCGAGCGCGCCACCAAATATGCGAAAGATCGCGTGGTGTTCGACCGTCCGATCGGCATGAACCAAGGCGTGCAGTTCCCGATCGCGCGCAGTTACGTCAATGTCGAAGCAGCGAATTTGATGCGTTACAAGGCGGCTGCGTTGTTTGACGCCAAACAACCCTGCGGTGCCGAAGCCAACATGGCCAAGCTGCTGGCGGCCGATGCATCCTGGGAAGCAGCCAATGCCTGCCTGCAGACGCATGGTGGGTTTGGATTTGCCGCGGAGTATGACGTCGAACGAAAATTCCGTGAGACCCGGCTCTACCAAGTGGCGCCGATCTCGACGAATCTGATCCTGTCTTACGTCGGCGAGCACATTCTGGGTATGCCCCGGTCGTTCTAAAATATTAAATAAAACAAATACTTATATTCACACTCTCTCTGGGGCTGATCCCCTCTCCCGAGATACTTCTGGGGAGACAAGGGAACACTTGAAGCGAAGCAGGCTTAGGGTCAAGGGAACACCTGGGCAAGGGAATACTTGAAGCAGAGCAGCGAAGCAGAGGGGCAGCCACTATCGGCGGCATAGCAGCTCCATTCAGCATTCCCCATTCGCGGATGGAGAGCGGCCTTTCAATCATAAAAAATACAATAAAAACAACATGTTATATTAATCTCTCGCCTGTCCACGAGCTACGTATCCTAAATTAGTGCGCCCCATTATTTTACGATAATTACTTATCGTAAAATAACGTTGTCCCTTATTTTAAGTTCAGCCCCCATGCGCAGGCCCACCCCCGGCCACTACGTCAAGGTCACCACTGCCACCGAGCCTTTCCAGGCTTACGTGCCGGCGCCGCTGCCGCCGACCCCGCCCATCGACTGGAGCCCCGCGCTGCGCCGCCGCTTCGACGATGCGCTGGTTGCTCTCGGGCGCGTGGATGCCATCTGCACGCAGCTACCCAACGCTGCGCTGCTGCTCTACAGCTTTGTGCGCAAGGAAGCCGTGCTCTCGTCGCAGATCGAAGGCACGCAATCCTCGCTGGCCGACCTGATGCTCTACGAGATCGACGAACCGCCGGGCGTGCCGCTGGGCGACGCGCAGGAAGTCAGTCGGTGCGTGGCCGCGCTGGAGGAAGGGCTCGGCAAACTGCGCGGTGGCCTGCCGCTGTGCCTGCGCCTGCTGTGCGACATGCACCGGGTGCTGCTTGATCACCCGCGCGGGCGCGGCAAAGCGCCGGGCGAAGTGCGGCACACGCAGGTGTGGATCGGTGGCACGCGCCCCGGCAATGCGGCCTTCGTGCCGCCGCCGGCCGAAGCGCTGGCGGATTGTCTGGGTGCGCTGGAACGCTTCCTCAACAACCAGCCCGAAGCCACGCCGCCGCTGCTCAAGGCCGCGCTCGCGCATGTGCAGCTCGAAACCATCCATCCTTTCCTCGATGGCAACGGTCGCATCGGCCGGCTGCTGATCGTGCTGCAACTGGTGGCCGACGGCGTGCTGCGTGAGCCGATGCTGTACCCGAGCCTCTATTTCAGGGCGCACCGCGCGCGCTATTACGAACTGCTCGACGGCGTGCGCAAGCACGGCGACTGGGAGGCCTGGCTGGAGTTTTTTGCCGAGGGCGTGGAAGCCAGCGCGGCGCAGGTGGTGTTGACTGCCAACGCACTGCTGGCGCTGGTCAACACCGACCGCGAGCAGATCACCGGACTGGGGCGCGCATCCACCTCAGTGCTCGCCGTGCACGAAGCGCTGCAGCGCCAGCCCATCGTCACGGCAGGTGCGTTGGCCGGGGCCACCCAACTCACTCCCGCGACCATCAACAAGGCGTTGGCGCATCTGGAGAAACTCGGTATCGTGGGGCGGCTCAACAAGCGGCGGCGGGGAAGGGTGTTCAGCTACGGGCGGTATGTGGAGTTGCTGAATGCGGAGCTGGGACTACAGGGCGTGTAAATCAAATTCCGCGAAACGCGCCTCTAACAATGCGCCCCGATCTCGACCAACCTGATCCTGTCGGTTGCCCCCTGTTTCGATTCAAGTGTTCCCCTCACCCTAACCCTAACCCTAACCCTCTCCCCATCAAGCGATGGGGAGAGGGGATGAAAGCCTGATCTCATGTCCAAACTCCCCCTATCCGGCATTAACGTCGTCGCCCTCGAACAGGCTGTCGCCGCGCCGTTCTGCTCGCGCCAGCTCGCCGATCTCGGCGCGCGGGTGATCAAGATCGAGCGACCCAAGGTTGGCGACTTTGCGCGCGACTATGACCAGACGGTCAAAGGCCAGTCGGCCTACTTCGTCTGGCTGAATCGTTCCAAGGAAAGCCTGACGCTGGACGTCAAGCATCCCGAGGCGAAGAACATACTCGCCAAGCTCATTGCCAGTGCCGATGTATTCATCCAGAACCTCGCCCCTGGTGCGGCGCAGCGACTGGGGCTGGGGGCTGCCGAATTGCGCGCGCAGCATCCGCGGCTGATCGTCTGCGACGTGTCGGGATATGGCACCACCGGGCCGTATTCGAAAAAGAAGGCCTACGATCTGCTGGTGCAGGGCGAGGCGGGGGTGCTGTCGCTGACCGGCACGCCGGAGTCGCCGGCCAAGGTCGGCATCTCCATCACCGACATCGGCACCGGGCTGCATGCCTATGCCGCGATCCTTGCGGCGCTCTACACGCGCGAGCGCACCGGCGAGGGCGCGCACATCGACCTCACCATGTTCGAGACCATGGCGGAGTGGATGGGGCATCCGCTGTATTACACGCATTTCTCCGGCAAGGCGCCGCGGCGCAGCGGCCCCGACCACGCGACCATCGTGCCTTATGGCCGCTTTCGTACGCAGGATGGTGACGTGCTGTTCGGCATCCAGAACGAGCGCGAATGGGCGAACTTCTGCGACAAGGTGCTGGGCCGGCCGGTGCTGGCGAAAGATCCGCGCTATGACAACAACAGCAAACGCACCGCGGCGCGGGCTGAAGTGGTAGCGCTGATCGAGAACACTTTTGCGTTGTGGACCAGCGTGGAAGTGGTGGCGAAGCTGGATGCCGCGGACATTGCCAATTCGCGGCTCAATACGCCGGATCAGGTGTGGGATCACCCGCAGTTGCAGGCGCGCAAGCGCTGGCGCGAAGTGGAAACGCCGGCGGGGCCGATTCCGGCTTTATTGCCGGCGGCCACCTTTGAAGGGTTCGAGGCGCGGATGGATCCGGTGCCCGCGGTTGGCGAGCACACCGAAGCCATACTCGCCGGTCTGGGTTACAGCGTGGCAGACATTGTTGCGCTGAAGGCGGCGGGGGCGGTCTAGCGACCTGGGGTTTTAGCCTCTCCCCGCGCACTCGCGGGGGGGGTAAAAACACCTGGTTTCGCTGCTCTGCTTCAAGTGTTCCCTTGCCCAAGTGTGCCCTTGTCTACCCGCGAGCGGGGAGAGGGAGAGATTTCAGGAATCTCTGAATAATCTACAGCGCGGCGCGATTGCTGCGTCGCGCGGTGCTCGGAGCCTCGCCCATCTATTTGATATGTCTCAGCTCCCGCGCGCTGCGGAACAAGTCCCCTTGGGGGGGCGCCGTGCCCCTTGCACTCGAGTCGCTCGTTACGGTTCTTCAGAGATTCCTTCATTTGGTCAGGCACTTTTAGGCAATGCGCAGCACAAGAAACGGCGTTTCCACGCTGTATGTTCGATACCGAACGGAATAACCCGCAGCTTTGCCCGACGATGTTTTCGCCGCCGCTGATCGCCCGAAGCTGGATTGCGGGGGTAAAAAAATGTTTTCGGACTATTTCCCTGCTGTCGAAGGAGGAGTGCATGAATCATTACCTGATGCTGGTTGTTGCCGCTGTTGTGTTCGTCGGAGGTTGTGGCAAAAAAGAAGAGAAGGTGCCCTCCGCACCACAGCCTTCGCTGATGAAACCGGGGGATCCATTGCCACCGTCTGCCCCGACACCGCCGCCCCCGGCCCCGGATGTGCCCAAGGCCGCTGACACGGATTTTCCGAAACCCGGACAGGCCAATGATCATTCAAGCCCGGCCTTTAACGACGGCGGCAAGACGAGCAAGACCAAGTAGTGTGATAGTGGCGATATGCCGGAACCCGTTTCGGGTCGAGAACGCCCTGCCTTTGGTAATTTTTTGATGAAAGGTGGCCAATATGGGATTCGATCAGAAGGGTGCGACCGTTTTCAGTGTTTCGCTCAGGAAAAACAACAAATGGGATGTCAGCGAAACCGGTTCTGACAAACCACTGGCACCGTTTGATACCGAGGCTGGTGCCCGCAAATATGCTGATGAAATTGCCAGGACCAAGCAGGACGCCAGCGTTGTGGCCAAGGATGATGCCGTCAGTTAATTGACCGGTTCGTTGGCTGCAAGCGGATGAGCGGCCTGCGCGAGCCGGCAGTGCGGGGTGATCGAGGTTCCCTCTCCCCGCTTTTTGCGGGGAGACAAGGGCACACTTGAAGCGAAGCAGAGGGGTTGCGCAGGCTTGAGTTGCTGCCCCTGACCCCAACCCGCTCCCCACCAAGCGGTGGGGAGCGGGGGATAAAAGCTTATGGAAGAGAAGATGGTTTAGATTTAAGTAATTGTTTTTATTTATTATTTTTTAACAACCCCGGCGTTTTGCCAGTCATACCCCCGCCGATCCATCAGCAGTTCCGGCCGCATTTCCAACGGTGAATTGACCCCGACCAGCGCCATGTCGGTCATCAGTTCGCTGCGCAGCAGGTTGATCACGTGCTGCGCGCCGTGTTCGCCGCCGACAGCGATGGCATAGAGGAAGGGCCGGCCGACGAAGACGAAGTCGGCGCCGAGCGCCAGCGCTTTGAGCACATCGGTGCCGCGACGGACACCGCTGTCCATCATCACCGCCATGTTGCCGGCATTGGCTTTAATCGCGGGCAGCACGCGCAGCGGGCTCACCGCGCCGTCGAGCTGGCGGCCGCCGTGGTTGGAGACGACGACGCCGTCGACGCCAGCGTCGCGCGCGCGCGCCGCGTCCTGCGGATCAAGGATGCCTTTGACTACGAAGCGGCCTTTCCACAGTTTGCGCAGCAGTTCGATGTGCGGCCAGGACAGCCGGTCGCGGCGTCCGGCCTGGCGGTTGAGCGCGGAAATCATCGGCACGCGCGGGCCCATGTTTTCGAAGTGCGGCATGCCGTGGGTGAGTGTATGGCGCAGCATGTTGAGCCCCCAGCGTGGGCGGGTGCCCATGTCCCAGGCGAGCCGCAGTGAAGGCCGCAGAGGGGTGCTGAAGCCAGCGCGCACGTTGTTCTCGCGGTTGGCGAGCACCGAGACGTCGACGGTCAGCACCAGCGTGTCGTAGCCGGCGCGTTCGACGCGTTCAACCAGTTGTTTGATCACGTCGTCTTCGCCGGGCAGGTAGGCCTGGAACCAGGCGGTGGCGCCTTCTTTTTTCACCCGTTCCAGCGGCGTCAGTGCAGCGCCGCTGACCACCATCGGAATGTTGGCGCGGGCTGCAGCACGGGCCAGCGCCACGTCGCCGTCAGCGCAGGTCATCGCGGTCCCGCCCATTGGCGGGATGCCGAAGGGCAGGTCGTATTGCTTGCCCATCAGCGTGGTGGCGAGCGATCGCGCGCTGGTATCGACCAGAGATTTGGGCACGAACTGCAGTTCATCCCACACCGCGCGGTTGTCGCGCAGCGAGGCGTTGGTTTCAACACCGCCGTTGATGTAGCCGAAGATCGGGCGGGGAATGCGACGCCGTGCCTCGGCCTCAAAGTCGTCGAGGGCGAGCATGGATTGCAGGATGCGGGGAGCCGAAGCCGACAGTGCGGCGGTGGCGACATTTTCGTAGCTGACGCTGGTCATGGTGTTGTGGGTGGTGATTGCGGAGAAGGGCCGATGATACCGTTTGCGCGGCCGCTTCGCGCAGCGCGCGGTAACCGCGGCGCTCAGGCTGTTGACTCGCGGCAGAGTATTTGCGCCCCCGCCGATGACTGAAACCCGGCATCTATTTGATATTGATCAACATCCCCGGCCGGCAACTCATTAAACTGCCCCTATTTCCAATCAGGGGCAGACCATGAAAAAAATTCTGGTGCCGGTGGACGGGTCTTCAAATGCGCTGCGGGCGGTCAAATTTGCCGTGGAAGAAGCCAGGCATGGTCCGGTCACGGTGCATTTGTTGCACGTCGTTACGGCATTCGACGATTACGGCATGACGCGGGCTTATATTTCCAAGCGCCTGGGGGATCAGTTGATGCGGGAGCGGGCCAATGCAATCCTGAAACGTGCGGCGGCACCGTTGCGGAAAGCCAAAGTGGATTTCAAATTGCATGTCGCGGATGGCGATTCCGATACCGCGATCCGGATTGCGGATACTGCGCGCCGCCTGCGTTGCAGCGCAATTGTCATGGGCACGCGCGGCATGGGGACACTGGGCAACCTTGTGCTGGGTTCGATTGCGACCAAGGTGATACATGCGGCACGGGTGCCGGTGACGCTGGTCAAGTAAAAATTTTTGCCCGCAGCAATCCGTGGCTGCGTGGATGCAGTGCCGTATAATCAGCCGCTTTTTATGCTCCCATGTGGCTGAAAAATCTTGTTGTTTACCGCCTGCCCGCAGACCGGGCAGGTGATGCAGATGATCTGGAGCGCAAGCTCGCCCAGCAATCCCTGCAGCCCTGTGGCGGCTTTCAGATGGAAAGCCGCGGCTGGACCTGCCCGCAGGACGACGGTCGCTATCTGTATCAGCAGAACCAGCAATGGCTGCTCGTCCTTGGGCTGGAGCAGAAACTGCTGCCCGCCTCGATCATTCGTCAGCTTGCACAGGATCGGGCCGTGGAAATTGCGCGTCAGCAGGGCCGGCCCGCAGGCCGCAAGCAGATGCGCGATCTGCGCGAACAGGTGACCAACGAATTACTGCCACGCGCGCTGGCCCGGCGCAGCACTACCAACGGCTGGATGGATACGGCCCATGGCTGGCTGGCGGTGGATGCGGCAGCAGATGCCAAGTCCGAGCAATTCATGGAAGCCCTGCGTCGTGCCGACGACAACATGCAGGCGCTGCGGCTGGAAACCCAACGTTCACCGGCGGCAGCGATGGCCGAATGGCTGGTCAAAGGCGATGCCCCGGGGGCATTCAGCATCGACCAGGATCTGGAGCTGCGGGCCTCGGATGCCGGCAAGGCCACGGTGCGTTATGCGCGGCACAACCTCGAAGGCAAGGAGATCCGCGACCACATTACCGCCGGTAAAACCGTGGTCCGCCTGGGGCTGACCTGGAACGATCGGATTTCCTTCGTGCTCACGGAACAGTTGCAGATCAAACGCGTGACTTTCCTGGAAATACTCAAGCGCGAATCGGATGCCGAAGTCGAGGATGAGGGGGAACAGTTCGAGATCGACGTGGCGCTGATGACCGGCGAGCTGTCGCTGCTGCTCGCCGACCTGGTCAAGGCGCTGGGCGGAGAAAAAGACCGATCATGAGCTTTGCGTTGACGCCTGCTGCACAGGCCAAAATCGTACAGGGGATCGCGGCTGAATTGAACGTAAAGCCCGCGCAGGTCGTGGCTGCGGTGACACTGCTGGACGAAGGATCTACCGTGCCATTCATTGCGCGTTATCGCAAAGAGGTCACGGGCAATCTCGACGATACGCAATTGCGCACGCTGGAGGAACGGCTCGGGTATCTGCGTGAGCTGGAAGACCGGCGCGCAACAATCATTGCGTCAATTGCGGAGCAGGGCAAGCTGACTGATCCCCTGCGCGCCGCACTGGAGGCGGGTACCACCAAACAGGTGCTGGAAGATCTTTACCTGCCGTACAAACCGAAGCGTCGTACCAAAGCACAGATCGCCCGCGAGGCGGGCCTGGAGCCCCTGGCCGATGCCTTGCTGGGCGATCCGCAACTGGATCCTCAGGTGGAAGCGGCGCGCTATGTTCAGGTGGTGCCGGCATCCGAAGGTGTAGAGGCGATCAATGTTGCCGATGCCAAGGCTGCACTCGACGGTGCCCGGGACATACTGGCCGAGCGTTTTGCGGAAACCGCAGAACTGTTGGCCAGGGTGCGTATCCGCTTGCAGAGCGAAGGCATTCTGGCGTCTGCGGTGGTTGCGGGCCAGGAGTCTGCGGAAGAGGAAAAATTCCGCGACTATTATGCGTATTCCGAAACCCTGCGCACCATTCCCTCACACCGTGCGCTGGCGCTGTTCCGCGGCCGCACGCTGGGTGTGCTGTCACTGCAGTTGGGCCTGGGGGCGGAGCTTGAGGCGGCAGTGCCGCATCCCTGCGTGGCGATGATCGCCGCGCATTTTGGCATCGGGGATCGCGGCCGGCCGGCGGATCAATGGCTGCTGGGCGTCTGCCAGTGGTCGTGGAAAATCAAAATGCAGGTGCATCTCAGTGCCGAACTGATGGTGCAACTGCGCGATACGGCGGAAGCTGAGGCCATCCGGATTTTTGGCAGGAACCTGCACGATCTGCTGCTGGCCGCACCTGCAGGACCGAAAGCTGTGCTGGGGCTGGATCCGGGCCTGCGCACCGGCTGCAAGGTTGCCGTGGTGGATGCCACCGGAAAGCTGCTGGATACAGCAACGATCTATCCCCATCAGCCGCGCAATGATCTCGAAGGATCGCTGGCGACACTGGCCCGGCTGGTGATTGCCCACGGCGTGGAGCTGATTTCCATCGGTAACGGCACGGCCAGTCGCGAAAGCGACAAGCTGGCTGCGGAGTTGATCAAGCGGGTGGCAACGCTGAAGCCCGGCCAGAGTCTGGCCAAAATCGTGGTCAGTGAAGCAGGCGCTTCGGTGTATTCGGCGTCGGCCTTTGCTGCTGCCGAATTTCCGCAACTGGATGTCAGCCTGCGCGGCGCAGTATCGATTGCGCGCCGGGTGCAGGATCCGCTGGCTGAACTGGTGAAAATAGAACCCAAGGCTATCGGTGTCGGCCAGTACCAGCATGACGTCAACCAGCGCGCGCTGGCACGCAATCTGGACGCGACAGTCGAGGACTGCGTGAACGCGGTCGGGGTGGACGTCAATACCGCTTCGGTGCCCTTGCTGGCGCGGGTTTCAGGACTGAACGCGACATTGGCCCGCAACATTGTCGACTATCGTGATGCCAAGGGACCGTTCCGCAACCGGCAGGCGATCCGCAAGATTCCGCGTCTGGGTGACAAGACCTTTGAGCAGGCAGCCGGTTTTCTGCGTATCAGCGGCGGTGATAATCCGCTGGATCGTTCTGCGGTGCATCCCGAGGCCTATCCGGTGGTTGAGCGCATTCTTGCGCACATCGGCAAGGGCATCGGCGAAGTGATGGGCGATGCCTCACTGCTGAAGGCCTTGCCGGCTGCGGATTTTGCCGACGAACGATTCGGTGTGCCCACAGTGCGTGACATTCTTGCCGAGCTGGAAAAGCCGGGACGCGACCCGCGGCCTGAATTCAAGACCGCCACCTTTCAGGACGGTGTGGAAAAACTCTCCGACCTGCAGCCGGGCATGGTGCTTGAAGGTGTGGTCACCAACGTCGCCGCATTTGGTGCTTTCATTGATGTTGGCGTGCATCAGGATGGTCTGGTGCATGTTTCCGCACTGGCCAACCGTTTCGTCAAGGATCCGCACGAGGTCGTCAAACCCGGCCAGATCGTCAAGGTGCGGGTTCTTGAGGTCGATTTGAAGCGCCAGCGTATTGCGCTGACCATGCGCATGGATGATGCGGGCAATGCTACGCGCAGCAGCGGGGTATCGCGTGATGCTGGCGAAAAAAACAGTGGGGTTGGTGCGCGTCGGCCTGCGGACCAGGCGGTACGCCGGGCGCCGGAGGCCAGCGCATCGGGTGCCATGGCACTGGCGTTCGCCAAATTGAAGCAGCGGGGCAGTTAGGCTGTGGCTGGCCGCCTGATG
>JBBQAO010000070.1:0-19440 GCA_038316355.1 Burkholderiales bacterium
CCTCCGACGGCGAGCCGCTGCCCGTCTTGATGGCACACCACCGTGTCATCCGCGAACTCGACTGCCACGCCGCGCTGCCCGACGGTCGCCGGTTGCCGCTGACGCTCAATGCCGAGCCGATCTACAGCCCCACGGGGGCCTTTTTCGGCTACCGCGGCACCCTGTCCGATGCATCGGTACGGCGCGCCGCTGACGCCGTGCGCGTGGAACGCGACGCCGCCGTGCGGGCCAACCTGGCCAAGTCGATCTTTGTGTCGCACATGAGCCATGAGTTGCGCACGCCGCTGACAGCGGTGCTGGGCTATGGGCAACTGCTGGACACATCAGAAAAGCGGCCGCTGGACAATGAACAACGGGCATGGGTCCAAGACCTGCTGAAAGCCGGCAACCACATGCTGCAGATGGTGGAAGACCTGCTCGACCTCTCGCTGGTCGAGGCCGGGCAGCTGAAGCTGAGACAGGAATCGGTGGACTTCAAGTCTCTGGTGGCCGACGTGATACTCATGCTGGATGCCACCGTGACTGCGCGTGCGCTGCAGGTGACGGTCGATGTCGACAGTGCTTTGGTCGAACGGCCCTTGCTGGCCGACGCGAAATGGCTGCGACAGGTGATGTTGAATCTGATCAGCAATGCGGTGAAGTACAACGTCGAAGGCGGCAGTATCACAGTCACAGCGCGGAGCTTGGATGGGGCCAGAGGCGGCCTGCACGTGGAGGTGGCCGATACCGGCGTGGGCATCTCACAGGTCGATTTGCCGCACCTCTTTGAACCCTTCAACCGGTTTGGCCACGACCGCGGCGTGTTCGCCGGCACCGGCAGAGGCCTGGTCATCTCGCGCCGGCTGGTGCAGGCCATGGGGGGGCAACTCACGGTCACCAGCACTCCGCTGGTGGGAACCACGTTCTCCTTCAGCATGCCGGCAGCGCCAGTGGCGTGAGCACTGCAGGCTGCAAGCGAGGCGCACCGGGTAAGAAGACATGACTTTCATCCGCACCCGGGAAGGCTGGTTGCACTTGGCAGTGTTGCTCGATCTGCACTCGCGCAGGGTGGTGGGCTGGGCGATGGATCAGCCCCCGGGGCAGGTGCTGCATCTGGAAGCGCTGCAGATGGCGTTTGCCCGGTGCCAGCCAGCGCCGGGCCTGATTCATCACATTGATCGTGGGCCGCGGTATAACACGCCGGCCTATCGCGACCTGCTGCAGTCACATGGTGCGCGGTCCGGCATGAACGTTCGCAAGGTGCCGCAGGACACTGCAGTGGCCGAGAGCTTCATCTCCACCCTGAAGAACGAACTCATCCATCACCGCGATTTCTCATCTCGTGATGCTGCGCGCTGCGCAATCTTCGACCACATTGAACTGTTTTATAACTGTAAGCGGATTCATCAAACACTCGGCTACCGCACCCCCGGGCAGATTGGGAGAGAATGGCGTAGTGCTTAACTAGCAGCCTGTCGGGCTTAGGGTGTTTTTCACGAAAATGGACCTTTTTTTACCATCGAAACACCCTCCCGAAAAATTTAAACGCGCTGTAGCTCGTTTTAGAGCGTCCAGTTTTTTGGAATCGGCTAAGTCCGACAGGCTGCTAGGCTGTCCGTACAACCCGGGATAACTCAATGCGTCCCCTTCTGTTAATCCGCTGGTCCCTGGTTCGAGCCCAGGCTGGCGACGGCAGACAAGTCAAGGAGACGTGCCACTGACTTGGACAAAATAATCCGTCCTCTGCGACCAGACCTTAAACACCGCTTGACGCTGAACTGCGTCATCAAGTTTCCCTCAACAACAAATCGAAGCAGGATGAAACCAACATGTTGAACTACCTCGTTGCGTACGGTGCCACTGCGGTGGTGATGCTGGCCTTGGATGTCGTCTGGCTCGGTGTCATCGCCAAGTCCTTCTATCGCGACGGCATCGGGCATTTGATTGCAGATCCGCCAAATCTGGTGGCGGGCGGCGTTTTCTACCTGCTCTACCCGGCCGGCGTCTTGCTCTTTGCCGTTGCACCCGCGGCCTGGTGCGGAGGCCTTGCAGCTCCGGCAGATGTGCCCTGGTCGCGAGCGGTCCTGGCTGGCGCGCTGTTTGGCTTCTTTGCCTATGCCACCTACGACCTCAGCAACCTGGCCACGTTGAGGGGCTGGCCGTTGCGCCTGGCCCTGGTCGATATCGCCTGGGGCACGGCGCTAACCGCTGCCGCAGCCGCTGCGGGACGCTGGGCGCTGGGGCGCATGACATGAGTCGCGTCTTGACCCGGCCCGACCCGCGTGCCGCGATGGCGGGCTCCAAGCTGGCGATCTGTGGCGTGATCGGTGCCAACGTCGCCATTGCCTTCACCAAGTTCCGCTCGAGCGGCAGGTTCGAGAACGCTTCCCGGTGATCAAGCGCTCGTTCCTCGAGACCGGGTCGCTGGCCGCATATTTTGTCCCCGTGCCCGCTGATCGGCGGCGTTGCCGACTTCATTGCCACCGAGGCCGAAGCTAAGCCTGCACGAAGGCGGTGGTGTGGCGCTACAAGCTGTACCGCCAGAACGCGCTGGCATCGATTCAACTCTGTGCGACAGCGCACAAACACACATACAAAAGACGAGCATCATCGGGCCTGCAATGGCGCATGGATAAACGCCTGCATTCAACACCCACCAACCGAAAGCCAACATATGCCTACAGACACCGTCGCCGAACAGCACCTGTGGCCCCTCATCAAGGCTGTCAAGTTCGCCATGTTCACCACCCGCCACGGCAACGGCCACCTCCATTCGCGGCCGATGACGACACAGAACAAGGCAATGCCGGACGACAAGCTGTGGTTCTTCATGTCAATCAAGGGGGGGGCAGCGCAGGAGATTGCACAGCAGCCACAGGTGAACATCAGCTATGCCGACCCAAGCAAGGACATTTATGTTTCGGTATCGGGTTCAGCTCAGGTGGTCGATGACATAACCCAGCGGCAGGCGCTGTGGACGAAGTTCGTCCAGGCCTATTTTCCCGGCGGCGTGGACGATCCCGACCTGGCCTTGGTGCGCGTGACAGTGAGTCACGCGCACTACTGGAACGTGAGTGAAAACAAACTGACCCAGTTGTTCGTGATGGCCAAGGCCGTGTTCAGCGGGGAAAAGCCCACGCTGGGCGAGTCGGGCGAGGTGGTTCTCGGCAGCGGTTCCAAAACGCAATGATCTTCGCAGCTTGGCGAGTCGGGTCCTGAGTAATTTGCCCGGAAAAATCGATAACAGGCGCGCGAATCTCTGTGTCGGGGGGCCTTCCAGTGCGAAGACGATGTTTAAATGTGGTCGTTTCCGCGCCTGGTCCTTTATGCCCGGTCCGAGTAACCGGTTCTTGCCCCTGAGACTGGATGGAGGGTTTTCTTTAATGCCTGCCAAAAGCAGAATGGCTTAAAGGCTTCCAACTTCTTCCTTATGCCGAACCAAGTGGGGGGTTCCATTCAACTTGAGGAGGTGCGATGTCGGCAGCCGCTGATGAAAACTGGATGCGCGAAGCGCTGGCGGTAGCCACCTCGCGTGGCCGCAACCCTGCTTCGTCGCCGATCGGGTGTGTCATCGTATGCGATGGGCGGATTATCGGCCTTGCGCACAACGAATGCCAGACCTTGCATGATGCGACGGCGCACGCTGAGATGGTCGCGTTTCGACGCGCTGGGGCTGCACTGGCCGACGCCGGCAATTTGGGGGGCGAACTGCGCGGCGCGACGCTTTATTCAACGCTGCAGCCTTGCGGCATGTGCACGATGGCATCGATCTGGGCGAAGGTTGGTCGCATCGTGTTCGGGGCGGGACGCGATGACGTTCACCGAATGTATTTCGAGGTCCGGCATATCGACACACTCGATTTCATTGCCAACGCATATCGCACCGATCTCACTGTTACCGGCGGTGTGTTGCGCCAGGAATGCGCCCAGCTCTACTATCCGGTCGATGCAATCATATCCACCGATAATCAGGCAAATCAGTAAGCGCAAATCTTCCAACTGGACACTCGAAGCGATACAGAGTGAACCAAGCCGTGGGAGGCGCCCCAGTCGCAGGCTGGGGTCTGAACATTGCGGAAAGTAGCCACCTGCACGTGGAGGTGGCCGATACCGGCGTGGACATCTCGCAGGTCGATTTGCCGCACCTCTTTGAACCCTTCAACCGTTTTGGCCACGACCGCGGCGTGTTCGCCGGCACCGGCATTGGCCTGGTCATCTCGCGCCGGCTGGTGCAGGCCATGGGGGGGCAACTCACGGCCACCAGCACTCCGCTGGTGGGAACCACGTTCTCCTTCAGCATGCCGGCAGCGCCCGTGGCGTGAGCACTGCAGGCAAGCGAGGCGCACCGGGTAAGAAGACAGGGATTTCAAACGCTGACCTCGACCCATGGCCCGGCTGCGCAGGGCATCTGAGGCTTTCGGGGCAGCGTTCGGGGTCCGCAACGGGCCGCATAGCGGCGCAAAAGTTGCCGCGACGGTCAATCGGAGGGGGCGTCTACGGGTGAACCCGCAGAACCTGGGCGCGTTTGCCGGTGTCAGAAAGTCCCGGGCGCAACGGGCCCCCTCGGCCTGAGGTGCTGTGCCGGTGGGGCGGGGACCGTTGAGACGCGATCAGGCTGCTTGCGGGGGGCCGTGTCGTCTTCAGGAAGGCTGCCAGGCAGCTTAAAACCGCAAACTGCCGACCACAGCCGCAGCAACATCGTGGCCCTCAACAGCGCGGGCCGGAAGCCGCGTCATGCGCAGCGGTCTGATGCCGGGACTGTCTGCGCTCAGCCCGGGATACCGTCGGTGGACAGCGCCTCGACACACGCCAGCGGCAAGACAATGCCGCTGGCAGCATCTTCGACGCCTTCGATACCGATCACCGGTGCCCAGGATATGACGGTGCCAAAAATCGTCGCAAACGAAACATCGGCGGCATCACGTCCGGTGCCGAGCCGGATCAGCCCGGTCGGCAACACCATGCCCGTCGGATCAAACAGATACCAGCGGTCGCCGAGGAAAGCTTCCACATAGGCATGAAAATCCGGCGGCCCGAAAACAGGATCAGAGCCATAATCAATGCCGGTGACAAAACGGGCGGGAATATTGATGGCCCGGCACAACGCAATCATCAGATGGGCGAAATCGCGGCAGACACCGACCTGTTCGACCACGGTATCGATGGCCGACGTCGTGGCGTTGGAACTGCCGGATACGAATTTGGTCCGCCGCTGCACCCAGTCCTGGATCGCCCGCACCCGCCAGTAACCCTGCCGCAGTCCGCCGAATTCATGGTTCGCCAGCTGGCGCAGGCGGTCGGACTGGCAATAACGGCTCGGGTAGAGGTAGGCCAGGGTCTCCGCCGGCAATTGTGCAATCGGGACTTCCCCGACGCTGTCGGGGGATGCGATGTGGTGCGCGAGGTCGACCACCGCGTCATACCGCACCTTCAGGTGGCCCGGCATCGCGCGCAGGCGCGCATAGCGATTGCCGTGGAGCGGTTCGGTGAACAACGCCACATCGACCGGCTGACTGACCTCGAGGTTTTCCATGACCAGCGACTGGCACGCTGTCTGCGCGGCGTGGATATTGAATATGAAATCGCTGACGTAGTCGATGATTTCATACTGCAGTTCGATAAACAGTTTCAGCCGTACCATCCCGCACCTCATTTCCTCAGCAAACATTTCGGGACCGTAATAGCCGGCCGCAATAATGGGTCGCAGTAGTCACATTACACGCTTCTTTCCCGGTACAAATAAATGCGCCGGCAAGGAAAGCCGGCGCATTGTTCAACCGCTGCTGCCGAAGTTAGTTCTTGTCTTTGCCGACCTGGTTGCCGATCAGCCCGCCGACTGCAGCGCCGCCGATGGTGCCGACCGCACTGCCGCCGGTGATCACGGCACCGCCAACGGCACCGACGCCAGCACCAATCGCGGTGCTCTTGTCCTGGTCCGACATCCCGGCACAGGCACCCAGGCCGAGCAGTGCTGCTGCGGTCAGGGTGGTGACGGCCATTCGTTTAATCTGGTTCATGGTTTTCATTTGCATACCTCTTGGTCAAACATGGGCGTTGAATATCCTGCATTTCCTGCCGGCGCCTGTCACGGCCGGCAAGCCATCGGTTCCGGGCATTCAACAAAGGCCCGATGCCTCTTTATTTGAGACGCATGTCGTTCTTGACTGAGGTCACGCCGCCGACGGCGCGCGTCAGTGAAACCGCCTTGTTGATGTCCGCCTGTGAGCCGACAAAACCAGACAGTTGCACGACTCCCTTGAACGTCTCAACATTGATTTCAGCGGACTTCAGCGTCGGCTCGTTGAAAATGGCAGCCTTGGTTTTGGTGGTGATGACGGTGTCGTCCACGTACCCAGCTGTGCCCTCACTTTTTGAGGTTGCGGCACAACCCATCGCAGTAGCCAGTACAACCGCAGCGAAGAAAGCGGCAATGCGTTTAATGTTTTTCATGATCGGTCACTCCGGGTGATTTAAGAATGGAACAACCGGAGAATAAGTGGCGCGGCGCACCGAGTCTGTACGCTGGCCCACTGAGAGCGGGAAACCGGAATATCCCGGAATATCCCGGAATACCCCGCAATGACGCTGTATTAGTGAATATTCCGTCAAACAATGAAATTAAAGATACTTATGTACGCTACCGAACCTATAAGCGCGTCCTTAAGGGCGTATTGTGATCTCCTGAGCCATGCCCGCCAGATAGCGACCGCCGCCTCTACGCTACCCCCCGGGGAGAAAGCAAGCTGCTATGCCCAGTCCCCATCATCCCGCACAGAATCACCTGCTGGCCGCATTACCGGCGGCCGATTACGAATACCTGCTGCCCCAGCTGGAACTGATTCCGTTGCCGCTCGGTTGGGCGGTCTATGAATCGGGAGGCGACCAGGGTTACGTCTACTTCCCGACCACCAGCATTGTTTCACTGCTCTACGTCATGGAAGACGGCTCATCCGCTGAAATCGCCATCGTCGGCAACGACGGCCTGGTCGGCATCGCGTTGTTCATGGGCGGCGAAACCACACCCAGCCGCGCCGTGGTGCAAAGCGCGGGGTATGGCTACCGGATCAGAGCGGCGCCCCTGAAAAAAGAATTTGAACACGGCGGCGACCTGCAACACCTGCTGCTGCGCTACACCCAGGCCCTGATCACGCAAATGGCACAAACCGCCGTCTGCAACCGGCACCACTCGGTGGAGCAGCAACTCTGCCGCTGGCTGCTGCTGAGCCTGGACCGGCTCCCCTCGAACGAATTAAAAATGACCCAGGAACTGATCGCCAACATGCTGGGTGTGCGCCGCGAAGGCGTCACCGAAGCCGCGGGAAAGCTGCAGAAGGAGAAGCTGATCAATTACACCCGCGGCCGCATCACTGTGCTGGACCGGCCGGGACTGGAGGCTCGGGTCTGCGAGTGTTACGCCGTCGTCAAAAAAGAAATGGATCGCCTGCTGCCTCAGGCGCAATCGACAAGCGCCAACTCTGAAACCGCCCAAAAAAATAAAGATCGTCACCCCTGAGCAGACGGCAGCAGCGGTATCCATGCTTCGGCCACCGTGGGTCCGTAACCCCGGAATAAAAATAAGTTATTGTTTTTAAAGTATTTTTTGTGAGCCCGCAGCACAAAAAATAAGCAGGCCCAGAGCCAAACGCGGCACTTTCCTGTATCATCCGTCTCCCCCCGACGCGCCAGCTGTTCCCCGGCCGGCGCTGACCCGACTGACTGCAAAGAAAGGCTTCTGCAATGCAAGCAATTCTGGATTATTTGGCAAACAGCGGCGAACAACTGGATTCGCAAATCGCCGCAGCAACCGGTCTTTCAGTGGCGACCGTGCGTGCGCGCGCCACCGACCTGCACGCCAAGGGCGCCATCATGGTGTGCCGCTCGATCCGTTACAAAGACGGCAAGGAAGTCGAAGCCATGCTGTGCCGCATCTCCGGCTACATCCCGCCCGCAGCTCCCGGCCGCAAGTCCAAAGCGCAGATGCCGCCGAAAAGCACTGCCGTGGTGGATTGAGCACTGCGCTGTTTGCACCCTCACCAAAAAAGCCCGCTTATGACAGTGGGCTTTTTTGTTGCCTATATAAACCACTCAACGCAAGTCACGCCGCAGCGTCATCAACCAGAATTTAATTTCCTGTTTTCATTTGTCATTCTTCATGGCGTGAACGATCTCCATCCCGCTGGTCAATAATACGAACATGACCAACCAGCAAATCCTGATCCTCATCATCCTCTTCGCTACTGCCGGCATGTTTTTATGGAACCGCTGGCGTCACGACATGGTCGCGGTGTGCGCCATGATTGCCTGCGTCATTACCGGCCTGGTACCCGCCGCCGATGCCTTTGCCGGTTTCGGCCACCCGGCGGTCATCACCGTTGCCTGCGTGCTGATCCTCAGCAGTGGCTTGAAAAACTCCGGTGTCGTCGATGTCATTACCCGCTACGTGGTACCTGCGGCGTCAGGCCCGACCCTCACCATACTGGCACTGACCGCACTGGCCGCCGTGCTCTCTGCATTCATGAACAACGTCGGTGCTCTCGCGCTGCTGATGCCGGTTGCCATCCAGATTTCGGCCAAGCAGAACCTGCCGCCGGGCAAAGTACTGATGCCGCTCGCATTCGGCTCCATCCTCGGCGGCATGACCACCCTGATCGGCACCCCGCCCAACCTGATTGTTTCGGCTTTTCGCCGCGATAGCGGTGCGGGCCCCTTTGCCATGTTTGATTTTTCGCCGGTCGGTCTTTCTGTTGCTGTGACCGGCGTGCTGCTGATCGGTCTTGTCGGCTGGCGGCTGGTGCCGGCCCGCAGGCAATCCGGTGCCGAAGGTTTCGACAGCGGGGCCTACATTACCGAAGCGCATGTCCCGGAAGACAGCGCCGCTGTCAAAAAAACCCTGCGTCAAATCGAATCATCACTCGAAAAATCGGATGCCCAGGTCATCGGAGTAGTACGCAACGATGTGCGCGTCACTGCGCCCAGCCGTGGCTGGGTGGTGCGCTCTGGCGACATCCTGATCCTGGAAGCCGACGCTGAAAACCTGGCCGGGGCATTGTCGACTCTCGGACTCAAACTTGCGGAAGCCATCCCCCCGAACGAAAACGAAAAGTCCGGCGAGGAGTCAACCCAGTCGCTGGCAAAGGAAAAAAACAAGCCCGATGCGGAAACTTTGTCCTCCGAAGACATTATTCTGATGGAGCTGGCCATATTGCCGGAATCGATGCTGGTCGACCGCTCGGCCAGCGACATTCTCCTGCGCACCCTCTACGGCATCAACCTGCTTGCAGTGTCGCGCCAGGGACAGCGTTCGATGGCACGGCTGCGCTCGCTGCGTTTTGCCGCAGGCGACCTGCTGCTGTTGCAGGGTTCGGGGGATGCCATCAGCGGATTTGCCTCCGCTTCCGGCTGCGTTCCCCTTGCCGGACGCGAACTGCGCATCCCTGACCGGCGCAAAGCGCTTACCGCCAGCGGCATCATGGCAGCAGCGGTGTGCGGTGCAGCGTTCGGCCTGCCTGCGGCCATTACTTTTGCCGCCGGTGCCCTGGCATCGATGGCCATGCGCACCGTACCGCCGCGCGCAGCCTATGATTCAGTCGATTGGTCTGTCATCGTGCTGCTGGGCGCCCTGATCCCGGTGGCCGGTGCAATGGGCAGTACCGGTGCCGCCGATGTGATTGCGCGGGTGCTGCTGGAAAATGTTGCTGGTGGCAATGCGATATTTGGCCTGGCGCTGGTTCTCATCGTCACCATGACCTTGTCTGACCTGATGAACAATGCCGCCACCGCAGCCGTGATGTGCCCCATTGCCATCAGCACCGCCGGACAGCTGGGCGCCAGCGCCGACCCGTTCCTGATGGCGGTGGCCATCGGCGCATCCTGCGCCTTCCTGACACCGATCGGACACCAGAACAACACCCTGATCCTCGGCCCCGGCGGATTCCGTTTCGGCGATTACTGGAAGCTGGGCTTGCCGCTGGAAATCATCGTGATTGTTATCAGCATACCGGTGCTGCTGATAGCATGGCCGTTATAGAATCCCAGCGCCACCACTTCCCGCTCGACTGATATCCCAATTTATAAGACCTCAGGAGAATCACATGCTACGCATCTACGGCTCCGCAAACTCCCGCGCCCTCCGCGTCATCTGGATGGCCGGCGAACTCGACCTTGAATATAACCACGAAGACTGGCTGCCCCGCGCTCCCGAGACACAGACCCCTGCCTACCGCGCGCTCAATGCCAACGGTCGCGTGCCGACCATTGATGACGACGGCTTCATCCTGTCGGAATCGATGGCGATCAACATCTACCTCGCGCAAAAACACAACAGCCCGCTGTGGCCCGCCGATGCCAAACAGCAGGCGCTGGTGATGCAGTGGAGCCTGTGGGAAACCGACCGCCTCGACCGCCAGATCGTTGACTACGTGCGTCACACCGTGGCGCTGCCCGCTGCCGAACGCAAAGCCGACATCGCCGCTGCGAACTGGAAACAGGTCGCGCCCGCGTTCGACGTGCTGGAAACTTCACTCACCGAATCCACTTGGCTGATCGGTGAAGCGTTTACGATCGCCGACGTCAATGTCGCCGGTGCGCTCTTCCGGGCGTTGTCGATTGATCTCGGCCAATGGCCGCGACTCGACAACTGGCTGAAACGCTGCTGGGAACGCCCGGCGGCAAAAGCGGCACGCGCGATGCGGGAGAAATAAGCGCTCCGCATAAAATTTCAAGTCATTGTTTTATTTATATTTTTATGGTGCTGCGGTCACCGGCGCGCGACCGCATCCAGTCACGGCCGCAGCCTCGGCATCAGTGTTTGCCGGAAGCGCAATCCGGGTTCCACATTCCGTTTGCGCATGTCCGCCTGCCGCCGGAGTAGGCGTAAGCTGCTACAGCCCGTCGCACCGGCAATAACAATAATCCGCCGTGCGACCCGCCATTCAATCCAACTGCCGGGGGAGCCATGCTGTCACTGCACCGTCTTGCCAAGTCGTTTTTCGCCTTTTTTGCATTCATCCTCTGCGCCGCACTGCCGGCCGTTGCCGCGAACTATCCCGCACCCAAGGAAGGCAGCTGGGTGGCTCGTGATTTCAAATTCCACAACGGCGAGGTAATGCCGGAAGTCACGCTGCATTACCGCACCATCGGCGAACCGACGGGCGAACCGGTGCTGATCCTGCACGGCACTGCCGGTTCAGGCGCGAACATGCTGACGCGGAATTTTGCCGAAGAACTGTTCGGCCCCGGCCAGCCGCTGGACGCCAGCAAATATTTCATCATCCTGCCCGACTCGCTGGGCACCGGTAAATCAACGCGGCCCTCGAGCAGCGGCCTGCGCATGAAATTCCCCAAATACAATTACGACGACATGGTGCAGGCGCAGTACCGGCTGGTCACCGAGGGCCTCAACGTCAAACGCCTGCGCCTGGTGATCGGCAATTCGATGGGCGGCATGCAGGTCTGGGTGTGGGCCACCAAATACCCGGACATGATGGACGTCGCCGTGCCCATGGCCTGCCAGCCGGGCGCGATGTCGGGCCGCAACTGGATGATGCGCCGCCTGCTCGCGGATTCGATCCGCAACGATCCGGAATGGAACAACGGCAACTACACCACCCAGCCGCGCAACATGACCCGGCTGCTGACGTATTTTTCGATCGCCACCTCCAACGGCAACATCGCCCTCTACAACGCGACGCCGACTTCGGCGCAGGGTGACGCACTGCTCGAGAAACGGCTGGCAGCACCCTTCCGCGGCGACGCCAACGATGTGCTGTACCAGTGGGAATCCTCGGCGGACTACGATCCGTCGCCGGGGCTGGAGCGCATCCGCGCCACGGTGCTGGCGATCAACTCGGCCGACGACGAACGCAACCCGGCTTCGCTGGGCATGATGGAGGCAGCGATGAAACGCATTAAAAACGGCCGCCTGCTGCTGATCCCGGAAAGCGCCGAAACACGCGGCCACAGCACCACCGGCATGGCGAAATTCTACAAAAAGGAACTCGCGGAACTGCTGGAGAAGGCGCCGCGACGCTGACCGCACCGCCGGATGCGGCCCTCACGGCCGCACCGGTTGGCGAAGCCGGCGTTTGCACCTACAATCAACCGCATCGGCAGTCCGCACCAACAATAATCTGACAATAGCCGTCGAGGAGAAAATCATGCTGGCACGTCCGAAGTGGATGGTTGTTTTATCTGTTGTTGTATTGCTGGTCGCGCCGTTCGCGGCAAAGGCTGCCGAGAATTATCCGATCCGCCCGGTGCGCATCATCGTGCCCTATCCCCCGGGCGGTACCACCGATCCGACGGCGCGCGCATTCAGCACCTGGTTCTCCGAAAAATTCGGCACGACCATGGTCATCGACAATCGTCCCGGCGCCGGATCCACGCTCGGCCACGGCATTGCGGCCAAAGCCACGCCCGACGGCTACACACTGGTGCTCGGCACTTCCGGCGGGCTGGTGGTCAGCGCGGCCTTCGGCACCAAACTGTCGTACGACCCGGTGAAGGATTTCACGCCCATCGGCGTCGGCGTTTATGTGCCGTTCCTGATCGTGGTGCACCCGTCGGTGCCGGCGAAAAACGTGAAAGAGCTGGTGGAACTCGCCAAGGCGCAGCCAGGCAAGATCAATTTCGCATCGCCCGGCACCGGCACCCCCAACCACCTCGGCATTGAGTTGCTGACGTCACTGACCGGCGCAAAATTCACCCATGTGCCGTACAAGGGCGGCGGCGCGGCCACGGTGGACCTGATTGCCGGCCGGGTGCAGGCGATTTTCGGCGGCGCCGCACCGTGGCAACCGCACATGGCCAGCGGCAAGGTGCGCGCGATTGCAATCGGCCATCCGACGCGTCTTGCCACGCTGCCCGATGTGGCGGCGATTGCCGAAACCTATCCCGGCTTCAACAACACCACCTGGTACGGCTTCCTCGGCCCTGCCGGCACACCGGCGCATGTGGTGAAAAAGGTCAATGCCGAGATGAAAAACGCCGTTGCAGATGCCGCCTTCGTCAAACACCTCGAAGCCATCGGCATGGTGCCGACATCAACCACGCCGCAGGAAATGGGCAACATGATCCGCACCGAACTCGCGCGCTGGAAAAAAGTGGTGGCCGAGGCCGGCATCAAGCCGGAGTGAGCGGACGGCGCCCGGCCGCGCTCTGACACCGGCGCAGCCCCCCTCCCCGCATTCAGCAACAGATCGGCGGTTGATCAACCGGTGCTGGTGTTTGCCGAAATCGTTGTTGTCCTGGTCGCCGCAGAACAGTTCTGCACCAGGACCCAGCGCGCCTGCGGCAACAGGCTCGAATGTGTGTCCGGAAGTTCCCCTTTTCGAGTCGGGTGATACGGGCTGAAAAAAACGTACACTGGAATAGTGACGAAGGGCGATGACGCCGCGATCAATCTGACCAAGGCGTTCCAGAGCGAGCGACAGTTCGGCGCCATGCGCGAAGTTGCAGCCTCGGACGATCAGGCCACCAAGGGCATTTTCGCCGCCATCGGCAAATCCATGGCTATGGCCAATGCCGGCGGCGCAGCGCAGAACATATCGGAGAATGTCGCCGAAACCAGCAATGCCCAGTACAGCGCCGCTGCCGGCGATGCACTGCAGAACGCCACCGGCACCTTCGCCAAGTGGTTCCAGAAATATCCGGCCCGGTAACACGCACGCTACGACAGGTCTAGGACGATTCGGGGGGGCTGCGAGTTGCGCCCTGGGAAGAGTCCGGTTCTTGAATATCTTGCGTATTGTCTGTGCCGTGCCCCATTGCCTGTGTCGATGCGGGTTCAGCCTGTTGCGTTGGACCGTCCACCGCGCCTCCGCCCGCCGCCACTGCCTGCGCGCTGCTTTCACAAGGGCCCAGCCCGGCAGCAAGGAAAGCGCATACCGGTGTTTTCGCCTTGCGCTCCAGGTATTCGGACATGGAGATGTCGAGGCGCCTTGCCGAGGCCGCATCTGCGAGGTCTTCGGACGAGGGACTGATACCTTCGAGATAGAACTTTTTCAGATCTGCCGGGGCCAGTATTTGCATGGATTCCGGAGGCACCAGCATCACCGCCTCATACAGGGAATAGGGGAAATCCATTTCCTCAATGTAGTCCTTCAATATCTTCTGCATCAGGCGAAACCGGGCCTGGCGATCGGGAGCATCCTGCGTGGAAGGGGAATAGGGACGATGAATACCGAGCCGCCCGGCGACGCTGCGCCGTTCTCCGCCCATGAAAACGAAGACACAGGCACTCAGGCATTTGTCGTTCCTGCCGATGAGAGTGAAAACACCCAGCTTGCGCAGCAGTCGCCCCAGTGCCATCCCGGCATCGATATCCCCCCCATTGCTGGCAAGCCACACCGCGTTGCCTGCCAACTTCTGCTTGCCGCTCTTGAGCAGGCTGGCCATTACGCCCGCGCTGACCACATCTTCATGCGTGATCGGACCGGAGAAAAATGCGTAAACTTCCTCTGCTGGTGCGGCTCCACCATCTGCCGGGATCTGCGCGTAGGCGGTATCTGACGGATTGCTGTATTTCCTGACGGGCAACCAGTGCTGCTGGCCGTTAATCTGCTCTGTGCCGCGGAACAACAATTCGGCGCGCAGGTCGGGGCAGTGCAGGGTGAGCGCCAACAGCAGGACGGCTGCAACTGCAGCCCGGCACCCACAGATCAGATGTACGTTACACAATTACCCGAAATTCCGTTTGCAGGTCATGGCGCGATCCCTTTGGCTTCCCCGCCTTGAACAGGGCATGTGCAATTCACCAGCATCCTGCGCGAAATGGGCGATTACCGCAACTGTGGCAATAGTTCTGTACGCCAACGTACGCAGACAGCGATAATATATTCCCGGATTTCCCAGGCGGATGCGCAGGGCGACAACAAATGAATGAGGGCGCAGCAGGAAAAATGCGCGGGACTGTGGACGCCGTCTACCGCACCGGGTCACGCCGCGTGTTTGCGACGCTGATCCGCCTGCTCGGTGATTTCGATGTCGCGGAAGAAGCGCTGCATGAAGCCTTCCGCGCAGCACTTGAACAATGGCCCCGCGACGGGGTGCCAGCGAATCCGCGGGCATGGCTGGTGTCGGCGGGCCGGTTCAAGGCCGTCGACGCGATACGTCGTGACGCACGGGTAGACGAGCTTGATGACGAGGCCGCAGCAAACATCGCTGCCCCCGATGCGCCTGAAACCGAAGACATCGAGGACGACCGGCTGCGGCTGATTTTCACCTGCTGCCATCCTGGCTTGCAGCCCGACGCCCAGGTGGCGCTGACGCTGCGCGAAGTCTGCGGCCTGACCACGGAGGAAATTGCGCACGCCTTCCTCACCGCGCCGCAGACGCTGGCGCAGCGCATCGTGCGCGCTAAAAACAAGATCCGCGACGCAAAAATCCCCTGCCAGGCGCCCACACCGGAAGACCTGCCCGAACGGCTCGACAGCGTGCTGCGCGTAATCCATCTGGTATTCAATGAAGGTTATGCCGCCTCGTCAGGCGACGCGCTGACTCGGCACGATCTGTCAGGCGAAGCCATCCGCCTCGCGCGCTTGATCGTCGATCTGCTGCCGGAGCCGGAGGCCATGGGCCTGCTGGCGCTGATGCTGCTGCACGAATCGCGGCGCGCCGCGCGCGCCCGGCCGTCGGGCGGCCTGATCCTGCTCAAAGACCAGGACCGCAAGCTGTGGGATCGCGAACAGATTGCCGAAGGCAGCGCACCGGTGGAACGGGCACTGGCGACGCGGCAGATCGGCCCCTATGCGCTGCAGGCGGCGATTTCGGCGGTGCATGCCGAAGCCCCCTCCGCCGCAGAAACCGACTGGACACAGATCGTCGGACGCTACGATGTGCTGGCAAGGCTGGAGCCCTCGCCGATTATCGAACTCAATCGCGCCGTCGCCGTGGCCATGCGCGACGGTCCGGCCGCCGGACTCGCCTTGGTCGAAACCATACTGGCCAGCGGTGAATTGGCCGATTACCGCCTCGCACATGCGGCGCACGCCGACCTGTGCCGGCGACTGGGCATGGCCGCCGAAGCACGCACGTCCTATCAGCGCGCGCTGGAACTGACGCAACAGGCACCGGAACGACGCTTCCTCGAACACAGGCTGGCTGAACTGGGAAAATGAGCCGGAAAAATAAGCTAAAAAAATAAGCGGCGCACTTCCCGGAACATCCACTGTCTGTCACTACCTGTAATACCATCCTGCTCTCATTCTGCTCCCCTCCCCGGATTCACCATGCCGCCGATCATTGCCGTCTCCAATCTGACCAAGACTTACGCCTCGGGCTTCCAGGCGCTGAAAAACATCAGCCTCGACATCCGCCATGGCGAGATCTTCGCGCTGCTCGGTCCCAATGGTGCCGGCAAGACCACGCTGATCAGCATCATTTGCGGCATCGTCACCGCGACCCAGGGCACGGTGCTGGCAGACGGGCTCGACACCGTGCACGACTACCGCGCGGCCCGCTCGCGCATCGGCCTGGTGCCGCAGGAATTGTCGACCGATGCCTTCGAAACGGTATGGGACACGGTCTGTTTCAGCCGCGGGCTGTTCGGCCGCGCGCCAGACCCGCAGCACATCGAAAAAATATTGCGCGATCTGTCCTTATGGGACAAACGCAAAAACAGGATCATGACCTTGTCCGGCGGCATGAAACGACGGGTAATGATCGCCAAGGCGCTGTCGCATGAACCGGACATCCTTTTCCTCGACGAGCCGACTGCCGGCGTCGACGTGGAGCTGCGCCGGGACATGTGGCAACTGGTGCGCGGTCTGAAAGAACGCGGCGTGACCATCATCCTGACCACGCACTATATCGACGAAGCCGAGGAAATGGCCGACCGCATCGGCGTGATCAGCAAGGGCGAGCTGATCGTGGTCGAGGAAAAAGCCACGCTGATGAAAAAACTTGGCAAAAAACAGCTCACTGTAAATCTGCAGCAGGCAATGACGGCCATTCCGGCGGAACTGGCCGAATGGCAACTGGCGCTGAAAGCCGGCGGCAGCGAACTCGAATATTCCTTCGACGCAAACACCGAACATACGGGTGTGCCGGATCTGCTCCGGCGCATCAGCGATCTCGGCATCGGGTTCAAGGATCTGAATACCCGGCAGAGTTCACTGGAGGATATTTTTGTCAGCCTGGTACATGAACAGAAATGAGCGAGAACATGAAAAAAAACAATAGCCTCGCCTTCAACCGCCACGGTGTATGGGCGATTTTCCGCTTCGAGATGGCGCGCTTCTGGCGCACCGTGGCGCAGAGCATCGTGGCGCCGGTGATCACCACCTCGCTGTATTTTGTCGTGTTCGGTGCTGCCATCGGTTCGCGCATGTCGGGCGTGGACGGCGTGCCCTACGGCGCCTTCATCGTGCCGGGCCTGATCATGCTGTCGCTGTTTACCGCCAGTCTGTCGAATGCCTCCTTCGGCATCTACTTCCCCAAATTCACCGGAACGATTTACGAACTGCTGTCAGCGCCGGTATCACCGTGGGAAATCGTGCTCGCCTATGTAGGAGCATCAGCAACCAAGTCCATCATTCTCGGGCTGATCATCCTCGCCACGGCCGGCCTGTTCGTGCCGATCCAGATCCTGCATCCGGTGTGGATGATCGCTTTCCTGCTGCTGACCTCCATTACTTTCAGCCTGTTCGGATTCATCATCGGGGTCTGGGCCAAGGGTTTTGAACAGTTGCAGTTCATACCCATGCTGATCATGACCCCGCTGACCTTCCTCGGCGGCGCGTTTTATTCGATCGACATGCTGCCGCCGGCCTGGCGCACCGTCAGTCTGTTCAATCCTGTGGTCTATCTGATCAGCGGTTTTCGCTGGAGCTTTTACGGTGCCGCGGATGTGCATGTCGGTGTGAGCCTCGCGGCAACACTGGGATTTTTCCTCGCCTGCATGGCCGGGGTGACGTGGATTTTCAAAACCGGATACCGGCTGAAAAGCTGAGGATCGGTTCAAGCCGTGCCCCTGAAGCCCCAGGGCCGGCAAAATTTATTTCAGCGCCTTGTCGAATTGGCCATTTGCCAATCGACTACAGGGTAAGAACGGTCGTTGTCGCGCCTCGGCCCACGATAAATTATTGTTTAAAAACAAGGATTTAAAATCATGCGCTTCATGGTAATGGTCAAGGCAACACTGGATTCGGAAGCCGGCGCCCTGCCCAGCGAAGAATTGCTGACGGCAATGGGCAAATACAACGAGGAACTGGCCAAGGCGGGCATCCTGCTCTCGGGCGAAGGGCTCCAACCGAGTTCGAAGGGCGCGCGTGTGCAGTTTTCCGGATCCAAGAGGACCGTGGTCGACGGCCCTTTGCCGAAACCAAGGAACAACTCGCGGGTTTTTACATGATCGAGGCCCGCGATCTCGACGAAGCGATCGAGATCGCGGCAAAAATTCCACCGGTGCGCGTGGGCTGTGTCGAAGTACGGCCGATCCGCCCGATCCGTGAAACTGTCGCGGCGGTTCAGCCGAAACCAAAACAAGGCTTGTAACCGCCGATGAACGCGGTGAACGCCGATAAAATCCTGGCGATGAATTCCGGCATTGTGAGCAGTTTGTATTTTTGCATCTGCGTTCATCGGCGTTTATCGGCGGCAAATGCTTTTGCATTTTGACTCTGCTTTCCGACACAGGAGAAAACCATGCCCCGAAAATCCTCCGCAGCAAAACGCCGCACCATCGTGCTCGTAGCCACACGCAAAGGCGCCTGGCTTTTTCACGGCGATGCCGCGCGCAAAACCTGGAAAGTGATGATCAAGGGCATGGATGTGGTCGAAGGCTATGGCTTCGATCCGGCGCAGCCCACTTTCCACGATCCGCATTGCCTGCGTATGTGCCCGGGCAATCCGGACCGCATTTACCAGCAGAACCACTGCTGCATTTACCGCATTGACCGTCCCTCCGACACCTGGGTGCGCATTGGAAAATCGATGCCGAAAAAAACCGGAGACATCGGTTTCCCGGTGGTGGTGCATCCGCGCGACGGCGGCAAGACCTGGCAGCGCATGAATGCCGGCATGCCGGACAATCAGGCGTGGTGGACCGTAAAGCGACAGGCGATGACCACGGACACGGCAGCGACTGTGGGGATCTACTTCGGCACCACCAGCGGCGAGTTGTGGCTGAGCCGCAATGAAGGACAGCGCTGGGCCTGCATCGCGCGCCATCTGCCGGAAATCTACGCGGTGGAAACCGCGACGCTACAAGCCCTGCGATGAAAGTGCTGATCCCCAGTGCGCTGCGCTCCTACACCGAACGCAGTCAGGCTGATGCCCGGGGCGCGACCCTCGCCGCGCTGCTGCTCGACCTCGACCGCCAGTACGCCGGCATCCGCTTCCGCATGATCGATGAGCAGGATCGCATCCGCCGCCACATCCGCATATTCGTCAACGGCACGCAGGTGCGCGACCTCACGCAACCGCTGGCAGAAAGCGATGAAATCATCATCGTGCAGGCACTGA
>JBBQAO010000159.1:0-3427 GCA_038316355.1 Burkholderiales bacterium
TTCGACCAACAGCCTCGAGAAAATAGAACTGCACGCTATTCAGGAAACGATACGCCACAACGCCGGCAACATTTCGGCCGCGGCGCGCCAGCTCGGCGTCAGCCGTACCACCCTCTACCGCAAACTCAAGACGAGCGAGCCGCCGTCCTGAACCCACGCACTTCCACTGCGAGAATCCCGCTGCACCGTCGCCGCGGCTGACACATCCTGAAACACTTGTTCAGAACTGAAACACCTGGAAATGGTCGTCTCGCTGCGCATGCATTTCATTCGGGAAAATCATTGACCCTGCAAATGCACTGTGCTTGTATAGGAGCACACGTTCGGTGTGATTTCCTTGCGGAATGCGTTTGCCTGAAATGTGTATGCCATTACGGCGAGAGGTAGCACGTTGGGTTGGCCGTGGGGCAATCGAATGAAGTCTTCGTTCCACTTAAAACACTATAAGCAGGAGGAGAGATGAGACTTAAATTCTGGTATCTGGCAGTGCCGTTGGCGATGCTCGCCGTAACAGGACCGGCGCAGGCCAACTCCGATGTAGAAAAGAACATCGCCAATCCGGCGAACTGGGCCATGCAGGCTGGCGACATGTACAACCAGCGCTACAGCAAGCTCAAGCAAATCAATACCAGTAACGTAGGCAAAATGCAGGTTGCGTGGACCTTTTCCACCGGCGTTCTGCGCGGGCACGAAGGTTCGCCGCTGGTGATCGGCGACATGATGTATCTGCACAGCGCGTTCCCGAACAAGGTGTTCGCGATGGATCTGAATACCCAGACCATCAAATGGAAATACGAGCCGAAGCAGGACCCGGCCGTCATTCCGCAGATGTGCTGCGACACCGTCAATCGCGGGTTGGCTTACGCGGAAGGCAAGGTATTCCTGCAGCAGGCGGACAGCATGCTCGTGGCGCTCGATGCGGCGACTGGCAAGGTGATCTGGTCGGTCAAGAACGGTGATCCCACGTTGGGCGCCGTCAATACCAATGCCCCGCATGTATTCAAGGACAAGGTGATCACCGGTATCTCGGGCGGCGAATGGGGCGTACGCGGCTACATTTCCGCCTACGACATCAACAGCGGCGACATGGTCTGGCGCGGTTACAGCGTCGGTCCCGATGATGAAATGCTGATCGATCCCAAGAGCACGACCACCTGGAAAGACGGCAAAGTGCAGCCAGTCGGTGAGGACTCTTCGCTGAAGACCTGGGAAGGGGACCAGTGGAAGATCGGCGGCGGCACCACCTGGGGCTGGTTTAGCTACGACAAGGACCTGAACCTGATGTACTACGGTTCCGGCAATCCGAGCACGTGGAATCCCGCGCAGCGGCCCGGTGACAATAAGTGGACGATGTCGATCTGGGCGCGCGATGTGGATACCGGCAAGGTCAAATGGGTCTATCAGATGACGCCCTACGATGAGTGGGATTTCGACGGCGTCAACGAAATGATCCTGGCCGATATCAAGGTCAAAGGCAAAATGACCAAGGCCCTGGTGCATTTCGACCGTAACGGTTTCGGCTACACCATGGATCGTACCAACGGCGCACTGCTCGTCGCGCAGAAATATGATCCATCCGTGAACTGGGCCACGCATGTCGACATGAAGAGCGGCCGTCCCCAGGTGGTCTCGCGATACTCCACCGCGCAAAACGGTCCCGACAAGAACACGAAGGGCGTGTGTCCGGCCGCACTTGGAACCAAGGATGAGCAGCCTGCATCGTTCAATCCCCAGACCGGCCTGTTCTACGTGCCGACCAATCACGTCTGCATGGATTACGAGCCATTCGCGGTCGAATATGTCGCGGGTCAGCCTTATGTCGGCGCAACGCTGGCGATGTATCCGGCGCCTGGCGGCAAGAACATGGGCAACTTCATCACCTGGGACGCAGGGCAGGGCAAAATCGTGCAGAGCCACGGGGAGAAGTTCTCGGTTTGGAGCGGGGCGCTTACTACCGCCGGCGGGCTCGCCTGCTATGGCACGCTGGAAGGCTACATGAAGTGCGTGGACGCGAAGAACATCAACAAGGAGCTGTACAAGTTCAAAACGCCGTCCGGCATCATCGGCAATGTCTTCACTTATCAGCACAAAGGCAAGCAGTACATCGGTGTGTTTTCGGGCATTGGCGGCTGGGCCGGGATCGGGCTGGCAGCGGGTCTTGAGAAAGACGCTGATGGCCTCGGCGCGGTGGGCGGGTACAAGGAACTTGCCAACTACACCGAACTGGGTGGCTCGCTGACCGTATTTGCGTTACCGCCGAAATAAACCAATCGGTTCGCTGTGCGTTATGGGAAGCGTCCCGGCCGTCGGCCGGGGCGCTTTTTTCTGAACGATCCCATTTTCGGAGCGTCCCATGAAGGTGTTTCACCGACTTGCAGTATTGCTCGTTTGCGGGTTTATCTGCGCGGCCTACGCGGATGAACCGCTTTACACCGTAGTCGATGGCAACAAGGTCGATGCGGAGACCCTGAAGGGTTTCAAGGCTTGGCGGGCTGCGGCTTGCGACCGCTGTCATGGCGCCAATCAACAAGGTTTGGTCGGGCCGTCACTGATCGAACGTTTGAAAACGCTCACCAAGGAAGAATTCGTCAAAACGGTGACCGAGGGCAGGCTGGAGAAAGGCATGCCCAACTTCAAGACCAGCAAGATGGTGATGTCCAATATGGATCATCTCTATGCTTACCTTAAAGGGCGCTCCGATGGTGCAATTACCAAGTCCAAAGTTGAGCCGATGCCGTAGTCCGGTGCGCGTCGCGCGAACTGCTGCCATCGGGATGCTGGCTGTGCTGTTCTGCGCCACGGTGGCGGCCGAGGACGACGCTTTTGTCAAACCGCGCGCGCTCAAAGTGTGCGAAGACCCGAATAACCTCCCGTTCTCCAACGACAAGGGCGAAGGTTTTGAAAACAAGATCTCAAAGATACTCGCCCGCGACCTTGACTTGCCGTTGGAGGTTTTTTATTACCCGCAGCGGATCAACGTCGTGCGCAACACGATCCGCTACAAGCTGCCGAATGAATCGGAATATCGATGCGACCTGCTGACCGGCGTGCCTGTCGACTATACGGCGGTCGCCACGACACGACCCTATTACCGGTCGACCTATGTCCTGGTCTATGCCAAAGGGCGCAAGTTCAACGCCGGTAGCGTCGAGGACTTTCTCGCACTCGATAAATCGGTGCTCGCCAAGTTGAAAATCGGTGTCTACGATCGAACGCCTGCGGTGGATTGGATGAAGAAGCACAATCTTCTCGACCAGGCGATACCGTTCCGGCTGCTGAATGCCGACCCGACTAACTATCCGGGCAAGATCATTGACGAGGCGCTGGTCAACGGCACGATTGATGCCGCCATCGTCTGGGGACCGATCGGGGGCTACTTCTCGAAGCGGATTTCCTCGCCGGAACTGGTGGTGCTGCCGTTGAAGTC
>JBBQAO010000150.1:0-4759 GCA_038316355.1 Burkholderiales bacterium
CTGCACGCGCTCGGGTACACGAACGTTGTCTCGCTCGCCGGTGGCTACACCGCGTGGCAGACAGCCGGACTTCCGACCGTCACGCCGGTCGGCCTCGAGCCCGACCAGGCTCTGCGCTCCAGCCGCCACCTGCTGATCCCCGAGATCGGCGTCGAGGGACAGCTCAAGCTTTTGAACGCACGCGTGCTGATGATCGGCGCCGGCGGCCTCGGCTCGCCGGCCGCCTTGTACCTGGCCTCGGCCGGTGTCGGCACACTGACCATCTGCGACGGCGACAGCGTGGACCTCACCAACCTGCAGCGCCAGATCGTGCATCGCGAAGCGGCGGTCGGCACAAAAAAAGTCGATTCAGCGCGCGACACGCTGCACGGACTCAATCCCGCGATCCGCATCAACACCGTGGCCGAGCGTGTTGCCGGTGAAAAACTACAGTCACTGGTGGCCGCTGCCGACGTGGTGCTCGACGGCAGCGACAATTTCGCGACCCGCCACGCCGTCAACCGCGCCTGCGTAGCAACACGCAAACCGCTGGTGTCGGGTGCCGGCATCCGTTTTGACGGGCAGCTCGCGGTGTTCGACCTGCGCCGCGCGGATTCACCATGTTATGCCTGCCTGTTTCCGGAAGCAGGTGAAAATGAAGAAATGCGCTGCGCAGTGATGGGTGTGTTCGCGCCGCTGGTCGGCATCATCGGTGCCATGCAGGCGGCTGAAGCGCTGAAAATCCTCAGCGGTGCCGGTGAACCGCTGACCGGGCGCCTGCTGCTGCTCGACGCACTGGGCATGGATGTGCGCACCATCAACCTGAAAAAAGACCCCGCCTGCGAGGTCTGCGCCTCGCGCTGAGCGGGGGATACTGCGTCACCGTCAGTTCCGGGTCATGTCCAGCGAGTCCGCCCCCGTGGCAGCACCGGTTTCGGGACCGGGCGACGCTGCAGTTGCGGCGGCGCCACTGACCAGCAATTCGAGATCATGCGTGACACGCTCCAGCGCCGGCTGATTGCGGCCCAGCATCTGCAGCAGCAGTCGTGCCGGAAAATCGGCGAGTGTTTCCGGCGTGTTGGAACGGATGCGCGATGCGCTCTCGAGAATGGAACGCACGTGGGTCGCCTTGAAACCCGCCTTGGTGTTTTCTATGGCATCGAGCATCGCGAGCTGCGCCCGCGCCACACCCAACATCAGTTGTGCCATCTGTTGCGTCGTCATGTCTGCCATGGATTTCTCCCCGTTTCCCGTTGAACTTTAAGCAAGTACGCCTTCCATCAACTGCTTCCACTGCCGCTGCCAGAACTCAGCCGGGTCGCGGCGGAATCCGCTTTTTGCATACTGATGCCAGCGCCCGGCGACAAAACTCATCAGCGCGTTGGCCTGCGCCGGGAGGTCAACATCGCCGGCAATCTCTTTCTGCGTCACCGCGAAGCGCAGCGCCTGCTTCAGCGCGGCCTCGATGCGGTCGTGGATCTGGTTGATGCGCGCCTGCAGTGCCTCGTCCTCGGTGACCAGCGCATCACCGATCAGCACCCGAGTCATGCCGCGGTTCTTCTGCGCAAACCCGAGCAGCATGGCAATGATGGCCTCGGTCTGGCGCAATCCGCTCTGCTCCTCGCTGGTGATCTTGTTGATCAGCGAGAACAGCGTCTGCTCGACAAAATCGATGAGGCCGGCAAACATGTCGGCCTTGCCCTTGAAGTGGCGGTAGAGCGCGGCCTCGGACACTTCGATGCGCGCGGCCAGCGCCGCGGTGGTGATGCGTTCCGCGGACGGCCCTTCGAGCATTTGTGCCAGTGTCTGCAGAATCTGGGTCTTGCGTTCGCCGCTGCGTGCCATGCGTTTCCTCTGCTTGCTCAGTACAGTGTTGCTGCGTGATTGGAAATCCCGGCAATGCCGGCGACGCGCACGTCGACATAGGCCGGCGCCCGTTCCGCCCGCGCCACCCAGACCGTCTTCATGCCCAGTCTTTTTGCGGTACGCAGGTTTTCCAGCGAATCCTCGACCATGATACAGCGCTGCGGCCGCAGGTGATGTGCGCGGCACAAGCGCAGGAAACCGTAGGCATCGGGCTTGGGACGAAAGCGCACACGCTCGATTGAAAATACCGCTTCAAACAGGTCGCTGATGCCGAGGATGCGCAACACCGCCCGTGCATAATGCACCGGCGCGTTGGAAAACACGAACTTGCGGCCTGGCAGGCGGCGCAGCGCGTGGCGCAGCAACGGCTCCTGCACCACCATGCGCCCGAGGTCGGGGAATTGGTGGGTCTGCCACAGGAAATGCGCGGGATCGGTGTTGTGGTGGCGAATCAGGCCGAGCAGTGTCGCGCCGTAACGCTGCCAGTAATCACGCCGCAATTCGCCGGCCGCCGCTTCGTCGATTTGCAGATGCTGCTGCAGGTAGGCCGTCATTGCGCGATTGATGTGCGGAAAGATGTGCGGCGTCGCATTGTGCAGCGTATTGTCGAGATCGAATATCCACGCCACATTGCGGGTCATGACGCTGGCAACGGGTCAGCGGCGCTTGATCAGCGTGCCCACGCCTTCATCGGTGAGGATTTCCAGCAGCAGCGCGTGTTCGACGCGACCGTCGATGATGTGGCAGGTGTTGACGCCGTTTTTCACGGCGTCGAGCGCCGAGCCGATCTTGGGCAGCATGCCGCCGTGAATGGTGCCGTCAGCAAACAGCTCGTCAACTTTGCGCGCAGTGAGTCCCGTCAGCAAATTGCCGTTCTTGTCGAGCACGCCCGCGGTGTTGGTGAGCACGATCAGTTTTTCCGCCTTGAGGATTTCCGCGACCTTGCCTGCCACCAGGTCGGCATTGATGTTGTACGACTCGCCGTTGGCGCCGACGCCCACCGGCGCGATCACCGGAATGAAATCTTCGGTGTGCAGCAGGTTGACGATCGCAGGATCGATGCTTTCGACCTCGCCGACCTGGCCGATGTCGACCATCTCGTCGCTGCCCGGCGCGCCGCGCACCTTCATCTTGCGTGCGCGAATCAGCCCGCCGTCCTTGCCGGTGAGCCCGACGGCCTTGCCGCCGCAGCGATTGATCAGGTTGACGATTTCCTTGTTGACCTGGCCGCCGAGCACCATTTCGACGACGTCCATGGTTTCGGCATCGGTGACGCGCATGCCCTGGATGAACTCGCCTTTTTTACCGACGCGCTTCAGCAGCTCATCAATCTGCGGCCCGCCGCCGTGGACGATCACCGGGTTCATGCCCACCACTTTCAGCAGCACAACGTCGCGCGCGAAGCCCTCCTTCAGCGCGGGGTCGGTCATCGCGTTGCCGCCGTATTTGATGACGATGGTTTTGCCGTGGAAACGCTGGATATACGGCAGGGCTTCGGCCAGTGTTTTCGCTTTGCTGGCGGCGTTATTGGCGGAGAGTGGCATGCGCGGGAACCGTCAAAAAAGTGGGGTCAGTGAAAAATTCAATGCGGATGTGAGGATTCACTCATTCTACCTGACGACAAAAAAGGCGACAGGCCTTTTGGCCCGCCACCTTTTCTTGTGCCCCGCCGTTTGCTCAGTTGATGGACAACCGTCGGGCGCTGATTGCAGCTTTTTTCGGCAGCGTCAGTTCCAGCACGCCGTCGGCATATTTGGCCACAGCCTTGTCTTCATCGACGGCCTGGCCCAACGTGAACGCACGATAGACCTTGCCGTAGTGCCGCTCGGCGCGCAACACGCGTTCGCCTGTCTTCACTTCGCTCTCGTTGCGCGTTTCGGCGCTGATCGCGATCTGGTCGGCGTCGATGGTGACGTGGATGTCTTCCTTTTTCACACCGGGAATCTCGGCATATACGGTGTAAACGGCATCGTCTTCGCGGACATCAACGGGGAAGGACTGTGCGGTCTGCGGTGCGCCTTCAAAGGCCGTCGGGCGCACAAATAAACCGCGCAGCAGTTCGTCAAAGGAATCGCTATACGGGGTAAAGCGGGTAACATTGATCATCAGTGATCTCCACAATTTGTCGTGGCGCAAGGCGCCGGTGTTATCAATATGGGTTGCAGCGGAATGTTTTCAAGGGCCAGAGGGCGCACACCGCACGTCACCCTGAAGAAAAATTATATCTTGTTGTTTTAAAGGATTTTTTTGATCATCGAAAATGACGCCAGCGCTGCGCATCCCGCCGCAATCGAGCGCGAACGCGCCTACCTGCTGCGTTATGCGCGGCTGCAGTTGCGCGATCCGGCACTGGCCGAAGACGCCGTGCAGGAAACCCTGCTCGCCGCCCTCGAAGGCGCCGCACGGTTTGCCGGCAAATCATCACTGCGCACCTGGCTCACCGGCATCCTCAAACACAAAATCATCGACCATTTACGCCGCGCCGGACGGGAACAATCGCTGACCAGCGCTGATGATGACCGTCCGGAAGCAGAAGCCGTGGACGCGCTGTTTGCCGCAGACGGACACTGGCGGGAATTTCCGGCGCAATGGGGCAATCCCGATGCCGCGCTTGAAAACAGCCGCTTCTGGATCGCCTTCGAAGAGTGCGCCCGGCGCCTGCCGACACGCACCGCGCGGGTGTTCATGATGCGCGAAATCATGGATATGCCGACGGCGGAGATTTGTAAGGAACTCGATATCACTGCGACGAACTGCTGGGTCATGCTGCACCGCGCGCGCCTGACCCTGCGCGAATGCCTCGAACTGCAGTGGTTCGGAAAGACCGCCCGATGATCCCGGATTGCAAACACACCGCTGAATTGCTGTCACAGGGCCAGGACCGGTCGCTGACGCTGCCGGAAAAACTCCGCCT
>JBBQAO010000092.1:0-13951 GCA_038316355.1 Burkholderiales bacterium
ACGCCGGCATCCGCTTCCGCATGATCGATGAGCAGGATCGCATCCGCCGCCACATCCGCATATTCGTCAACGGCACGCAGGTGCGCGACCTCACGCAACCGCTGGCAGAAAGCGATGAAATCATCATCGTGCAGGCACTGAACGGCGGCTGAAAGATTCATCGCGCCATGAAACACAGCCGTGGATTGGCAGTGCCGGAACCGTGGGGAAAACTGACAACCAGTCAGACGGCAGCGTGGCGTCACCACGAGAAACAACTATAACTTATTGTTTTTTAACAATATTTATGGCGATCGCCGATTGCGCAAACTGCTGCCGATTTGCCACAGCACCCAGCCGCGCTGCAGCCAGGCTGCGGTGCGAAGCGGCCGCAGGCCCGCCACCAGCAAACCCAGCGCCGCCAGCGTCGCCGGATAACGCCGCACATACCTCACCGCGGCGATGCCACGATCCAGCAGCGCCAGCCGCGGTCGCCAGGGCGCAATGCCCTGCGCCAGCTCCGCGCGTTGTGCCGCCGCCTGCGCCACCAGTTTTTCGCGTCGCGCGACAAGACGGCTCAATTCGCTGTTCATGATCCGGATGACAACTGTTCGCGGTCTTTGGCCAGCTCGCTGATGCTGGCGGCGAACAGCCGCGGCTTGCTGCGCAATTTATGCATGGCCAGCCCCCACAAACCGGCCCCGGCGGCGAGGAACAGCGCCGTCAACAGGGTCAGCGTCAGTATCCGGTGCGTCTCCCAGAATACGACGACGATCAACGTTGCGAGCAGCGCCACGCCGATGCCGAGGCAGAACAGTGCCACCAGCGCCGAAATCAGGATCGCCGTCAGGCGCGCCCGTTCTTCGGCAACATCCGTGGACAACAGCTCGAGGCGGGTCTGCACCACCCCGACCAGGGTCAAGGCCAGCGTTTTCAACGACGCCAGCAACCCTTCCGCCTCGCGGGATTCGGCCATGAAGGATTAACGCCGCCCGATCAGCAAACCGATCAACAGGCCGACGCCGGCGGCAACACCCACCGCATGCCAGGGATGGTCGTGCACGTATTCGTCAGTCACGCGCGCGGCGGCCTTGGTCCTCGCCAGCAGCTCTTCCTCGGCGTCGAGCATTTTTTCCTTGGCGATCGCCAGCGATTCCTGCACGCGGGTGCGCACGGCGGCCAGCGCTTCGCCGCCCTGTCCGGCCGAAGCCTTCAGCAGAGCCTCGGCGTCAGCGACCACGACTTTGAAATCGCTGATCAGTTTTTCCTTGGTGACCACAGTTGCATTGCTTACGGTTGCAGCATTCACGGGCGGATTCCTCTCATGGAAAGTAAAAAACGGGCAGATGCCTGAACAATATCATTATCATGCGGCGCAGCAAAAGCCGCATCGCCACATCGGGGTTTCTTGCAACGGATTTTGGCGCTAACCCGGCCCAACGGAGCCCATATTGGGCCATAACTCCGGACTTCAAGGCTCGCCGACCATCAATTACTGCGGGCAGCGGCCAGTTTTACCAGACAGAACTGCGTAAACGCCAGCCCGGACAGCACCGGCACCAGCAGATTGACCACCGGCACATACAGCAGCAACGACAGCAGGATGCCCAGCAGGAACAGGTCACCGCGTGACTCGCGCACGATCTGCGCGAATTCTTCCGCGCTGGCGTGTTCGGCCAGCGCGTCGTAGCGGAACAGGCGTTGATTCAGATAGGCCGAGGTCAGCACCGGGGCCAGAACCGCACCGATACCGGTCAGCCACAGCGGCAGGGTGAATATCCACAGCACGGCAAACACCGTGATGCCGATGACGGCATTGCCGATGCTGCCGGTGAGCGTGCCACCGGCCGCGCGCCGCAGCTCGGGGTGATAACGCCCGGCGACGAATTTGACGATCACCGGCATTGCCACGATTTCGGTGATCAGCAGCGCGGTCACCAGCATCGCCGGCAGAATGGCAATCAGCACCACCAGCGCCGCGGTGTAATCGATGACCCAGCTTGCGCTCCACCCCTGCAGCCAGCCGGCTACCGTGGTCGAAGCCATGGCCGCGGTGATGCCGCTGGTCCAGGCCTCCCAGAACAGCCACGCCAGCACCATCCACACCAGCAGGCTGCCGAGCATCGGCAGGAACACGAGGGCAATGATGCGCCGGTCGAGCAGGTTGGCCGCAGCGCGGGTCAGTGCGGCAATAACGTCGTGCATCAGCTGTTTCCCTTCCGGTTCATTCCGTCAAAACCATCGCCACAGGACCAGCAGCAGCGGCGCAAGTATCGCCGTCACCAGCCCGTTCAAGCCCATGCCGAGCCCGGCAAAGGCGCCGGCCTGTTCGCTGACCTGGAAAGCGCGTGCGGTGCCGATACCGTGGGCGGCGATACCGACCGCAAAACCGCGCACACCATGGTCGGCAATGCGCAGTCCGTCGAGCACGTATTTGGCCATCACTGCGCCACTGACGCCGGTCAGTATCACCAGCACGGCCGTCAGCGCAGGGATGCCGCCGGTTTTTTCGGCAATGCCCATCGCAATCGGCGTGGTCACCGATTTTGGCGCCAGCGACAGCAATGTGGTTTCACTCGCCCCCAGCAGCCACGCGATGCCCACTGCCGACACGATGGCAGTGATTGATCCGGCCAACAACGCAACAACCAGCGGCAGTGCGAGTTTTTTCAGCTTGTCGAACTGCAGGTACAGCGGCACCGCCAGCGCCACAGTCGCCGGCCCGAGCAGGAAATGCACGAACTGCGCACCGTCGAAATACGTGGCATACGAGGTGCCCGTCAACTGCAATGCCGCCACCAGCATCACGATCGCCAGCAGCACCGGATTCAGCAGCGGATTAAAACCGGCGCGCTGGTACACCCAATAGGCGGCCTGGTAGGCCACCAGTGTCAGAGTCAGACCGAGCAGCGGGCTGGCGGAAAGATAAACCCAGACATCGGTGATGCGCGGGCTCATGCGCCGCCCTCCCCGTCGTCAGCACCGCCACGGCCGCGCATCAGCCCCTGCATCACCAGCGCACTGACCGCAATCGCCAGCGCGGTGCTGATGATGGTCGCAGCGAGAATCGGCAGCCATTCGCCGGCCACCCGCGAGAAATGCACCATCACGCCAACCCCGGCGGGCACGAACAGCAGCGACAGGTGTTGCAGCAGGCCGTTGGCGGTATCGCGCAGCGGCGCGGCGAGGCTGCCGCGCGCGCACAGGCTGAGAAACAACAGCAGCAGGCCGATCACCGGCCCGGGGATCGGCAGGCCCGCAAACTGCACCAGTACTTCGCCGATCAGCTGAAACACCAGCAACACCGTGAGCGCGCCCAGCATGCATGAACCTCCGGTCAGATGACGGTATTGTAGACGCCGCTGCCGGCGCAGCGCCGGGATACAATGCAGTCATGGCTGAAGTGTCCAGCAAAAAAAACACGGCATCACTGACCCGCACCCCCGCCTGGCGCGCGCTCGCCGCACACCAGCGCACGTGGCAGGAACGCAGGCTGCGCGACCTGTTTGCCGCCGATCCGCAGCGTTTCGAACGGTTTTCGTTCGAAGCCTGCGGACTGCTGCTCGACTATTCGAAAAATCTGATCGTCCCCGAAACACTGGAACTGCTGCTGGCGCTGGCGCAGGAACGCGGATTGCAGGATCAGATACGCGACCTGCTCGCCGGCAAACGCGTCAATACCACGGAAAAACGCGCAGCCTGGCACACCGCGCTGCGCGCCGGCCAGGCCGCACCGCGCGAAGTACGCAATACGCTGGCGGCCATGCGCAAGCTGGCGACGGCCCTGCGCGATGGCAAAATCACCGGTGGCGACGGCCGCACGATCACCGATGTGGTCAGCCTGGGTATCGGCGGCTCGGCGCTGGGGCCGGCGCTGGCCGCCGAGGCCTGTGCGCCCGAGGCAAACTCGCCACGAGTGCATTTTGTGACTGCGCCGGGCGAGAAACTGGAACGGACACTGGTGCGACTCAATGCAGAATCCACCTTGTTCATCATCCAGTCGAAAAGTTTTTCGACGCAGGAAACCCTGCTCAGCGCCCAGGCAGCGAAAGCGTGGCTGCTCAGCAGCACAGGTGCCGGCAATGGCGGAGCACACTTCGCAGCGGTGACCGCAAAGACGGAGGCCGCGTTGGCATTCGGCGTGCCCGCCGAACGCATATTTCCGGTTTGGGATTGGGTCGGCGGACGTTATTCGCTATGGTCGGCAGTCGGCCTGCCGGCAATGATCGCAATGGGGGCGGATGCATTCGACGAACTGCTTGCCGGCGCGGCGGACATGGATGCGCATTTCGCCGCCGCCCCGCCGGAAAAAAACATGGCGGTGCTGCTGGCACTGATCGGCCTGTGGCATGCCAATTTCTTCGCCATGGGCTCGCGCGCGGTGATCCCTTATGTGCCCGGGCTCGCAAAATTGCCGGACTACCTGCAACAGCTCGAAATGGAAAGCCTGGGTAAACGCGTCAGCAGCCGCGGCAAAACATTGAAACAACATACCGGCGTGGCACTGTGGGGCAATACCGGACCTGAGTGCCAGCATTCTTTTTTCCAGCTGCTGCACCAGGGAACGCAGGCGATACCGGTCGATTTCATCGCCTGCTGTGCGCCACGTGATCAAGGCAGCAGGGATGCGGACGCAATCCAGCCGGTCATGCTCGCAAACTGTTTTGCGCAATCTGCCCTGCTGATGAGTGGCGTCTCGGCGACCGAAACCGAACAGTCCCTGCTGCAGAAGGGCAACAGCGCGCGCGAGTCCGCGCGACTGGCACCGCACCAGGCGCTGCCCGGTAACAGGCCAAGCAATACGCTGCTGCTGTCGGCGCTGAACCCGCGCAGTCTCGGCGCCCTGCTCGCACTCTACGAACACCGCACCTTCGTGCAAAGCACAATCTGGGGCATCAACGCCTTTGACCAGTGGGGGGTGGAACACGGCAAACGCCTCGCCGGCAGCCTGCTGCCGGAATTCACCGCTGCTGCGCCAGCCACCACTCACGATGCCTCGACCGACGGCCTGGTCAATTACGTCAAAACAAAAACCTTTAAACCTTTTTAGCCACAGAGGGCACAGAGTTCACAGAGAATTCAAAACCAGAAACCCTGCAATGGTTTTTTCTCTGTGCTCTCTGTGCTCTCTGTGCTCTCTGTGGCAACGCTTTTGAATTTTATTACCCAGGAGGCACCATGAACGACGAAGCCCTGAACATGAGCATCCGCAAGTTCCTCAAAACCGTTGGCGTCAATTCACAACTGGCGATCGAGAAGGCGGTGCGCAAGGCCATCGAGGACGGCAAACTGAAGGGCAGCGAGTCGCTGCCGGTGGCAATGACGCTGAAGCTCGACGCGCTGGCGCTGGAAGTTAAATTCGACGGAGATCTGAAGCTGGACTGATCAAACCCCGCATGCGGCTGATTTTCCAAGAATATCTGCCGCGAACAGGCAAATCCTTCAGATTTTCATGATCTGTTCGCGGTAGTAGCGCAGCTCCGCGATGGATTCATGGATGTCGGCCAGCGCTTCATGTTTGCCGTGTTTGACCATTCCCCCCAGCACTTCGGGTTTCCAGCGCCGCGCCAGCTCCTTCAGCGTGCTGACATCAATCAGGCGGTAGTGGAAATAGTCATCCAGCTTCGGCAGGTACTTCACCAGGAAGCGCCGGTCCTGGTGCACCGAGTTGCCGCAGATCGGCGACACACCCTTGGGCACGTATTGCGCCAGGAACTCCACCATCTGCGTCTCGACCTCGGCCTCGTTCAGCGCCGAAGCTTTCACCCGATCAATCAGGCCGGATTTCTTGTGGGTCGATTTGTTCCAGTTGTCCATCACGTCGAGCACCGCATCGGGCTGATGCACCACCAGCACCGGTGCCTCGACGACGGTATTCAACTGCGCATCGGTGATGACGATGGCGATTTCCAGCACGCGGTCGGTTTCGGGGTTCAGACCGCTCATCTCCATGTCGATCCAGATGAGGGCGTTGGGATCCTGTGCCATAATGTTTTTGATTTTCTGATCGGGAATTTTCAGACACTTATTGTGTCATATGCCCGCGCCCCCCGGATAAAGAATATATGCACACCTTCGGCCTCATTTTCCTCGCCGCCCTGCTTCTGACGACGGTCGCCCGGCTGTGGCTGGCCAACCGCCATGCCACCCATGTGTTGATGCACCGCAATGCAGTGCCGGCACAGTTTGCCGATGTCATCACTCTGGACGCGCATCAGCATGCGGCGGACTACACCGCCACCAAAACCCGCTTTGCGATGATCGACCTGCTGGCCGGCGTCATCGTGACGCTGGTTTTCACTTTCGGCGGTGGCCTGCAGGTGCTGCACAATCTCAGCGCGGCCTGGTTCGAACCCGGCATTGTGCGCGGCCTGGCGCTGATCGGCGGATTTGCCGCGGTGTCGATGCTCATCGACATCCCGTTCAGCCTCTACCGCACCTTCGTCATCGAAGAGCGCTACGGTTTCAACAAGGTCACCGTCAAACTGTTCTGGATTGATTTCATCAAGGGCCTGGCGCTGGGCGCAGCACTCGGCCTGCCTTTGATCGCCACCGTGCTGTGGTTGATGGAGCGCATGGGCGAATGGTGGTGGTTTTATGCCTGGCTGACCTGGATGGCATTCAACATCCTGATGCTGGCGGTTTATCCGACGTGGATCGCACCGCTGTTCAACAAGTTCTCGCCTCTGACCGACGCCGCGATGAAAGAACGCGTTGAACGCCTGCTCGACCGCTGCGGCTTCAAGGTCAAGGGCCTGATGGTGATGGACGGCTCGCGCCGCTCCAGCCACGGCAACGCCTATTTCACCGGCTTCGGAAAAACCAAACGCATCGTGTTTTTCGACACGCTGCTGGAACGGCTGGAACCGCAGGAAGTCGAAGCGGTGCTGGCGCACGAGCTGGGTCACTTCAAGCTGAAACACGTGATCAAACGCATCATCGGGATTTTCGCGATCAGCTTGGGTTTCCTCTGGCTGCTCGGCTGGGTGCTCGACAAACCCTGGTTCTACGAAGGCATCGGCGTGACCACGCCCTCGACCGCGATGGCGCTGCTGCTGTTTTCGATTGTGGTGCCGGTGTTCACCTTTTTGTTCCAGCCGCTGAGTGCGATGATTTCACGCAAACATGAGTTCGAGGCCGATGCCTTCGCCGCGCAGTACACGCCTGCATCCGACCTGATCGCAGCGCTGGTCAAGCTCTACAAGGACAATGCCTCGACGCTGACGCCGGATCCGCTGCATTCGGCGGTCTACGATTCGCACCCTCCCGCCACCACACGTATCGCACGGTTGCAGCAGGCGGCGGGCGCACGCTGAACGGAGCTTCCTGATGAGCGATCTGGCACAGAAAAAATGCAAACCCTGCGAAGGCGGTGTTGCGCCGCTGACTGTGGATGAAGTTGCTCTGCTGCTGAAACGCCTGAAGGGTTGGACCAGCAGCGACGGCAAGCTGACCAAAACTTACGAATTCCGCAATTATCACGAGACCATGGCCTTCGTGAACGCAACAGCGTGGATTTCACACCGCGAAGATCATCACCCTGATCTGACAGTGGGCTACAAGCAATGCCGGGTCGATTACGTCACCCACGCCATCGGCGGACTGTCAGAGAACGATTTCATCTGCGCCGCCAAGATCGACGCGCTGCTTGATCTTTAAATTGAGCTCTGAAACCCCAGCGCAGGGTCTGATCACCGCCGCATACGGCCGGCGTTTCCTGGTCGAATGCGCGGACGGCCGCGTGCGCGATTGCGTGACCCGCGGCAAACGCACCGATTACGCCTGCGGCGATGAGGTGACCGTCACCGTGCAGAACGAGGATCAGGGCGTCATCGACAACTGGGGGCCGCGGCGAACCCTGCTCTACCGTTCCGACAGCTGGAAACAGAAACTGATCGCGGCCAACGTTACGCAGATGGTCATGGTGGTGGCTGCCGTGCCGTCCTTTGATCTGGGCGTGCTCGACTGCTGCCTTGCCGCCGCGGAACACGCCGGCATTCGTCCGCTAATCGTGCTCAACAAGGCCGACCTGCCGGAGTCCGCGATATCGGCAAACGTGCTGGCCCTGTATACGGGCATGGGTTATCCGCTGCTGAAACTGATCGCGACCCAGGGCGTGGACGAACTGCGACCGCAACTGACCGGGCAACGCAGCGTTCTGGTCGGCGAATCCGGCATGGGCAAATCAACAATCCTCAACCAGCTGGTACCGGGGGCTGCAGCGTTGACGCGGGAAGTGTCCGCCTCACTGGGCACCGGTAAACACACGACCTCGCATGCGCGGCTGTATCACCTCGACGCGAACAGCGACATCATCGATACCCCGGGCGTGCAGGCCTTCGGCGTGCATCACCTGGGCGTGATCGACCTCGCATCGGCGTTCATCGAATTCCGCCCTTATATCGGACACTGCCGTTTCCGCGACTGCCGGCATCTGGAAGAGCCGGGCTGCGCGATCATGGCCGCGCATGAGGCGGAACAGATTGATACGCGGCGGCTGGCGGTATATTGCCGGCTGGCAGCGGACAATCTGCGCCAGCAGAAGAGGTTTTAACGACCCCTATCAGAATCAAAAAACATTAATCGCCGATGAACGCAGATTAACGCTGATACCATCAAAAAAATCGGAAAAACCGCATTAAATCAACAATTACGCATCGGTTTTAAAATTTTTATTCCCGTTTTCCGTGCGCTTTTGCGCCGGCTTGATCTGCGTTCATCGGCGTTTATCGGCGGTTAAATTGGGTCTGGTCTTTTTGTCAGGCTGCTAGCCTGCCACCCGCGCCAGAGACACGATCAAGAGCAAGACCAGCCACAACACCAGCGCGCGCCAGATCAGGCCCACCACAGCGCGCAGATCTTCGACATTGACCTCGTCACCGAGGCCGAGCTCGGGCCGCTGGTTGAGCATGCCCTCTTCGCGCAACACGCCGCCGAGTTTGACGCCCAGCGCACCGGCGCCACTTGCCAGCACCACCCCTTCGGCACCACGGCCCCAGCCCGCGGCCTGGGTACGCCAGCAATAGGCAGCATCTTCGAAATTACCGGCAATGGCGAAACTCGCAGCAGTAATCCGCGCCGGCAGCCAGTCAATCCAGTAAAAAGCGCGTTCGGCAAAAAACGCAAAAGCGCGTTTTTCCGGTTCGAGCTGGGTTCCCCAGCGACCCGCGAGCAAATCCGCTGCGCGATACACCACCGGGCCGGCCGGGCCGAGCACAACAAACCAGAAAATCGGCCCGAGCACATAACGATGCGCCTGCAGCAGGCCCAGCTCGATCGCGACGCGTGAAATTTCCGCGGCACTCAGTTCATCGGCGGGAATGCCGCGCCAGCGGCCGAGCACATCGCGCGCGGTGTTTATATTTTGTTCGCGCAGGGCCTGTGCGATTTCAGTAAAACAATGGCTGAAACGGCGAAAACCCATCGCCACATAGAGCACTGCCACAGACCACGCCAGCGCGAGCAGCACACTGGCTTCGCGCAACAGCGCATATACGGCGACGGTGAGCAGCGCCAGCGGCAACACCGCGACCAGCCACGCAATCACGCCGTGGTTGGCCTGCAGTCCGTTGAACTGCCGCTCGAGATAATCGGCGTAACGCTCGAAGGCGGCATACAGCGGATTGCCGCGCCGCAGCGGCCATGTCTGCTCAAGGAGTAATGCGCATACCAGTGCCAGGAAATTCATGCGTCCGCGCCTGCGATCAATGCGTGATGAAAATAACAATAAACGACAATAAACGACAATAAACTATAATAAACTACCATAAACTACAATAAAAACAATGGTTTACAGTTTATCCTGCGCGGTAACGGATGGCAATGATTTCGACCTCGGTGGCACCGGCGGGGCGCTGCCACTTCACGGTGTCGCCGCTGCGCGCACCGAGCAATGAGCGCGCCAGCGGCGAATCCCAACTGATCCTGCCGGCAGCGACATCGGCCTCATCATCGCCGACGATGCTGAATTCCTGGACGCCGCCGTCGGCGTCCTCGACCTCCACGGTGGCGCCGAAGCGCACTTCGCCGTGCGGCTGCTGCGCGGGATCAACAAGTTCGGCGCGCTCCAGCTGGGTATTGAAATAACGCTGGTCGCGTTCGACTTCGCGCAATTTGCGCCTGGCTTCCGAATTGTCGGCGGAGATCACCTTCAATTGTTCGTGCTGGTCAGCGAGTTCGCGCACGCGTGTGCGCAACTGATCCATGCCCTGCGGCGTCACATAATTGGCGTGCTCGGGCACCGGGCGCTCGGGCAATTCACCAGCGCTGAACTCGTCATCACTTTCCTTAACAAATGCACGATTCATGTTGTTCCCCGGTAACCTGCAGATATTGCAGCGGGCGCGGTGGTTCGGGATCCGCCGTTTTCTGCCGCTGCATTTTCATCCATTTACACTGATTACCTTTTATACCGAGTACGCCGGTCACTGGCAACAGCATCAGCCACCGCTGCGACGCCAGGTCAGCACGCGGTTGTTCGCCGGCAAGGCATGATCTTCGCAAAATTCAAGTCCGTGACTGTGCGCCAGCGCGCACACCGCGTCGAAATCACGAACACCGCTCAGCGGATCGCGTGCCCGCAGGAAGGCATCAAAGCGCGCGTTGGATTCTGCAGTGTGTTGTCCGCCGTAACTGAACGGCCCGTAAACCGTGAGCACACCACCCGGCGTCAACATGCGCGCAACACCGCGGAAAAAATTTTCTACGGACAACCACGCCATGATGTGCAGCGTGTTGGCGCTGAACACGGCGTCGCATGCCGGCACCGGCCAGTCCGCAGCATTCACATCCAGCGCCAGTGGCGCACGCAGATTGGGCAGGCCCGCTTCGTCACACCACGCCGCAATGCCGGGCAGGTGTTCGGGACGGTCGCTGGGTTGCCAGACCAGATGCGGTAAGGCATCGGCAAAAAACACTGCGTGCTGGCCGGTGCCGGAACCGATCTCCAGTACTCGCGTGGCATTGGAAAACGCAACGCGCAACACGGCAAGGATCGGCTCGCAGTTACGCCCGCAAGCCTCCGACCAGGGTTTTGCGGACATTATTTCGGGCCGTAACCGAGGAACTCTAGAAGATCGTCCTGCTGCGCCATCGTGTCGCGGTAACCGAGCCGGATCAGTGCGCGGCAATAGGCTTTTTCGAATAACAGATATGAGACCAGGTTGGAACCGGTGCGTTTCATCGCGCCGACGGTACGCAACAAACCGCGGATCACCCGCGGCAGATCATGCGCGTACTGCGCGGCAATCTGACTCAGCGGCACGCTGGGTGTCAGCACGCGGAACTCGACGGCGCGCAGCGGATAACCGTTTTTCGCCAGCGTTTCCGCCGGAATGATGCCCAGCGTGCGGTTGATGCGCTGCAGGCGTTCGAGATCGACTTCCAGCGAGTCGAGAAAAATGCTGTCGAGCGCATGGCCGGCGATCTGCGCCAGCGACGGATAACCGTTTGTAGGCAGACGCACCGCAGACTGCAGCGCCTGGCGGCCGACGCCGATCACCAGCAGACGGTCGGCGCCAAGATGCAGCGCGGGACTGACCGGCGCGATCTGGCGCATCGAGCCGTCGCCGAAATATTCGCGGTTGATCCGCACCGGCGGGAAAATGAAGGGTAGCGCGCTTGACGCCATCAGATGCGGCAGACCGATAGGCATTGCCACGCCAACCCGGCGCGCACGCTCCCAGCCCGTCAGACTGACATTGCCTTCGTAAAACGTCACCGATTGGCCCGAGGTGTAACCGGAACAGGTCACCGCGAATGCCTGCAAATGACCGGCGGCAACGTTGCGGCCGATTGCCGGGAAATCGACATGGCGTCCGAGCAGATCGGCCAGCGGCGAATTGTCGAGCAGCGAAATCGGGCCATCGAGACTGCCCCCGGACACCGCCGTCAGCAGCCAGCGCGCGCTGTTGCCCAGCGCGCCCCAGGCATCGGCGCGATAGACCTGCTCGACATGGAAATTTTTCCATACCGTCATCAGCCGTCGCGCGCCGCGGTGGAAATTGCCGGCATCGGTGGCGAGCACTGCGGCGTTGATCGCACCCGCCGAGGTGCCGCAGATGATGGGGAAAGGACTGCGCACATCCTTGGGCAGAAGCTCATGCAGTGCACGCACCACGCCGACCTGGTAGGCGGCGCGCGCGCCGCCGCCGGTCATGATCAGGCCGACGTTCGGTTTCGGGGATGCGGAATCCTTCGCCATGACTGGAATAATGCCCCATCCGCGACCACAAATGGGTGCTGATGGGTAGACGCTGATGGATAACGTGAGGGCATGAAGGCCATCCCCGCCGCGCGCAGCGCCGGCGTCGTGGCTCCGCGAAGCACTCATCGCAAGCTTATGCCAGGCTCATTTTTCATTCATCATTCGGCACAGGCTGTAGAGCATGCCCGCGGTGGCGCCCCAGATATAACGCCCGTCGTACGGAATCGCCAGATAATGACGGTGACGGCCGCGGAAATGATATTCGCGGCGCTGGTAATTGGTTAGGTCGAGGAAATAGTCCAGCGGCGCCTCGAAAATGTCGGCCACTTCGAAAACATCAGGCACGAGCGTGAACGGCGGCTCGATCCAACCCACCACCGGCGTGATGCGAAAGCCTGACGGAATCTCGTAACCTGGCAGACGGCCGAGCAGCGTCACGCAGTCGGATGCCAGACCGATTTCTTCGTTCATTTCGCGCAGCGCAGTCGCTTCGCGGTCAGCATCCTCCGGCTCGACGCGGCCACCGGGAAAACTGACTTGTCCACCATGATCGCGCAGGTGCGCGGTGCGCTGGGTCAGCAGCACCTGCACCCCTGCCGCGCGGTTGACCAGCGGCACCAGCACCGCGGCTTCGGTCACCTTGGTGCCCTCCTGCAGCGAAATCGCGTGCAGATCCAGCGGGTCGTGTGCCGGGGGCGGACGCCGCAACCCGACGCGGACGGCGTCTGCGGTCAGCGGGAATAAGCCGGGGGCAGCGCTTGTTAATGGGATGTCGTTCATGGGGAAATTCTACCCGTAACCGATGGCCGGCTTTTATGCCACACTAGCCGCGTAATACAAATCCCGCGACAACCCGCACCCTGACACATCTCTCAAGGAGAACCACGATGAAAAAACTGACCATCAGCGCAATCGCCACCGCCCTTTTGTTCGCCAGCAGCGCCGCGCTGGCGTTCCACTGCCCCGCCGACATGAAAAAAATCGATGAGGCGATGTCCAAGAAACCGAAACTGAGCGCCGAGCAGATGGCTGACGTGAAAAAATTCCGCGCTGAAGGTGAAGTCTTCCACAAAGCCGGCAAACACCAGGAATCAGTGGATACCCTGGCCAAGGCGATGAAAATTCTCGACGTCAAATAAGCGACTGCCCTCAACAGACGCAAATGAAAATCCCCGCCGGTCCGCGGGGATTTTTTCAACAACGCAATATTTTTAAAGCATCAACCCCGTCAAGGCGAGGCTGATGCGTTCTGTGCCGACCCTGCTGACAACTATTTGTTCTGGTCAGCCTTCAGATTGCTGCGGTCCACCGCGATATCCTTCTTCTCGCCTTTGATGGCCTGGCGGTCCTTGTAAATCTGTTCCGAATCCTTCGATTCTGCAGCCATTTTTCCATCCGCCTTGTCAGCTTTCATCGTGACCTGATCTGACTTCAGCTTCTTTTGCTCCCTCTGCAATGCTGTTTTGTCGGATTTCTGCTGCAGCGATCCCGGTTTGTCAGCCGCAAAGTCCTTTTTTTGACCCTTGATATTCTGCCGATCCTTGTAGACCCGCTCCGAGTCCTTGGACTCAGCGGCCATTTTTCCCGTCGCCTTGTCCGCCTTCATCCGTGCCTGGTCCACTTTCAGTTGCTGTTTTTCCCGCTGTAATGCAGCGTCATCCGATTTTATTTGCGCCTGATCTTCCTTGACCATCGGTGAAGAATGGGCATTGACCGAAACTGAAGTCAAAGCAAATGCTGCGGCTACTGCCGCCATACCTACTTTAT
>JBBQAO010000167.1:0-2330 GCA_038316355.1 Burkholderiales bacterium
CTCAGCCCGCGCCCGGCGCCGACGATCAATACCTTTTCCTGCTTCGCCATGATAGGTCTCTCTGTGATTGTTCAATTCGTTAATGATAAGGCTTCAGCTTACCCGACGGCGCAGCCGCCTCACGCTGCAATCGAACTATCCTGACGGCAATAGGTCTACTATGTGTAAGGCAAAGCACTCAATATGGGGCATCAGACCTCATTGCTTTTAATAACGCCGTGTCCAAAACGAGGAGAAATAATGAACAGAATCAAACTGGGCAAATGCCTTCTGGCATCAGCAGCAACGGTCTTTGGCACCATCGCCACCGCATCCGCGGAATACCCCGACAAACCGATCCGCCTCATCGTGCCCTTCGCCACCGGCGGCGGCACCGATCTGCAGGGACGCCTGCTCGCGGACAAGCTGCGCCAGGGCTTGGGCCAGCCGGTGATCGTTGAAAACCGCACGGGCGCCGGCGGCCTGATCGGCGCCGAGGCCGCCATCAACGCCGCGCCTGACGGTTATACGGTGCTGATGACCACGGCATCGATTTCACTGAACGCGGTGCTGCAGAAAAAAAGCATCCGTTTTGATCTGCTGAAGGATCTGGCCCCGGTGACATGGATGAGCAACACGGCACTGGTGCTCGCAGTACACAGCAGCGTCCCCGCGAGATCGGTCAAGGAACTGGTGGCCCTGTCGACACAGGCCCCGGAGGGACTCAACATCGCCGCCAATGGTGCAGGCACGACCAGTCACCTGTCGGCTGAAATGTTCAAGCAGTTCACCAAAGCCAAAAGCGTGATCATTCAATTCAAAGGCGGCGGCCCGTCGGCACTGTCACTCGCCACCGGTGAAACCGACATGATATTCAACACGCCGACTTCGCTGATGACGCATCTCAATGCCAAGCGCATGCGTGCGCTGGCCGTCACCACCGAGAAACCCACGGCATGGATGCCGAACCTGCCGACGATGAATACTTTTTATCCGGGGTTTGTGACGGACCAGTGGTATGCCGTATTTCTCCCGGCTGGCACGCCGAAGAACGTGGTGACCACGCTGCATGCGCAGATCAAGAAGGCGCTGGATTCGAAAGAAGTGCGCGAGTTCTATGCGCAGCAGGCGCTGGATCCCATCGTCAGCAGCCCCGAGGATCTGACCAAGCTGCTGAAAAGCGAGATCGCGAAATACACCGACGTCGTAACCAAGGCTGGCATCAAGACCAATTAACAGCAGTGGAGAATGATCATAAATATTTGATTTTATTTATATTTTTATAGCGAAGGCAGTTGCGTTATTGTTGGGGCCGGGGAACAGAAACCCGGCCCCTGATTTTTTGTGTAACGACCATTGGGAGGAGAACCACAATGACTGCCGCCAGAATTTCGTTGCGCCTGGCCCTGCTCGCCTGCGCTGTTTCATTTGCTGTTTCACTTTCGATTGCGCTGCCGGCAGCGGCACAGAAATATCCCGAGCGCAATGTGCGCGTGATCGTGGCCTTCCCCACCGGCGCCTCGCAGATTCTCGGGCTGCTGGTTGCGGAAAAACTCGGCGCTGCACTGGGGCATACGGTCATTGCCGATTTCCGGCCCGGCGCCGGCGGCAATCTTGCCGCCGAACTCGCAGCCAAATCGCCGGCTGACGGCCACACGCTGCTGTTGACCAGCCCCTCGCTGGTGATCAGTCCCAGTCTCTACAAGAAACTCAACTACGACACGCTGCGCGATTTCGCTCCCGTCTCGATGCTGTCAACGGTGCCCAATGTGTTCGTGATCCATCCTTCGGTGCCGGCGAAGAACATCAACGAGCTGGTGCGGCTGGCAAAAGCCCATCCCGGCAAGCTGAGTTTCGGCTCCGGCGGCGTGGGCTCTTCCAATCACCTCGCGGGCGAGTTGTTCAAATCGCTGGCCAAGGTCAACATCCTGCATGTGCCCTATAAAGGCGCGAGCATCGCCCTCACCCACATCCTCGGCGGCGAAGCGGAAATGGTGATGGTGACGGTGCCCGCGACCATCCCCTTCATCAACAGCGGCCGGCTGCGCGGACTGGCGGTACTGGTGCCGGAGCGCGTGCCGACGATCCCCAGTGTGCCGACCACCGCCGAGGCCGGCATGCCGGAACTGGTCATCAACACCTGGTACGGCCTGTTCGCACCGGCGGGCGTGCGCCCGGAAATCATCCAGCGCATCAATGCCGAGGTGGTGAAGTTCATGAACGCACCCGAGGTAATCAAACTGCTCGCCAAGTCCGGTCTCGATCCGGTGACCAGCACGCCGGCCGAGTTCGGCGCATTTGTGCGCGCCGATCTGGAGAAATGGGCGCGGGTGATTCGCGAGGCGAATATC
>JBBQAO010000095.1:0-12697 GCA_038316355.1 Burkholderiales bacterium
CGCTATCCCTACGCGCTGATGATGACACCCTATGAGAAGTTCAAATCGCTGCCCGATGCGGCGCTTTATCTAAAACCCGGCATGACCTTTCGCGACCTCGACCACTGTGCCAACGCGATGAGCGATAATGAGGCCGCACGGTGCTTGAATGCAGCGCGCTCAGCACTATTTAAAATCATTTTTAACCGATCGAAGAAGGCTGCTTGATCAGATAAAACCTCAGCGCGATCCTCGGTCAATCGCCCCAGCGCTCAGACTCATACTTGGATTGGAATGTACTCCTCCACCGGCGCAGCGTAAATCAGCGAAAAAACTCAGCTGACGTCGATAGCAAACAGACGTCGATGTTCGACGATGGCGTAGCGGTCGGTCATGCCGGCAATATAGTCGGCGATGGCGCGCGGCGTGTCTGTTTTTGCGCGCAACTGGAATTCCGGCGGTAGCAGCCCGGGCTCGCCCATAAACGCCTGAAACAGATCGGAAATTACCCGACGCGCTTTACTGCTCATCCGCGATACGCGGTAATGCCGGTAGAGGTTGGTGTGCAGGAATCGCTTGAGTTCAGCCTGTTCGTCGCGGATGCGATCGGAAAAACGGATCAGTGGCGGCGCGCGCCGGATATCGTCCATGGACTCCGGTGCCAGTTCGCGGATACTGGCGGCGCTCTGCCGGATCAGGTCGGTCACCAGCGTGTCGATCATGCGGCGCACCGTTTCATGCACCAGGCGGCGGCCTTCGATTTTCGGAAATTCGCGGAGGACGGCGCGCATGTGACGCCGGAAAATCGCGACGCTGGACAGTTGGTCCATATCCAGCAATCCGGAGCGCAGGCCGTCATCGACATCATGATTGTTATAGGCGATCTCGTCAGCCAGATTGGCTATCTGCGCCTCAAGCCCGGGGCGCTGACGCTTGATGAAGCGCTCACCGACGTCACCCAGTTTGCGCGCATTCTTGAGGGAGCAGTGTTTGAGTATGCCTTCGCGGGTTTCAAACATCAGGTTGAGTCCGTCAAAAGCGCCATATCGCTGTTCCAGCACATCGACCACACGCAGTGATTGCAGGTTGTGCTCAAAACCGCCGTGGGGTTTCATGCAGGCGTTCAGCGCATCCTGCCCGGCGTGGCCGAACGGCGTATGGCCAAGGTCATGCGCCAGCGTGATGGCCTCGGTCAGGTCTTCGTCGAGATGTAACTGGCGCGCGACCGAACGCCCGATCTGCGCGACTTCCAGGCTGTGTGTGAGACGGGTGCGAAACAGGTCGCCTTCATGATTGACGAATACCTGCGTTTTGTATTCGAGCCTGCGGAAAGCAGTGGAATGGATGATGCGATCGCGATCCCGCTGATATTCCGAGCGGGCGCGCGGGGCCGGTTCGCGAAAACGCCGGCCGCGCGAGTTTGCCGGGCCGGTCGCATAGGGGACCATGTCAGCCACCATCGACGCCCTCTCCGTCCAGTATGGTGGCAAGCACATCGTGCGGCACGGCGTCGCTGATGAACGCATCACCGATGTTCCGCAGCAAGATAAAACGTATTTTGCCGTCTTCAACTTTTTTGTCGTGGCCCATCAATTCCAGGTAGCGATCTAAGCCCAGTGCCGGCCCTTGCACCGGCAACCGCGCACGACGCAGCAGCTGTATGGTGCGCTCGACACCATCGGCATCAAGCAGCCCCATTTTCTGCGACACCCGCGCCGCGATAACCATGCCGGCAGCGACGGCTTCGCCATGCAGCCATTTGCCGTAGCCGAGACCGGATTCGATTGCGTGGCCGAAAGTGTGGCCGAAATTCAGCATGGCGCGCGCACCTTCCTCGCGCTCGTCGCTGGCGACCACGACGGCCTTGTTGCGGCAGGCGACCTTGATGGCATGGGCCAGCGCAACGGCATCACGTGCTACCAGGCGATCCATGTTGACTTCCAGCCAGGTAAAAAAACCGGCGTCGCCGATCAAGCCGTATTTGACGATTTCGGCAATCCCTGCTGAAAGTTCGCGGTCAAGCAGCGTCTTTAGTGTGTCGGTATCGGCGATGACCACTCGCGGCTGGTAAAACGCCCCGATCATGTTTTTGCCGCGGGGATGGTTGATCGCAGTTTTGCCGCCGACGGAAGAGTCCACCTGGGCCAGGAGGGTGGTCGGAATCTGGATGAACGGTGCGCCGCGCTGGAATACCGCTGCGGCAAAACCGGTGAGATCACCGATGACGCCGCCGCCTAGCGCGATCAGCGTGGTTTTGCGTTCCGCGCGGTGCGTCAGCAGGGCGTCAAACACCTCGTTCAGCGTGTGCCAGTCTTTGTGCGCCTCGCCGTCGGGCAGCACGATGGATTGCACCGCAACTTGCTGTTGTTCCAGGCTGGTTTGCAGTGCCTGCAGGTACAAAGGGGCAACAACGGCATTGGTAACGATCACGGCTTTGCGCTGTGGCAGGTGCTGCGCAATCAATTCTCCCTGTGCCAGCAAACCTGGCCCGATGTGTATCGGGTAGCTGCGATCGGCAAGGTTGACGGTCAGGGTCAGCGGGTGTTGTGCGGGCATATCTCGGGGCTCCTCAGGGCTGGTTCCAACCGGCGCTCTGTTCCAGGTCCGTGAGCAGTTGCTGGATATGCGTAGTCAGGGTGCCAATGCTTTGTGCGCCAGTGTCGACGACAAGATCCGCCACTTCGGAGTACAAAGGATCGCGCTGGGCATGCAGCTCCTTTAGTTTTGCCAGCGGATTCGCTGTTTGCAGCAGGGGCCGGTTACGGTCGCGCCGGGTGCGCCGCCACAGGTCCTCGGGGGCCGCACGCAGGTAAACGACGCGGCCCTGCTGCTTGAGTCGGGCGCGGTTTGCCGGCGACAAAATTACGCCGCCGCCAGTTGCCAGCACGATGTCGTGCAGGGCGGTGAGCCGCTCGATCACTTTTTCCTCACGGGTGCGAAATCCGGATTCGCCCTCGATGTCGAAAATCACCGGGATTTTGACTCCCGTGGTGCGTTCGATTTCAGCGTCTGCATCGTAGAAATCCTTGTTCATACGTTTGGCAAGCATACGGCCAACGGAGGTTTTGCCGGCACCCATCAGCCCCACCAGAAATATGTTCTGCGGGTCGGCGGCGGGATGCTGCTCGCTGTGTTGCTGGGACATGGCGTGATTTTAGCGGAAGCGTTGCCTCGGGCGAACCCGACTTGCCAAACGGGGTTGCCAAACAAAATGGGCGGCGCCACGGCGCCGCCCATTTTGCGGATTGAAGCTGCTTAGCGCAGTGAGCCGCCGTCCTTCAGGATCTTCGGGGAGATGAAGATCAGTAATTCCCGACGATCATCGACGCGCTGGTTGTTTTTGAACAGGAAACCCACATATGGCAGGTCACCGAGGACTGGTACCTTGGTCGTTGTTGACCGCTCATCCTGCGTATAGATACCGCCGATGACTACGGTGCCGCCGTTTTCAACCAGCACTTCGGTCACCACCTGCTTGGTGTCGATGGCCGGGCCGGACAAGGTGTTCTGACCGACGCTGTCCTTGTTGACGCGCAGGTTCATGATCACGTTGTCGTCAGGGGTGATCTGCGGTTTGACCTTCAGCGACAGCGTGGCTTTGCGGAACGAGACGCTGGTCGCGCCGCTGGAAGTTGCCTGCTGGTAGGGGATTTCCGTGCCCTGTTCGATGGTGGCCTCGATCTTGTCGGCGGTAATGACGCGCGGGCTCGAAATGATCTTCCCCTTGCCGTCAGCCTGTAATGCCGAGAGCTCCAGATTCAAGAACTTGGTGCTTTTGTCGTTGAACAGCAGGAACGAGAACACCCCCGGGTTGGCGCCGGACAGGCCCTGTGCCGGCAGGTTTACAAACAGGCCGTCGTTGAATGTACCAGCGGTGGTACTTTGTCCCGTAGCCGCAGCGCTGTTGCCAAGACTGCCACCGATCAGGCCGTTGGTGCCGTTGCCGCTGCCGATACGGAAACCCTGGGCAGTGGTGTCGTTGAACCCGAGTCGAGCGCCGAGGTTGCGGCTGAAAGTGTCATTAGCCTCAACGATGCGCGACTCGATCATCACCTGACGAACGGGAATGTCGATCTGTTTCAGCAGTTTGCGAATTTCCTCGAGCCGGCTTGGCGTGTCCTGCACAAACACTGTATTGGTGCGCACATCGACCACCGCGCTGCCGCGTTTCGACAGGATTTTCTGTGCCGGATCCGACAGCAGTTTCTGGAATTCCGCCGCCTTCTGGTAATTGACCTGCATGCTTTCCGTGCGTAACGGCTCAAGGTCGGAAATCTGCGCGCGGGCTTCCAGCGCCAGTTTTTCGCGCGTGGCCAGTTCATCACGCGGTGCAATCCACACCACGTTGCCGGTCTTGCGCATGTCCAGACCCTTGCTCTGCAGAATGATGTCCAGCGCCTGGTCCCAAGGAACATCCTTGAGGCGCAGTGTCAGACTGCCGCCGACCGTGTCACTGGTAATCACGTTGAGGCCGGTGAAATCGGCGATGACCTGCAGGACCGCGCGCACTTCGACGTTCTGGAAGTTGAGCGACAGTTTTTCGCCGGCAAATCCCGGCTGCACCAGCCGGTTGGCGTCATCCGCGATTTTTTTGACTTCGAGAATGAATTTGTTGTCGGTCTGGTAAGCCGAATGTTCCCAGGCGCCGCGCGGCGTAATCACCATGCGCGTGTTGCCGCCTTGGGTAAAGGTTTCAATGGTATCGACTGGCGTGCCGAAATCGACGACGTCGAGCTTGCGCTCCAGGTTTTTCGGTACGGCGGTATTGAGGAAGTCGATGATCAGCGAGCGACCCTGGGACCGCAGATCGATGCCGACCTGGTTATCCGACAAGTCAACCACGATCCGGCCTTCGCCGGCGCGCCCGCGGCGGAAATCGATGTCGCGCAGGCTGTGTTTGCCGTCGTTGGGTTTTGCTTGGGCAAAAGTCTGGGACATCGGTGCCGGCGTGGCGCTGGCCGAAGCGGTTCCGCCCAGCGTGATCACGATTGCGTTGCCTTCGATTTTTGCGTCATAGCCCAGCGGCCGCGCAGTTTCCAGGACAATGCGGGAACGATCGCCGGCCTGGACGATATTGACGCGCCGGACGTCGCCTTCGCCGACTTCCTGGACGTTTTTGCCGGAACCATTGGTGGTATTCGGGAAATCAAAGGCGATCCGCGGCGGGTTGTTCACCGCAAAACTGGCGGGGGCCGCCGCCGGGGCATTCTTGAACATGATCTTGATCAGCGTCGTGCCGCCCTGCTGTCCGGATACGTTAACGGACTCAATGCTGTTCTGGGCATGGGTCGCTGTTGCCATCAGGGCAAAGCCTGTTGCGGCGACCAGGCCGGAAACACGCGTCATTAACTTGAAAAATCGGATCATTTTTTAGTCTCCTGTTCTTGCAGCATCAGCGCCTGGTCTTTTTCTTCCCAGTTGCCGCCGCTGTCTTGAACGATTTCCTTGAGTTTGATGTCTGTTTCCGTGATGCCTACGATCCTGCCGAAGTTCTGGCCCAGATAGTTGCCCGAAGATACGCGGTAAAGTCCCTTGTCCGGGGCCCGGACCAGCGCAAAAACCTGGCCTTTCTGCTGCAAGGTGCCGACCATGGCGAGGTTTTCAAGCGGGAATGATTCGAGTGCCTCGCGCTGCCGATTGAAATCCGGTTGTATGCCACCCTTGGCGGCCGTTTTCGGCGGCTCGATCTTGCGCGGCTTGAACGGGTCGGTCAGATCATAGGCGTTGTAGGCGAATGGCTCGTAAGGCCTGACCTCGGGCAGCGGCGGAATGCGGCCACCCGGCATTTTGTCGGATTCCTTGACGAAATCCCGCAGGTCCGAATGTTCTTCTCCGCTGCATGCACCCAGCACCAGCGCGCATGAAGCAATAAATATCGCCGATTTGACGTTCATTTTTTGGCTCCGGCAGCCGGTTTTTTCTTCTGCGCTGCAATTTCGCCTTCATCAAGATAGCGGAAGGTTTTTGCCGTGGCGTCCAGGGTCAGGCCGTCTTTGGCCGCCCCCAGAGAAATATCGTTCAGCGTGACAATGCGGGAAAGCCGCCCGATGTCGCTGGCAAATGCGCCGAGGTCATGATAATTGCCGGTGACCCGGATGGTGATCGGCAATTCCGCGTAAAAGTCCTTGGCCGATTCACTCGTTGCCGGACGGAACAGTTCGAACTGCAGGCCGCGGCCGAGGCCGGCCTGGTTGATATCGGTCAGCAGCGCATCCATTTCCGATTTGCCCGGGAGTTGTTTCAGCAGGGCGCCGAATTGCGATTCGATATCCACCAGCTGCTTGCGGTAGGCCGGGAGGTCAATTGCCTGTTTTTTCTTGCTGAGGAACGTGGTGCGCAGTTGCTCCTCTTTGGCCTTGGCACCGTCGATCTGGGCAATCTGATCCTGCCAGTCAAACCAGTAGCTCGCGAAAACCAGCAGCAGTAACAACAGCAGCAGAACGCCGAGCTTGGGCAATATCGGCCAACTGCCGATTTTTTTGGGATCCAGCTTTTTGAGTTCGTCCAAAGTCATGGTTTAGCCCTTCTTCCCGCCTTTTTTGGCATCCGCCTCGACTTCGCGCACGACATCAATATTCATCGTGAATTCGTTGATGCGCGCACCGCCGACAGCTGCCGACTTGATTTCGACCAGATTGGCGTTTTGCAGATACTGTGAACCTTCGAGGTTGCGCATCAGCGTTGAAACACGAGCCTGCGACTGGGTATATCCGCTGATAGCCACCTTGGTGCCTTGCTGTTTGATGGATTTCAGATACATGCCGTCCGGAAGCTGTCGGATCAACTGATCCAGCAGATGCACGACTTCAGCGCGATTGCCTTGCAGGGTTTCGACAACCTGCTTGCGCTTGAGCAATGCCGCGGTCTGCTCTTTGAGTTTGTTGATCTCGGCGATTTCCTTGTCGAGCTTGACGATTTCGCCGTCGAGATAGCTGTTGCGGGCCTTCTGGTTCGTCAATTGATCGTCCAGAATCGTGTGCCCGGCAAACCAGATAACAGCGCCGGCCACGAGGACAAACCCCAGCATGATGAAGAATTGCTGTTGCTGCTGCTTGCGCCGCATCTCGCGATGCGGCAGAAGGTTGATGCGGGTTGTCATTTATCAAACCTCCTCAAGGCAAGGCCGCAGGCGACCATCAGCGAGGGCGCGTCCTGTTTGAGGCTCTTTTCGCGGATACGACTGGACATGGACATGCTGGAAAACGGATTGGCGACGGATGTTTCCACCTGGGTGCGCTTGGCAACGGCTTCATCCATGCCGGGAATTGCGGCGCAACCGCCGGACAGCACGATGTAATCGATTTTGTTGAACTGTGTCGACGAGAAAAAGAACTGGATTGCGCGCGCGACTTCCTGGCCGAGGGTATCCATGAAGGGCAGCAGTACTTCTGACTCATAGTTCTCGGGTAATCCGCCGGCGCGCTTTGCCGCTTCCGCTTCCTCCGCTGAAAGGCCGAATTTGTTCTGGATTTCCTGGGTGAGCTGGACGCCACCAAACGGCTGTTCGCGCATGTAGACCGACTGGTCGTTGCGGATCACATTGACATTCATGGTCGAGGCGCCGATATCGACGACCGCGATGTTGAGATCACGGCCGCGCTCCGGCAGTGAGGCTTCGATCAACTCGAACGCTGACTGGGCTGCGAAAAGGTCAACATCCATCACGATCGCTTTCAGGCCAGCGCCTTCGGCAACCGCAACGCGATCTTCGATCTTGTCCTTGCGAGAGGCCGCGATCAGCACTTCAACGTCTTCCGGGCTGTTCGGAGCGGGGCCCAGCACCTGATAGTCGAGATTGACCTCATCGATGGAGAACGGGATATATTCGTTGGCCGCGCGTTCGACCTCAAAACCGAGGTCATCATCCGACTGTCCGGCCGGCACCAGCACTTTTTTGCTGATGACCGCCGCGTTGGGCAGGGCGAGCGCGAGATTTTTGAAATTGCTGCCGAGGCGTTTATGGCAACGTTTGACGGCTTCGATCACGGCGTCGAGGTTGTTGATGTTGCCTTCGACGACCGATTCAGAAGGCAACGGCTCAATGGCATAACGTTCAAGACGATAAACGCCCTTGCCGTCGGCCGCGAGCTCGACCATTTTCACCGCCGAGGAGCTGATGTCGGCACCGATCAGTGGCGGCATCCTGGGCTTGAACAAGCCTTCGATGGCGTCGAAGTTGAAGCTGAATTTTCCTTTAGCCATATGTTTTTAGCGCGAACTCCCCACAATTCACTTTAGACATTAGCAGCAAGCTTCTATTACTGAAAGACTTTTTGCCGCGTTCCCTTTGCGGTTCGATCCGCCTATAATGCAGCCGCGATACTTGCTACTGTGCAGGATTTCTGACATTCAGGCAATAAGATTTTGCATTAGGTGTGGCGCGTAACCCACAGATTAATTTGACTTTTTTCACGAAAATAATTTTCCACTAGATGTCTGTTCGTTGGTGGGCCTTCCCACTATTACTGGTATTTTTGCTGGCTGCGGCAGGTAGTCTGGTCATTGGTTTTGCCGCGGTAATGGTGGTTCCGACCCTGCCGTCACTGGAATCGCTGACCGATTACCGGCCGAAAATACCCCTGAGAGTCTATAGTGTGGACGGCCAGCTGATCGGTGAATTCGGCGAAGAGCGTCGCGCCGTAGTCAAGCTCGAGCAGGTGCCGAAAAGCCTGGTGGATGCCATAGTCGCCGCCGAGGATGAACGGTTTTACCAGCACGGCGGGGTCGATTACGTTGGCGTTGCCCGTGCGGCGCTGTCGAATTTCACGTCCGGCGGAGTGCGCCAGGGCGCCTCGACCATCACCATGCAGGTGGCGCGCAATTTTTTCCTATCCAAGGAAAAAACACTGACCCGCAAATTCAACGAAATGCTGCTGGCCTTCAAGATTGAGTCCAGTCTCAGCAAGCAGCAAATCCTCGAGCTCTATATCAACCAGATCTATCTTGGCCAGCGGGCCTACGGTTTCGCTTCCGCAGCGCAGATCTATTATGGGAAGCCCCTCGACAAGCTGACTATCGCCGAACACGCGATGCTGGCCGGGTTGCCGAAGGCGCCGTCCCGCTTCAATCCGGTGACCAATCCGGCTCGCGCAAAACTGCGTCAGCAATATGTGCTCAGGCGCATGCGCGAGCTCGGCATGATCACGCCGCAGCAGTTCGCCGACGCAGGCAAGGAGGCACCGCCGGTCAGGCAGGCGCTGAACGAATACGGGGTGCGCGCGGATTTTTTTGCCGAGATGGTGCGTGCCCAGATGTTCGAGCGTTACGGCGAAGAGACCTATACCCGTGGACTGAAAGTGCACACCACGCTGAATGTGGAGCATCAGCGGGCAGCGTATCAGGCTTTGCGCAAAGGTGTCCTCGAATATGACCGTCGGCATGGTTATCGCGGTCCGGAGGCCTACATTGAACTGTCCGGGCAATTGACGGATGAACGCCTCGAAGACGCGCTGCAGGATGTCGCCGACAGCGATGACCTTTATGCGGCAATCGTGCTCGAGGCAAGCCCGAAACTGGTCCGCGTTTATCGCGCCGGTGGTGAGCGTATCGATATCGGCGAGGACGGGCTGAAATTTGCCGCCCGGATGCTGGGTGAAAAAGCCGCACCCAACCAGCGCATCCGCCGCGGCGCGGTCATCAGGATTGCGCGCGACGAAAAAAACCGCTGGCAGATCGTCCAGCTGCCGGTGGTCGAATCGGCGTTCGTTGCCGCAGATCCGCGCACCGGCGCGATCCGGGCGCTGGTCGGTGGTTTTGATTTCAACCGCAACCAGTTCAATCACGTGACCCAGGCTTTACGCCAGCCCGGATCGAGCTTCAAGCCATTTGTCTATTCCGCCGCACTGGAAAAGGGATTTACTGCGGCCACAATCATCAATGATGCGCCGCTGACCTTCACCGCAGCACAAACCGGTTCAGAACCCTGGCAACCGAAAAACTACGATGGCAAGTTCGACGGCCCGCTGCGTTTGCGCACGGCACTGGCGAAATCAAAAAACCTGGTGTCGGTGCGCATACTGCAGGCCATCAGCCCGCAATATGCGCAGGACTACATCACGCGTTTCGGTTTTGATCCGAAATTGCATCCGCCCTATCTGACCATGGCGCTGGGTGCCGGCAACGTCACGCCGATGCAGATGCTGGGCGCCTATTCCGTTTTTGCCAATGGTGGCTATCGCATCACACCTTATTTTGTCGAACGCGTGGAAGACGACAAGGGCAACAAACTGATGGTCAACCAGCCACAGGTCGCCGGCGAGTCGGCGGAGCGCGTCATCGATGCGCGCAACGCCTTCATCATGACCAGCCTGATGCGCGACGTGGTGCGCGCCGGCACAGCGACCCGCGCCATGCGCCTGAAGCGTAACGATCTCGCCGGCAAGACCGGAACCACCAACGAGTTTGTCGATGCCTGGTTTGGCGGTTTCCAGCCGACGTTGGTGGCGGTGGCATGGGTGGGTTTTGACCAGCCGAAAACTCTGGGTCGCAACGAAACCGGCGGCAGTGCGGCGTTGCCGATCTGGATTGATTACATGGCTGTGGCACTGAAGAACGTGCCGGAAGAACCGTTCAATCCGCCAGCCGGTGTGATGGTGATGCAAATTGATCCGGATACCGGCGTTCGCGCCAGTGGCGGCGGCATCAGCGAATATTTTTATCAGGAGTTTCCCGCGCCCGACCACGCTGCTGAAGTGCCAGGCGCGGAAAAATTTCCGGACGACGCCAGAAATCAGTTGTTTTAGGAGCGCGGAATGGGCAGAGAGCGGGGCCGCGATGACACACGCAACGCAATTGCCGTGCATGCCGCCCGGTTGATGGTGCAGGACGGCATCGAGGACTACGGCCTGGCCAAACGCAAAGCTGCAAAACAACTGGGCATCCCCGACGCGTGCCGCTTGCCCAATAACGACGAAATCGACGCGGCGCGGCGTGAATACCAGGATATTTACCGAAGTACTGAACAGGATCTGCGGATCCGTGCGTTGCGGGAACAGGCGGTTCGTGCGATGCGCATACTGGCTGCTTTCGACCCGCATCTGACGGGCTCGGTGTTGTCCGGTATGGCGGGGCCGTATGCCGTAATCCGTCTGCAGTTGTTTGCCGAGAGCGCCAAAGCGGTCGAGGTGTTCCTGATCGACCGCAACATCTCCTACAAGGCTGGACAGAGCCGGCTGCATGCGGGCCATGAACCGCGGGTGTTGCCGGTGTTCAACATTACCGTTGAAGCCATCGAAATCGAGCTGACTGTGCTCGATATGCGCGATCTGCGGACGTCTTTGCGGGCCGCGGCCGAAGGCCGCGTAATCGAGCGGGCGCGATTGCCGGCTGTCGAGGCCCTGCTCTGAGACCGGCCTGGCGGGGCGTTAGCTGGGTTCTTCTTTCAGCCAGCGCGCCGCGTCCAGTGCGAAGTATGTCAGCACGCCATCGGCCCCCGCGCGTTTGAACGCCAGCAATGACTCCATCACGCATTGCTGCTCGTCCAACCAGCCTTTTGCTGCGGCGGCTTTCAGCATCGAGTATTCACCGCTGACCTGATAGACATAAGTCGGTGCCTTGTACTGGTCTTTCAAACGACGCACGATGTCCAGGTACGGCATGCCCGGTTTGACCATCACCATGTCGGCGCCTTCCTGCAGGTCGAGGCCGGCTTCCCATAAGGCTTCGTCGCTGTTGGCCGGGTCCATCTGGTAATTGCGTTTATCGCCTTTGCCCAGATTTTTTGTCGAACCTACGGCATCGCGGAACGGGCCATAGAATCCCGACGCATATTTTGCCGAGTAGGCCATGATCTTGGTGTGGATGTGGTGTTTGCTGTCGAGCGCTGCGCGGATCGCGCCGATGCGCCCGTCCATCATGTCGGAAGGTGCGACGATATCCACGCCGGCCGCCGCGCAGACCAGCGCCTGGCGTTCAAGCACGGCGACGGTTTCATCGTTCAGCACATAGCCGCCGGCATCGATGATGCCGTCCTGGCCATGCGTGGTGTACGGATCCAGCGCCACATCGGTAATCACGCCCAGATCGGGGAAACGTTTTTTCAGCGCCGCCACTGCGCGCGGCACCAGGCCCTTGGGATTGACGGCTTCGCGTCCGTCCGCCGTTTTCAGCGCACGCTCGATGGCCGGAAACAGGGCAATGGCCGGAATCCCGGCCTCGAGGCAGTGGTCGGCGTGGCGCAGCAACTGGTCGATGGTGTAACGCTGCACCCCGGGCATGGAATCCACAGCGACTGTGCGGTTTTTGCCATCGATGATGAACACCGGATAAATCAGGTCGTCTGTGGTCAGCCGGTGTTCGCGCATCAGGCGCCGCGAAAAATCGTCTCTGCGCATGCGGCGCATGCGCACTGCGGGATACTTGCCTAAAGGGGACATAGGGCTAACACCTTGGAAATACGGGAAGTTTTCCGCTGCCCGCGATGGTGGGAACTAATCGTAATTATAGTCGTCTGATGTTACAGATGACTTCGGTCATCTCCCGCTTCCCTCCCTGAGCGGGTGCCTTAAACCTATTTAAGGCTCTTCGCCCCCGGTTTACTCCCCTTAACCGGGGGCTTTTTATTGTTTCAGCCGTCGTGCAATGACCGCCTGTGCTTCCTTGACGCCGGTCTTGCTGGTGCCGGAAAAAATCTGTGCCGTGGCCTCGCCGGGATGACGCGCGAGTTCGGCTGTAGTCTGTCGGAACACTGCCGCGGCCTCCTGCCGGTTCAGTTTGTCGG
>JBBQAO010000053.1:0-24882 GCA_038316355.1 Burkholderiales bacterium
ATGAGCCCGAGCGGGAGGAACGCCGTTTCGGGTTCCTTTGCGACTTTCTTTTTCTTTGCGACCTTTGCGTTTATGTTTTTTCAACCAACGACAAATGCCATAACGCAAAGGCGCAAAGGAAACTGGGAGACGCAAAGAAAGGCGTCGATATTGGATGCCGTTTATCGGACACTGACTGGCATTTTTTCAGCACGAATATCGTGGGGCGGAAAAGCGCAGCGCATTCCGCCGGATGTGAAGTTAAAGAATGACGCGCGACGCTGTCGCGCAAGGAAACAGCGATCCGGCGGATTACGGCGCTAAGCGCCTCATCCGTTCGATCCAATGGCAAGCTTCCTTCTGAGCCGCCGGGTAGCGCAGCTACGGCCGGGGGAAGTCGGCGCGCACTGTGTGAGCCGCGCCAGCGCCAGCCGCATCACCGGCAACACCCGCCCGTCACACCAAAAGAAGTAAAGCCCTCCCGCGAGTTGCGCAGCCACCCGACCGCGCGAGCAACGCAGGGCGACGAAGCAGGGACACCCTTACCCGTTCCACGCTTCGCGACTTCGAGTCCGGGCCGCCACCGCGAAGTTGAGGCGCTGGCATCCGCGCCAAAATAGAACGCCCGCAGCCAGCCGCTCACCCTTCGACAGGCTCAGGGCGCACGGGGGGAGTTTGATTTCTGTTCGGCCAAGGGCGAACGGTGGTGTTTGATTGCGGCCCAACACATGGCGAACGGAAATGTTTAAGCGCTGTTCGCCCTGGAAAAGCACCTTCCGAATAAAATTATTTATAAATAAAAACAATTACTTATAAAAACAATCGGATTAACAACCACCCCCCCACCACCTGCCCTAATATCCCTGTAATCACAGCCAAGCCAGCACAAGGGTCCCGGGAGAACACCATGAAACAATGGCTCGAACGCGCAGACCAGCGCACCAACTCACTCGCCCACGGTTTCGGCAACCTGCTCGTCGACAGCTTCCACAACCTCGCGCTGTTCGCGATCGGCGGCGCCATCGTGTGGTCGGCAGTCACTGCGTTCTTCGCAATGATGCACAAAGGCGGCGCCACCATCGACGACATCCTGCTGCTGTTCATCTACCTTGAACTCGGCGCGATGGTCGGCATCTATTTCAAGACCAACCACATGCCGGTGCGCTTCCTGATCTATGTGGCAATGACCGCGCTGACGCGGATGATGATTTCCGACATCCAGGCGCATCACCAGCCCGGGGTGAAAATCCTCTAAATCCCGGGCGCGATCCTGGTGCTGGCGCTGGCAACGCTGGTAGTGCGTTACGGCTCGGCGCGTTACCCGTCGATCAAGTCCGACAGTCAGCCCTGATACCCGGCTGAAGGCACCGGTCCAAAACCGGATACTATCCACACAGCGCAAGCTGTTTCGACCATTGCCGCATGAGGCCGCCGGATTGCATCCGGCGCATTGCAGTCAGGATGTTCCCCATGCCCTACAAAACCAGGACGCTGGCAACTGCGGTCACCGCACTGCTGATCGCGTGGTGGCCGCTGCCAGCCACCGCCGACCTCGCAGCCGGCGTTGCCGCGTACCAACGGCGGGATTTCGTCGGCGCGTTGCGGGAATTCCAGGAAGAAGCGAAACGCGACAATGTCCGCGCCATGATTTACCTCGGCATCATGTATGCCGATGGCGTGGGCACGCCGCGTGATGACCGGCAGGCGGCCGCGATGTTTTCCATGGCGGCGCTGCTCGGCTCTCCCGAGGCAATGGCCAATCTGGGGCGCATGCACGCCGAGGGCCGCGGTGTGCCGCAGGATAACGCCGCAGCGATCGCGGCTTATCGCGCAGCAGCGCGCAGCGGCTTTCAGCCGGCGATCGTCCGCATGGCTGAAATCCACGAAAAGGGCGACCTGGGCCAGACGCCGGACCCGGCGATGGCCCGTGATTGGCGTGCACAACTGACGGGCCAGCCGCCGCGCGCCGCCCCTGCCGCTGCAGTTCCCGCCGTCACCGTCGCCGTGGCACCGCCGGCCGAACCGGTCGAAACCCCGGACATGGCGACACTGGCCCGCGCCGCACGCACCCAGTTGCAGAACCCGCAAGCGCAACCTGCCGCTGCTGCGTCGCCTGTGCTTGCGGATCCCGTGCCGGAGGCCATCTCTGCCGAGACCGTAATCCCGCCACCGGAACAGACCAACCTGCAAACGCAACCCGCCGCTGCAGTGCCGCCGGTCGCAGCATCCGCCGTGCCGGAAGTCATTCCGCCCTTGGCCGTAACCCCGCCGCCGCGTCAGAGGCCGGTTCCACAACCGCTGACTGCAGCGCCGCAGCAGGTGCCGGCACCCGCGCCAAACCTCATCGAGTCCATCGCCGTGACGGTGCAGTCCAGCGAGATTCAGATCAGGGTGCGCACCAAAACGAGACTGACCGCGCGCCCTGTCGACTTCGTGGTGGCGATGCCGCCACGGATCGTGTTCGATTTCCCGCACACTACAACCGGCCTCAGCAGGCACCATGAGGTCGGCGAAGGCGATTTGCGATCGGTTGATGTCATACCCGGCGACAGTCGCACGCGCATGGTCCTGATCCTGCGCAACGCCATGACGCATGACTTGAAGATGGATCGCGATGAACTGCTGATCACTCTGACCCCGGTCAAGCGCGGCGGCAACTGACGGCGCTGATGCAGGAACTGCCGGAGCCCGGCCGCCGGACTAACCCGCGATCGCGGTATCAATCGCCTGCGCAAGCTTGTCCGTGATCTCGTCCAGATGGGACTCCGTGACGATGAACGGCGGCGCCAGCAGTACGTGGTCGCCGCGTTTGCCGTCGGCGGCGCCGCCCATCGGATAACACAGCAGCCCTTCCTGCATTGCCGCGGCCTTGAGTTTCGCGTGCAGCTTCAGCACGGGATCAAACGACATCTTGTTTGCACGGCCCTCGACCAGTTCAACGCCCCAGAACAACCCGCGCCCGCGAATGTCGCCGACATGCGGATGTTCCGCAAAACGTGCGCGCAGTTGTTGTTCAAAATACGCGCCGCGCGCCCGCACCTGGGCGAGCAGGCCGCGCTCGCGCACCGCGTGCTGCACCGCCAGCGCGCCGGCGCAGGCCGCGGCGTGGCCGATGTAGGTATGGGAATGCGCAAAAGCGCCGCTGCCCGAGCGCACGGCGTCGATGATCTTGTCCGAGCACAGCGTCGCGCCGATCGGCTGATAACCGGCACCGAGACCTTTGGCGATGCAGGCAATGTCCGGCACTACGCCTTCCTGCTCACACGCCCACAGCGTGCCGGTGCGGCCCATGCCGCACATCACTTCGTCGAGGATCAGCAGTACGCCGTGACGGTCGCAGAGGTCGCGCACCAGGCGCAGGTATTCCGGCACTGGCGGCGCGGCACCCAGCGTCGCGCCAGACACCGTCTCGGCAATGAATGCAAACACGCGTTGCGGCCCGAGATTGATGATTTCCGCTTCGAGCTCGGCGGCCAGACGCTGCGCGTAGCCCTCCTGTGTTTCGTCCGGCCGGCGATCGCGGTATTCGTAACAGGGCGAGACATGGCGCACCGGCGCCAGCAGCGGTTCGAAACCGCGGCGATTCGATTCCCGTCCACCCGCAGCCAGCGCGCCCAGCGTACTGCCGTGATAACTCTGGCGGCGTGAAATCAGGAACTCACGGCTGCCCTGCCCGGATTCGACGGCGTACTGGCGGGCAAACTTGATCGCCGCTTCCACGGCTTCAGATCCGCCGGAGCAGAAATAGGCATGGTTGAGGCCCGCGGGGGCATGTGCGACCAGGTCTTCGGCCAGCGCCTCGGCTGGTTCAGTCGTGAAAAACGAGGTGTGCGCGTACGGCAGCCGGTCGAGCTGGGCCTTGATGGCGCTGATGACCTCGCGGTCGCTGTGTCCCAGGCACGACACTGCGGCGCCGCTGGAAGCGTCGATGTAGCGCCTGCCCGCGCTGTCGATCAGGTACGGGCCGTCGCCGGCGACGGCCTGCGGGTAGTCGTGTGCAAGGCTGCGATGAATGATGCGGGACATGATGGCTCCTGCCAGGGTGATGAAAACGGGGCGACCAATGCGGGAAATACGGGGAATACGGGGAATGCGCAGTGATTCTGCGCGAAGCCGGCGCGATGGTCAAAACCGGGGCAGGGGATTTTCGCTCATGCCGGATCAGCGTGATAATCCCTGCGCCCCCATTGCATGACTGAGCGCGACATGACCACACCGCAACCCGCAATTCTCCAGCCCGTGCTGCCGCTCCGACAACGAGGATCTCGACAGCGCGCCGGGGTCCGCACACATCAAGCGCACCACGCAGGAGAGTTTCGATCCCGAGGCCTATGTCGTGCGCTGCGCCGTTTCACCCGGCCGCTGACCGGCGCCTATTTCTGGTGTTCGCCGGTGAAAGGCAAAAAACTCGACCTCTGCGCACTCGGACTCCAATCCTTGCCGAAGTTCGCGCTCAACCGGGCGGCGCCGGTGAGCTGCAGGATGTGCATGCCCAGACCGTGGCGATCAACGATATAGATGTAGCCGCGGTCGTCCACTTCGACATTGTTCGTCGCCACCGTACGCCCGCCGCTGGCCGGCACGTAATAAGCGATCTCGCGTGGCCGGTACGGATCGCGGATGTCCAGCGCGCGCACGCCAGCGTTGAAATGGGCGATGAACAGGATGCGGCGATAGTAGATTGACGTGAAATTCTCGTGCGAGGAATGCGCGCCGACGCGGCCAGGGCGCGCACAGAAATTGCCGGGTTTCGGATCGAAAGCCCAGGTCGAAGCCACCTCCGGTTTCGATTCTTCGGTGACATCGATGAACCACACCTTCTGTTGCGCGCCGCCGCAGCCTTCGGCCAGCGCTTCGTTGGTCACGGCGACAAAATCCTTTTTCGTCCGGCGACCGTCGGCGGCAATAATGTCCATGCCAATGAGTGGAAACGCCGTGTGCGCACCGTAATCGGCATCAAGGTCGTAACGGCCGGCCTGCGGCTGCAGCAGGTTGGCGCGCACCGGCGCACGCGGCCCCTTGAGCAGTTTGTCGCGATCAACGATCTGCAGGATGCCCGCGCTGGAAGTGCCATGGCCAAAATAGACGCGATTGCCGGCAGGTCCGGTGGAAATCGGACCATGCAGTCCCGTGAGCACGCTGCTGCTGCCCCCCGGCTCCTGCCCCGGCAGGCCGTAATCGCGGATATGCACCGGCTGTTCCGGGTCCGACAGATCGTAAATCTGCGTCATCCGCCAGGTGCGCCAGCCCGGCACGCCCGAGACCAGGTATGCGATCCCGGTGTCGCATTCCCACCAGTTCTTGTGAGTGCCGCGCAGTCCATCGGCCACCACGGCAATGCGCTGCGGCGGTCCGGGCAAGGTGACATCCCATAACTCATGCGCCGAGTGGCCGAGACTACGCAGCAGGTAGGTGCGGTCGCGCGCGGCGCGCGGCAGATCACGGCCACTGCACACGCGCACCATCTGTGCTTCGCCGCCGGGCGGTCCGGGGATGTGATGGATCAACGCCGGCTTCGCCGGATCGGTGACGTCGATCAGCGAGGTGCCGTTGTCTTCACGGGCCCGGGTCAGCGGATTGACTGCGCTGCCGCCATGATGGCCGACGTAGGCGATCCAGCGGCCGTTCTGCGCATGGATCACCGGTTGATAGGCACCGCGACCCTGCAGGTTATGGAAACCCACCAGCGCCATATCGCGTGCTTCTTTTCCTTGCGACTGCGCGGCCTGCGCAGTACCGGGCATCACCACCATCACGACCAGCAGTACGGCCACGCACAAGCAGTGCAGCACCATCAGCCCTCCGGCGTAACCTGCTTCCAGTAACTGTCCTTGGAAGCTATCAGTCCGTCGCGCACGGCGTAGATGTCGCAGCCGCGGAGATCGACAACGGCGTTGTCGGCGCGCCGCGTGGCGGTCATGCGGAAAGTGCCGACGACGAATTCGCCGGAGGCAAACACCTGCGCGTCGGAGAAGCGCACCCCGGCCAGTTCCAGCCCGCGCTCGCCCAGGGCTGCGCGCAGCGCGTCACGACCCTCGACGATGCGACCATACGGGGCGGCGGGGCCGCGCGCCATGATCCAGCGAAAATCCGGCGTCACGCAGGTGAGGATGCCGTCGATGTCACAGGCGTTGAAAGCCTTGCCGAAAAGGCGGAACAGCGCCTGCAGTTCCGGCGACAGCGCCGTGCTCATGCCACTGCTCCGCAAGCCGCCCGGATCTGCTCCGGCAACGGCACCGCCTTCTGCTGCTGCGGGTCGAACCACACCAGCGTGGCATAACCTTCGGCACATACCATGCCGGCCTCGATATGGCGCAGCGTGTAATGGGTCTGCGCGCTGCTGCGCCCGACCCGGCCCACTGACAACGCGACTTCGACGCTCGCCGGATAATCCAGCGGTCGCAGGTAATGGCAGGCGGCGTTGAGCAGGACAATCACCGGATGCGGCGGCACGGTGGGCAGGCCCATGCCGGAAATCCAGCGCATCCGCGTTTCTTCCATGAAGCGAAAAAAACCGGTGTTGTTGACATGTCCGTCGGCGTCCATGTCGCCCCAGCGCACCGGAATCACCGTGGTGTAGACCGGTGCGCCCGGCGCAGCGTCATCGTTAACGATACGAATCACAGGTTTTCCTGTCGCTGACAGCTCACCCTTCGACAGGCTCAGGGCGAACGGTCATTTTTCGAACGTCGTAGCGAAAAAACCGTTCGTGGTGATGCCGAGCATTGACGAAGCATCGAATCATGAACGGCGGCATCCAGTCACGGGAAGATTTAAACCACATTCCTCTTGTGCAGGTCGGCGATATCGCCGTCCTGGTAACCAAGCTCGCGCAGGATTTCGTCGGTGTGCTGGCCGCACTCCGGCGTCACACTGCGAATCTCATGCGGCGTGCGTGACAGACGGAACGGCTGGTTGATCAGCGCGACATCACCCACGCCGGGGATGGTGACCGGGGCCGCCATCTGGTTATGGATGACTTGCGGGTCGGCAAACACCTCATCCATTTTGTAGATCGGACCACCAGCCACGCCACATTCCTCGAAACGCGCGGTCCAGTGAGCCTTGTCCTTCTGCATCATCAGCGCCTGCAGTTCCTTGTTCAGCGCATCGCGGTTTTTGGAGCGCGCGGCACGATCCTTGTACTCGGGTTTTTCGTTGAGCCCGTCAGCGCCCAGCGCCTTGCACAGCCGCGAGAACATTTCATTGTCGCCGGCGGCGATGTTCATGTAGCCGTCCGCCGTCTGGAACACGCCGGTCGGGATCGAGGTCGGATGGTTGTTGCCCGCCTGCTCCGGCACTTCATGGTCGACGGTCCAGCGTGCAGCCTGGAAATCAAGCATCGCGATCATCGCGTTGAGCAGCGACACCTCGATCCACTGGCCTTCGCCGGATTCCTCGCGTTCGAGCAGCGCAGTCATGATGCCCAGCGCGCAATACAGGCCAGCGGCAGAATCGGAAATCGCGCTGCCGGCGCGCATCGGGCCGCGGCCCGGCTCACCGGTAATCGCCATCAGTCCGCCCATGCCCTGCGTGACCTGATCGAAACCCGGGCGCTTGGCGTAAGGGCCGGTCTGGCCGAAACCGGAAATGCTGGCGAGGATGATCTTCTTGTTGACCTTTTTCAGCGACTCGTAATCGATGCCGAGGCGGAATTTGACGTCGGGCCGGTAGTTCTCGGCAACCACGTCGGAACGTTCGACCAGTTGCTTGAAAATCTTCAGGCCGTCCGGGTCTTTCAGGTTCAGTGTGAAACCGCGCTTGTTGCGGTGCAGATTCTGGAAGTCCGCACCGGTGCGTTTGCCGCCCCAGCCGTCGGACAGGTTAAGTCCCGGCGGCGTTTCAATTTTGATCACGTCGGCACCCCAATCGGCCAGTTGGCGCACGGCGGTCGGGCCGGAGCGCACACGGGTCAGGTCGATCACGCGAAATCGGGACAGGGGGCCACGGCGTTGGGTTGTTGCAGTCATATTCAGGTCTCTCTCAAAACAATAAGCAATTCATCAAATTGTCAGCTCCCGGGCCCGGAGGCGGTTTTCTGCCGCATCGCGGCATCGGGCAGCACCGTCGATGCGGAACCGGCTGTGCACCCCCGAGTTTCGCACAAATTTCCCGGGTTTTCCCCGCTAAGCCAACGCCGTGCTATATAGAATGCTTCCATGAACGCTCCTGCACACACCATTCCCATCGACTACGAACGCCAGCGTGCGACGTGCGCTGCGCTGCGCGCGTTCATGCCGGAACACAGTGTGCTGTTCGAGCGCGAAGACGTGACGCCGTACGAATGCGACGGGCTGTCGGCGTACCGCCAGGTGCCGATGGTGGTGGCGCTGCCCGACAACGAGGAGCAGGTTTGCGCCATCCTCGAAGCCTGTCACGCGCTACGGGTACCGGTGGTCGCACGCGGCGCCGGCACGGGACTATCCGGCGGCGCCCTGCCGATGGGTAACGGCGTACTGCTGTCACTGTCAAAGCTGATGAAAATTCTCGCCATCGATCCGCTGGCGCGTACCGCCCGCGTGCAACCCGGCGTGCGTAATCTGGCGATCTCCGAAGCCGCAGCGCCGCTGGGCCTGTACTACGCGCCGGATCCGTCGAGCCAGATCGCCTGCTCCATCGGCGGCAACGTCGCCGAAAATTCCGGCGGCGTGCACTGCCTGAAATACGGCCTGACGGTGCACAACATCCTGAAACTGCGTGTCGCCACCATTAAAGGTGAAATCATCGAACTGGGCGGCGGCGGACTCGATGCCGCAGGTTACGACCTGATGGCCCTGATGACCGGCTCCGAAGGCCTGCTCGGCGTGGTCACTGAAATCACCGTAAAGCTGCTGCCGCGCCCGGAATCGGCGCAGGTGGTGCTCGCCGCCTTTGACGATGTCAGTGCCGCCGGCCAGGCCGTGGCCAATGTGATCGCCGCCGGTATCATCCCCGCCGGCATGGAAATGATGGACCAGGCAGCGACACTGGCCGTCGAACCTTTTGTCAATGCCGGCTACCCGACCGATGCCGCCGGCATCCTGCTCGTCGAGTCGGACGGTACACATGAAGAAGTCGCCGACGAAATCCGCCGCATCGAAGACATCATGACCCAAAGCGGCGCGCACATCGTGCGCAGCTCGCAGAGTGAGGCCGAACGGCTGAGACTGTGGGCCGGCCGCAAGGCGGCATTTCCGGCAGTGGGCCGCCTGTCGCCCGACTATTACTGCATGGACGGCACCATTCCGAGGAAACGCCTCGCCGAAGTGCTGCGCGGCATCGCGGCGATGGAAAAGAAATACGATCTGCGCTGTGCCAACGTGTTCCACGCTGGCGACGGTAATTTGCATCCGCTGATCCTCTATGACGCCAATGACGCCGGCCAGTTGCAGCGCGCCGAGAACTTCGGCGCCGAAATCCTCAAGCTGTGCATCGATGTCGGCGGCACCATCACCGGAGAACACGGCGTCGGTGTCGAAAAAATCGACTCCATGTGCATGCAGTTCAAATCCGCAGAGCTGGAAACCTTCCATGCGCTGAAACACGCCTTCGACGAACACGGGCTGCTCAATCCCGGCAAGGCGGTGCCGACGCTGCACCGCTGTGCCGAATTCGGGCGCATGCATGTGCATGCCGGCGCGGAAAAATTCCCGGAACTGCCAAGATTCTGATAATTCTTAAAACCAGCCACAGAGGACACACAGATCACAGAGAAAAACCATCGGGAATCCTGTCGCAGGCGAATTCCCCTTGTTCTCCGTGATCTCTGCAACCTGAATGCAAGCTCTTGTTCAACAACTTTCCGACACCATCCGCGCCGCAGCCGAGGCGAAACGCCCGCTGCGCATCCGCGGCGGCGGCAGCAAGGCGTTTTACGGCAATGCCACTTCCGGTGACGATGTTGATGTCACGGCCTACCGTGGCATTGTCAGCTACGAACCGACGGAACTGGTGATCACCGCGCGCGCCGGCACGCCGCTGGTGGAGATTGAAGCAGCGATGAGCGGGCACGGCCAGATGCTCGGTTTTGAACCGCCGCATTTCGGCGGCGGCGCCACGCTGGGCGGCTGCATCGCGGCCGGATTGTCAGGTCCGCGCCGCGCCTATTCCGGATCAGCGCGCGACTTCGTGCTCGGTGTGCGCCTCCTTGACGGTCGCGGCACCGACCTCGCCTTCGGTGGCCAGGTGATGAAAAACGTCGCCGGTTACGACGTGTCGCGGCTTGTGACCGGTTCGCTGGGTACGCTGGGCGTGATCCTTGAAGTGTCACTGAAAACATTGCCGTTGCCGCCCGCCGAGCTGACGCTGTGCCGCGAACACTCGCGCGTTGATGCCATCGCAGCGATGAATGCCTGGGCCGGCCAGCCACTGCCCATTACCGGCACCTGCCATGTCGAGAAGCGACTCTATGTGCGATTAGCCGGCGCGGCATCCGCGGTCAAGGTCGCAGCACAGAAAATCGGCGGCGAAGAAGTCGTTAATGCCACGGAATTCTGGCGCAATGTACGCGACCACCGCGACGTGTTTTTTGGCGGCGCCCGGCCGATCTGGCGGATTTCACTGCAACCGACGGCAGCGGAATTCAATCTGACCGGCCCGCAGCTTGTGGAATGGAACGGCGCGCTGCGCTGGCTGAAATCCGACGACGATGCGATAGCCGTGCGCGAAGCCGCGCGCAAGGCCGACGGCCATGCCACGCTGTTCCGTCGCGGCCAATCGGAAATCGGCGCCTTCCAGCCGCTGCCGGAGGCGATGATGCAGCTCCATAAACGCGTCAAACAGGCAATGGATCCTGCAGGCATTCTCAATCCCGGCCGAATTTATCGGGAATTTTAAAACCTGATGATTATGTGATTAGGTGATTTAGCAATTGGCGCGTTGCGCGGGGACCTAATCACTTAATCACGAGTTACCTGGTCACCATCCTAAAATGCAGACAAAACTAGCCGATTTCATCAAAGACACGCCGCAGGGCCAGGAAGCCGGGGCGATCCTGCGCAAATGCGTGCATTGCGGTTTCTGCACGGCAACCTGTCCGACCTACCAGTTGCTCGGCGATGAACTCGACGGACCGCGCGGCCGCATATACCTGATCAAGCAGGTACTGGAGGGCGAAGCCGCCACCGCAAAAACCCGGTTACACCTCGACCGCTGCCTGACCTGCCGCGCCTGCGAAACCACCTGCCCGTCAGGGGTGCACTACAGCCGGCTGCTCGACATCGGCCGCGCCATCGTCGCCAAACAGGTACCGCGCAGCGGCATGGAAAAAATGCAGCGCCGGGCGCTTGCCGCAGTCATACCGCGCCCCGCGCTGTTCAATCCGCTGCTGGCCATCGGCCGCATCGCGCGCAACCTGCTGCCCAAGGTGCTCGACGATGTGGTTCCCGGGCAGCCGGCGCGTGCCCGCCCGTGGCCTGTCGGCGGCCATGCACGACGCATGCTGGTGCTCGAAGGCTGCGTGCAACCCGCGCTGTCACCGGCGACCAATGCCGCAGCGGCACGCGTGCTCGACAAACTCGGCATTTCACTGGTACGCGCGCCCAATGCCCGCTGCTGCGGAGCGGTGGCCTTCCATCTCGATGAACAGGACCGCGCACTCGATGCGATGCGTCACAACATCGACGCCTGGTGGCCATATGTCGAACAGGGTGCGAAGGCACTGATCTTCACCGCCAGCGGTTGCGGCGTGATGATCACCGACTATGGCCACCTGCTCGCGCACGACCCCGCCTATGCCGAACGCGCGAAACGTATTTCAGTACTCGCCTGCGATCTGGGCACCGTCATCGAAAAACAGAAAACTCAATTAAAACAATTACTTAATAACAATCTCCCGAGCGGAAAATTTGTCTTCCACCCACCCTGCTCCCTGCAGCACGGGCTGAAACTCAAGGGCCGCACCGAAGCACTGCTGGCGGAACTCGGTTTCGATCTCGCACCCGTTGCCGATGCCCATCTGTGCTGCGGTTCGGCCGGCACCTACTCCATCCTGCAACCGGAAATCTCCGCGCAACTGAAGAACAACAAGATCAAGGCGCTCACTGCATCGACGCCGGCGCAGATCCTCACCGCCAATATCGGCTGCCAGACCCATCTGCAATCGGCAACAGCATTGCCGGTGCGGCACTGGATCGAGGCGGTGGATGATTTGTTGTCAACACCCACCACCACTGCCTGAATTCGTCATCCCGGCGTACGCCGGAATCCAGGAATATGCGTGCGCTGGATACCGGCTTTCGCCAGTATGACGGGCACTTTACTAGCAGATTCTTCTACAGGTCTTGTACTTTTCCTGGCATCGGCGTACATTCCGCTACCGACGGTGGAGAAACGCACAAAAGTTTTCGTACGGCCCTTGTACTTTTTGTGACAGAGGCGTACTCTCCGCTGCAATTCACTCGCAGAGGGAGTCCAACATGGCCGCTGTTGCATCTGTCACCGCCTACGATCTGGCAGTCAGTTCGCCGGATAAACGTGCCCGCACCAGCCAGCCCCCGCGCCGCATCAACGGCGTGCCCGTCTACGAACAGGAGTTCTGGACCAGCAAGCAACGTCAGGCCAATCCACTGCATGAAGTGTCGTACCGCGGCTGCTTCAAGCCGCAACTGCCCGCTTATTTCATCGACCGCCTGAGCAAACCCGGCGACTTCATTTACGATCCGTTCAGCGGACGCGGCACCACCGCCATCGAAGCCGCTCTGATGGACCGCAATGTCATCGCCAACGACGTCAATCCGCTGTCCGCGATCCTGACCCGGCCGCGGCTGCAGGTGCCATTGATCGCCGCCATCGACGTGCGCCTGCGCGCGATCAAACTGTCGGTAAAGCAAAAAAACGACATTGACCTGTCGATGTTCTATCACCCGGATACCGAACGCGAACTGCTGAACCTGCGCGCCTACCTCGCCGAACGGCGCGCGAGCTGCATGGAAGACGACGCCGACCGCTGGATCCGCATGGTCGCGACCAACCGGCTGACCGGTCATTCACCCGGATTTTTCTCCGCTTACACGCTGCCGCCCAACCAGGCGGTATCACCGGAAAGCCAGGTCAAGATCAATGAAAAAACCGGCAAGGTGCCCGAGTATCGCAACGTGCGCGAGCTGATCCTGCGAAAATCCATGCAGTTGCAAAGCGACATCAATGCCGCCGCACGCTGGCGCCTGCAGCAGGCTGCGGCGAGAGCGCAGTTTTACTGCACCTCGGCCACGCAGACCCCCACCATCGCCAATGACAGCGTGCAACTGACCGTGACCTCGCCGCCGTTCCTGAACGTGGTGCAGTACGCCAAGGACAACTGGCTGCGCTGCTGGTTTAACGACCTTGATGCCGAGGAAATCGGCGCCGGCATCACCATGGCCACCAGCATCAACGACTGGTCGGCGGTGATGCAGCAGGTGCTGGACGAGCTCTACCGCATCACCCGGCCCCGCGGCTGGGTCGCCTTCGAAGTCGGCGAAGTGCAGCGCGGTTCGGTCAATCTGGATGAAGCCGTGCTGCCGCTGGGTGTCATCGCCGGATTCCGCTGTGAAGCCATCCTGATCAACACCCAGAAATTCACCAAGACCTCGAACATCTGGGGCATCGGCAACAATGAACGCGGCACCAACAGCAACCGCATCGTGATGCTGCAAAAGTCGGTGTAGTGCCTGTTTCTGCAGGGCACAGCATGCGCCGCATGCTGTGCGGCCTCGCGCTGCTGCTGCTGTGGCAGGCGCTGCCGGCAACTGCCACAGCACTTGAAGGCCTTGTGGTACATGTCGCCGACGGCGACACGCTGACCGTGCTCGACGACCAGCACCGGCAACACAAGGTGCGCCTCGCCGGTATCGACGCGCCGGAACGTGGTCAACCTTTTGGAAAACGCGCCACCGCAGAACTGGTCAGCCTCGCCAAAAACAAACGCGTCACCGTGGACTGGACGAAGACCGACCGCTACCGGCGCCTCATCGGCGTGGTGTGGGTGGCACCGATCGACTGCAGCATCTGCAAGCCCACGCTGGATGTAGGACTCGCGCTGATCGGCGACGGCCTCGCCTGGCATTACCGCGCCTATGAACGCGACCAGAGCCGTGACGACCGCCGGGATTACCGCCAGGCTGAAGCCGATGCCCGCAGCCGCCAAGCCGGGCTGTGGACCGATACAGATCCGACTGCGCCGTGGGACTGGCGGCGCGCACGCCGGAACTGAACGCTGCAGACGATGAACGCTGACGGTAGAATGCCCTGTCCACCACGCTCAGCAGGAGTCCGCCATGTTCGACGCCGTCTCAATCCCCTTTGGCGCCAGGATGCTGTTCAACACCGTCAAGCTCAAACCCGGCTTCAACTTTGACGATGTCGAACTCGCGCTGGGCGAGATGTGCAATGTTGTCAAAGCCACCTACGGCGGCGACAAGGGCGGCTTCATCGCCGGGCAGGTGTTCCGCTTTTCGGGATTCGTGTCGGATGAAGGTTCACTGAACACCGCGGGCATCGTTGATGACCATGTCGCGATCGTGACCTACTGGCGGTCGTTTGAGGAGCATGAAAAATCCCATGCCGACGCGGCGTTCAAATCCAAGTTCGCGGCACTGGCGGAGTTGTGCACTGACAGCAAGGAACTCGGTTATGAAATGTTGTGGCAGGGCGATGCCGGGCATTGAAATCCGCTGCGTAAACCCGTTGAGGATTTACAGTGTGAACGATTTCAGGTCTTCGCCCCAGACCACCTGTCCCTTGTAAATTTCGCCGAGCTCGGCCAGCACGCGCTCGCGCACTTCCGGTGTATCGATCCACGGCCCGTGGTGTGTCGTGACCAGCATGCCTATCGCAGATTCCTGCGCCAGTCGCCCGACAAAACGCGGCCCCGCAAGCCCGCCCGGCGCCTTGTCTTCGAATGCAAAAGCATTCAGATAATGCACCAGCAGATCGGCTCCCCTGGCGAGATCCCGCAGCGCTTCCGGCGCACCGTCCTCCAGAGCAAGGTTGACATCGCTGGTATAGACGAAGGACTTGCCTGCGGCTTCGATACGATAGGCAAAACTTTCGAGGTACGGTTGAAAATGCGGCACTTCGCAGCGCAGCATGCGCCAGCCGTCAAATTCAACGGTGCCGATTCCGCTCAACTCAGTCACCCGGGTATCAGGCCACGGCCGCGGCGGCGTACCGCCCCGCTCACGATAAGCCCCGATGCTCAGCGGATGACGGGTGCGCGACGCCAGATCACGATGGAATGCCCCCCCGGATCCGAACACCCGGTCAATGAATTCCTGGGTGCCGACCGGACCATAAATGCGCATCGGTGGAGTGCGGTCACCGCTGGCATCCCAGCGGTGATGAAACAGCCGGATCAGGTCAGCACAGTGATCGAAATGCAGATGGCTCAGAAAAACATGCGTCACATCGGTTGCGCGTTTGCCAGCCTCCATCAAGCGCTGGAAAGCACCGGGGCCGTGGTCGATCAGCACCACATCACTGCCGATCTCGATCAGATAACTGGATGAAGCGCGTTTCAGCGAAGGCAGTGGACTGCCGGTGCCAAGCAAAGTTATTTTCATGGACATGATGAAGTTGCGGCGCGCGCAATCACGCCTGCGTCGCCCAGCTTTTCCACCCCCCAGCACAATCGAATCACCTCATCGCCCTGACTGTCGGTCAGGATGCCTTCCGCCAGACTGCGGAATTTCGCTTCGAGGTCGGCATCACTCATCGGCCGCTCCAGCGTACCCAGCGCATGTTCGACATAACGCTCCAGCGTGCGGCCATCTTTGAGCTTGATGGCAATACGCGACTGCACGCGGCCGATACTGGCATCCTGTTCGATGCGAACCTTGCGGCGCAGCGCCACCGTCACCGGATTGAGCACACTCTCGTCGCTGAACTGCGCCTCACCGGCCTTGCCGAAGCGCAGCGCCACTGCAGCGGCATGGAACACGCTGAACTTGCCTTCGAGCCCCGTCTGCGGATTTTCCTTGGCGGTCAGCTCGAATACGATTGGACTGACCTTGAGGTTCACAGCCTCGATCATCTCCGGCGTCAGTTGATATTCATTGCGCAACTGAATACAGCCGTCGATCGTGCCCTGCACCACCAGGCCGCAGGCGAAAGGCTTGTACATGTTCGACGACAACTCGTAACGTTTACCCCACTCGGCGGTGATCACCGAGGGATCGAATCTGCTCGACATCACATTGCCGAAACCGCGTTTGGCCTCGATACCCTGCTCCGAACTGGTGAAATTTTTTGACGCCAGCAGTGCGGCGGCAAGGCCATTCTGTGCAGCGCGCCCCGGATGCAGACTTTTGCACATCGAGCCGAACATTTCGCGCAAGCCCGAAGACTGGGTCGCGGCGATGCCCAGCGCCCACGCCATCTGCTGTTCATTGAGTCCGAGGAGTTTGCCCGCCGCCGCCGCCGCGCCGAACACCCCGGCCGTGCCGGTGATATGCCAGCCGATCATGTAATGCTCGGGAAACACCGAAAGCCCGACACGGATTTCCGTCTCGACACCGACGACAAAAGCATGGATCAGGTCGGCGCCGCTGATGCCTTTCCATTCGGCCAGCGCCAGCAGCGCGGGATATACCGGCGCGCTGGGATGTACGGCCCGTGCATGCGTGTCGTCAAAATCGAAAACATGCGAACTGATGCCGTTGATCAGCGCGGCATGCAGGATATCGGTGCGCTCGCTGCGACCGAGAATCTGCGCCTGTGCCTGTCCGGCGAACGGCATCACGGCGGCCAGCGCGTTTTCAACGGTTTCATGTCGCGATGCACCGATGGCACAGCCGCACCAGTTGAGCAATGCGCGCGCCGCCTCATGGCGCACCGGTGCAGGTATGTCTTCATACCGCGACTGAACGATGTAACGGGCCAGCGTACGGGTGACTGTCACAGTTTTTTCTTCGGCCATGCCCGATCAGTCAGCTTTAACACCGGAAACCTTGAGCACTTTCGCCCATTTGGCGGATTCCGACTTGATGTAGGCGGCAAACTGCTCCGGCGTGTTGCCGATGGTGGTGGCACCCTGTCCTTCCAGTTGCTTCTGCACATCGGGCAGGCGCGTCACTTTGGCAATGTCGGTGTGCAGCCGGGCAACGATGTCACGCGGCGTACCGGTCGGCACCAGCAGGCCAAACCAGGTGCCCGCTTCAAATCCGGGAAAACCCGACTCGGCCAGGGTCGGCACTTCCGGCGCCACGGTCTGGCGCTGCAGGCTGGTCACGGCCAGCGCACGCAGGCGGCGATCCCGGACCTGCCCGATCACCGACAGCACGTTGCCAAAAAAAACCTCGACATTGCCGCCCAGCAGGTCGGTGGTCGCCGGTGCACTGCCTTTATACGGCACGTGCACCATATCGATTTTTGCCTGGGTCTTGAAAAATTCTGCGGCCAGATGCGGCAAGGTGCCGTTACCGGTCGATGCGTAGTTGATCGCACCGGGTTTGGCCCGCGCCAGCGCAATCAGGTCTTTGACCGATTTCACCGGCATCGACGGATGCACCACCAGCATGCTCGGTACGCTGGCCACCAGCGACACCGGCATGAAATCGCGCTCTACCGAATACGGCGCCTTGCTGTTCAAGTGCGGAATAACCGTGAGTATCCCGGCAGTGGCCATGAACAGGGTGTAACCATCGGGGGGCGCTTTGGCTGCGACTTCGGCGCCGACGATCCCGCCGGCACCGGCACGATTATCGACGATCAGTTGCTGGCCCAGCGCCTCGCCGAGCCTGCCGCTCACTGCGCGGGTGACGATATCGACACCGGCGCCCGGTGGAAACGGCACGATCAGGCGTAGGGCTTTTGAAGGATAGGCCTGCGCACCGGCAACGGCAGCAACGCCCGAAAAAACAACAACAGTCAGTGCTTGGATGAAATGGCGCATGAACGGACTCCGGTGAAACGCAGCGGGGATCGACGGCGGGAATGCTGCGGCGGCAGCTTAAAGCCGCAACCCGTCCGCATCAATCGACGGTAACTTAATCGACAGTGATGCGGGCCGCCTTGACGACCTGGGTGTACTTGGCGATTTCGGATTTGATCAGTGCACCGAATTCTTCCGGCTTGCCGCCCGCCGGCTCCAGGCCCTGCTGCGCGAGCGCCTCGGTCATGCCCGGCAGCGCCAAGGACTTGAGGATATCCTGATTGAGCTTGCGCACGATGGGTGCCGGAGTTTTTGCCGGCGCCAGCACGCCCTGCCAGTTCGATACATTGAAACCTTTGACGCCGGACTCGGCGATGGTCGGCACGTCCGGAGCGGCGGCGGCGCGTTTGATCGTGGTCACGCCCAGCGCGCGCAGCTTGCCGCTTTTCACCTGCGGCAATACCGGCGGCATTGTGCTGAAAATCAGTTGCACGCGGCCGCTGACCAGATCAACCATTGCCGGCCCGCTGCCTTTATACGGCACATGCAGCATGTCAGTGCTGGTGGCGTATTTGAACAATTCCCCGGCCATGTGCAGTGACGAACCGGCGCCCCCCGACGCATAATTGAGTTTGCCCGGGCTCGCCTTTGCCAGCGCGATCAGATCCTGTACTGATTTCGCCGCAACACCCGGGTACACCGCCAGCATGAAGGAAGACACCGCAACCAGAGACACCGGCGCGAAATCGCGCACCGGATCGTAGGGCAGGTTCGATTTGAGCGCCGGGTTCTGCGCGAGGTTGCCGACGCTGCCGAGGAACAGCGTGTAGCCGTCGGGATTGGCCTGCGCCGCGATGGTCGCACCCAGTGCGCCGCCGGCGCCGCCGCGGTTGTCAACCACCACCTGCTGCGACACCACCTCCGCCAGCCGCTGTCCCAGTGTGCGCGCGAGGATGTCGTTGCCGCCGCCCGGCGGGAACGGCACGATCAGCCGCAATGATTTATCGGGATACTTCGCTACTGCACTGCCCTGCGCCATGGCAGGCGCGCAGGCTGCCGCGAACGCCGCCAGTACTGCGGCATGAATGAATGATTGATGCATGATTCCTCCTCGTTGTTTTTCGCTGCTCGATGGCAGCGCCTGAGCAGCTGATTTTAGGTTTGCATGACATACTGCGGCAAACCTCATCGCGGAACAGGCGATGCAGAATCAGTAGACCATACCCGCTGCGGCGTCTTTCGGCAGATCCTTCTCCGCTTCGCCCAGCTGCTCATAAAACGATTCGATGTAGGCCCTGAACGTGGTGTCGTGGCGTTGCATTTCGATTTCACCGAAATCGACCTGCGGCCGCGGTTGCAGGTCGAAGTGGCCGTGTTCGTCGCGTCCGCGCAGCAGGCAGGCCGGCATGCGCTGCTTGCCGATGTAGCGCGTGCGCGTCGGGATATAACTCAAGGCAATGCCGATGCGCCGCTCATCCGAACGGTTGGGCTGCGACTGGTGCACCACACAGGTATGGTGAAACGAAAACTGCCCCGGCTTGAGGATCGCGCGGTCGATCTCGGACTGGTCGAACCATTCGACGATGATCTGCCCCGCGGTATTGACGCTGTTCTTGATCAGTCCGCTTTTCTGCTGCAACTGGCCGCGGATATGGCTGCCGACCGCGAATTCCACCGGGCCGGTTTCCGTCGTGACATTGCACAACGCCACCCAGGCCGTGACATGGTCGTGCGGGCGCAGGCCGAAATAGGTCGAGTCCTGGTGCCAGGCGGCGATGCCTTCGCTCTGCGGTTCCTTGATGAAAAAACGACTGGTGTAGAGCAGGATGTCCGGACCGAGCAGGTCCTCGACGGCATCAAGGATTGCCGGTGTGCGCGCCAGTTCATCAACCCAGCGGCACATGAAATGCAGGTTGCCACGGAATTTTTTGTCGATGGCCATTAGCGAACCGCCGAGGTGGGCTTCGGTTTTGCGCAGATCCTCGCGGTATCGCGCGACCTCGCCGGCACTCAGTCCGTCCAGCGGATACAGGTAGCCGTTGGCGCGAAAGTCGCGGATTTGTGTGGCGCTCAGTTTTTTCAACACCGCATGCTCTCCTCCAGCGCAAATCACAGGAACACACAATGCGGTCCCGTTTTAAGGACGCGATTCACCATGCTAGTATAGATCACACAAAAATACGCATCCACCATACTTCATGCGGCAACCCGCGCAGCAGACGCGGATTGCACCGCAGCGGAACACCACCATGGCCATCGACTACCAAAAACTCCTCAACTGGAATATTCCACAAGTTGAACAAACGCTGACCAAACGCGACACCATCATCTACGCGCTGGGGGTCGGCCTCGGCGCCGATCCGGTGGATGCCAAGCAGTTGCAGTTCGTCTACGAAGAAAACCTCAAAGCGCTGCCGACGATGGCGATCATCCTCGGCTACCCCGGTCCGTGGCATGCCGGCACCGCTACTGGTATCACGCGCAGCCACGTGGTTCACGGTGAACAGGGTTTCGTCATCCACAAGCCGCTGCCGGTCGAAGGCGCGATCATCGGCAAGACCCGCGTCACCGCCGTGCTCGACAAGGGCAAGGATAAAGGCGCGTTGCTGCAGACCGCCTGCGATGTGCGCGACAAGGCGAGCAATGAACTGATCTGCACGCTGACCTCGACCACTTTCTGCCGTGCCGACGGCGGTTTTGGCGGCCCCTCGGGTCCGACACCGGCGCCGCACCAGATTCCCGAAACTCCGGCGCAACTGAGCTGTGATCTCGCCACACTGCCGCAGGCCGCGCTGATCTACCGGCTGTCCGGTGATTACAACCCGCTGCACGCCGATCCCGCATACGCGGCAAAGGCCGGCTTCAAGATGCCGATCCTGCACGGCCGCGCAACATTCAGCGTGGTCGGCCACGCACTGGTCAAAACGGTGTGCGGTTACGATCCGCTGAAACTCAAAAGCATGGCCGGACGTTTTTCGTCGCCGGTGTATCCCGGTGAAACCATCCGCACCGAGATGTGGGTGGACGGCAAGGTCGTTGCCTTCCGCGCCACCGTGCCGGCGCGCGGCGTCACGGTACTCAACAACGGTCGCGCTGAAATCGCATAAGGCGAAATTCAATAAATATGTTTAAAATCAATAACTTATATACTTACTGAGGATATCATGGCAACTCCGCAAATGATGGAAGGCAAAGTCGTTGTCGTTACCGGCGCCGGTCGCGGCATCGGCGCGGCGATCGCAAAAATGGCGGCGGCGCATGGCGCAAAAGTGGTGGTCAACGATATCGGTGTCGGACTCGACGGCGCCGGTGGCGACCAGACCCCGGCGCAGGAAGTGGTCAACGAAATCAAAAAAGCCGGCGGCGAAGCCGCAGCCAACTACGACAGCGTTGCCGAATTCAGCAGCGCCGCAAAAATCATCCAGTGCGCAATGGACAACTTCGGCCGCATCGACGGCGTGGTCAACAACGCCGGCATCCTGCGCGACGTGATTTTCCACAAGATGTCGGAAAGCGACTGGGATTCGGTGGTCAACGTGATGCTGAAAGGCGCATTCAACTGCGCACGCCACGCGGCCGATCATTTCCGCAAGCAGGAATCCGGCGCGCTGGTGCACATGACCTCGACCTCCGGCCTGATCGGCGGTATGGGCCAGGCCAACTACGGTGCAGCCAAGCTGGGCATGGTGGCATTGTCAAAAGCGATTGCGGTGGACATGTCGCGCTTCAACGTGCGCTCGAACTGCATCGCGCCGGTGGCGTGGACGCGCATGACCGCATCAATCCCGGCCAAGGATCCGGCCACCGCCGCACGCATCGAACAGCGCAAGCAGGTCACGCCTGAACACAACGCCCCGCTGGCGGTGTTCCTGTTAAGCGAGGCCGCCAAGGGCGTCAATGCGCAGGTGTTCGCCACCCGCAAGAACGAAATTTTCCTGATGAGCCAGTCGCGACCGCTGCGCGGCATCCATCGCGCCGACGGCTGGACGCCGGAGCGCTGCGCCGAACACCTCTACCCGGCGCTGAAAAGTGCGTTTTACCCGCCGACCGAACGCACTGCAGACGTGTTCCCATGGGATTCGATCTGAGTTGGTGCGTCTGACCCAACAAGCACCGAGAAGAATTCTGCAGGGCGGGAGAAACGAAGTGAATCCCGCCGTTCGGCTCATGCAATGCCAGCAACTTTGACGTAACACAGATGGCGGGATCCGCTGCGCTGCTCCCGCCCCACGGTTGATTTACAGGGTTACTGATGAACGTCCGCCTCGAAAAAAACAAGGGCCTCGCCACGCTGACGCTGGATCGGCCGGATCGGCTGAATGCGATGTCGGATGCGATGTGGGATGCCCTGTATGAGCACATCAACACCATTGCCGCCGACGATGAAATCCGCGCCGTGGTGCTTAAAGGCGAAGGCCGCGCCTTCTGTTCCGGCGGCGACGTCAGCAACATGGCGAAATCCGACATCGTGTCCGGCCGCGCTCGCTCGCAAAAACGCCACCGCAGCATCATCGCGCTCTACAACCTCGAAAAACCGGTGATCGCCGCCACCCGCGGCGCGGTGTACGGCATCGGCAACGCTCTGGCGCTGGCCTGCGACCTGATCGTCGCCTCCGACACCACCAAGTTTTCGATGGCGTTCAAGAAAGTCGGCGTGGTGCCCGATGGCGGCGCGGTGTTTTTCCTGACCCAGCGCCTCGGCATCGCGCAGGCGAAAGAACTGGTTTACACCGCGCGCGCCTTTGGCGCCGACGAAGCAAAAAGTCTCGGTCTGGTGTCGCGCGTGGTGTCCGATGCCGAACTCGAAACCGCAGCGCATACTCTGGCCAGCGAATTTGCCGAATCAGCCGGCTACGCACTGGCACTGGCTAAAAAAATGTTCCAGTCGATGGCGGTGCCAACACTCGAACAGCTCTGCGAAATGGAAACACTGGCCTCGGGCATCGTGCGTCTGACCCACGATCATCAGGAAGGCGTCGCCGCGTTCAAGGAAAAACGCCTGCCCAGATTTTCAGGTAAATGAGTCCCGGGCAAATAGATCATGGTTTTTCTGCGGTTTTTATATAAAACATCAACGCAAAGGCGCAAAGGAAAAAGAAAGACGCAGAGAAATGCAAAACAAAAAAACAGAAGCAACGCCCTTCTTTGCGCCTCTCTTTTTCCTTTGCGCCCTTGCGTCAGAGCTTTTCATGGGGTCTGTAAAAACCCGACCATAAAACACTTCAATATTTCAGTGACTCCGGTTACATGAGCACAGCAAATCGCAGCAGCGACACCCATTGGCTGCTCTGGCTGTGCGCCAGCCGCACCAGCTTCGCGCTGATGTTCACCGCTTATGCCGCAGCCATCCCTCTGCTGAAACCCGAATGGGGCATGAGCGCCGGCGAGGCCGGGCTGATCCAGTCAGCCTGGCACGGCGGTTACCTGTTCTCGCTGGTCGCCGTCGGCTTCCTCGCAGACCGCTACGGCGCCAAACGCGTATTCCTGTTCTCCAGCATTGCATCAAGCATCAGCGCGATGGTGTTCGCGCTGTTTGCCGAGAGCTTCCTGACCGGCGCCATCCTCTACGGCCTGACCGGGCTGTTCTCCGGCGGCTCGTACACGCCCGGCCTGACCTTGATCGCCGAACGTTTCCAGACGGCCGGCCGCGGCCGCGCAATGGGTTTTTATCTCGCCGCCGCATCCGGCGGTTATGCGCTGGCGCTGCTGCTGACCGGCGCGCTGACGCCATTGATCGGCTGGCGCGGTGCCTTCATCGTCAACGCCGCCGGCCCGGTGCTGGGCACCCTGCTCGCGCTGTATGCGTTGCGCGCAACGCCGAACGTGATTCATCCGCGCAGCGCGGAACAGGCCGGCGAAAAACCGGTGGCGATGATCCTCAACAACAAACCGGCAATGCTGGTGACCTGGGCCTACACCTTCCATTCCTGGGAAATGCTCGGCATGAAAGCGTGGATGCCGGCATTTCTGTCGGCTGCCGCCGCGTACTCCACCGGCAGCAATGCCACCGCGTCGGCAAGCCTCGGCGCGGGACTCGCCGCCATCGCCTATATCGGCAGCATGGGCGGTAGCGTCACCGGCGGCTGGCTGTCGGACCGCATGGGCCGCACCTGGACCATGCTGGTGCTCGCCACCACCAGTGCCGCCTGTTCGCTGGCACTGGGCTGGCTGATCGGCCTGCCGTTGTGGCTGCTGGTCATCATCTGCGCCTTCTACAGTTTCACAGCAGTCGGTGATTCCTCGGTGTTTTCAACGGCGGTGACCGAGCTGGTGCCGCCGCGTCATATCGGCGCCGCCTATTCAGTGCGCTCAGTGCTCGGTTTCGGCGCCGGGGCGATTGCGCCCTGGGTATTCGGGCTGGTGCTCGATGCCGCCGGTGCAGCACAGGCCTCGCCCGCCATCACCTGGGGCCTCGCCTGGTGTTCGCTGGGCGTGATCGCCTTGTTCAGCCCGGTCGCAACATGGCGTTTGCGCCGGATGCCCGAAGCCACGCAAATGGCCAACGGAAAACGTTAGACTCGGATTCGAGAAGCATCAAAAACCAGACTCATTTAAACCGCCGATGAACGCAGATTAACGCAGATTTACGCCGATAAAATCAGCGAAGTCGGCAAAGACGTCAATACAAGCCATTGTTTTTAATTATTTTTCCCTGGGCACGTTTTCTCCGTTTGATCTGCGTTCATCCGCGTTCATCGGCGGTTAACGTTTTGTGCTTTTGATGTAAACACTGATTGTTGCGGACCGGAATACCTCATGAAAATCACCAAGCTCGAAATCCACATCCTGCGCGCGCCCGACGAAGGCACCCGTCCGTATTGGGTCAGCAACTTCATCGTGCCCAAGGCCAATGAAATCCTCGTGCGCATGTTCACCGATGAAGGCATCGAGGGCATCGGCATCGCCACCAGCTACACGCCGATCGAGGCTGCGATCAAGGCCTTCAGGACCGGCATCGCCGACTACATCATCGGCGAGGATCCGCTGGCGCCGGAAAAACTGCACGACAAGCTGTTCTGGCTGACCGCGCAGCGCGTCGCCTCCGAAAAAGGCTGGACCCGCGAAGCCATCGTGCG
>JBBQAO010000114.1:0-9777 GCA_038316355.1 Burkholderiales bacterium
CCGAATTACCAATTACCAATTACCAATTACCAATTACCAATTACCAATTACCAATTACCAATTACCAATTACCAATTACCAATTACCAATTACCAGTTACCCATCACCCATAACTCATCAGCCATTCCATGATCGACACCAAACCCAAGCTGCCATCCCCCGTCGGCACCTGCGACACGCACATGCACATTTTCGAGCCGGGATACACCGTGTTACCTGGCACCAACCTGCCGGCGATTCCCGGCAATACCGCTGAATACCGCAAACTGCGCGCACGCCTCGGCATCACCCGCACCGTGATCGTCCAGCCTGCGGCGTACGGCAACGACAACCGCTGCACGCTGGAAGCGATGAAAGCGCTCGCCGACGACACCCACCAGACGCGTGGCGTGGCAATCGTGCTGCCGGAAGACAGCGACGCTGAAATCGCGCGCCTCACCGCTGCCGGCATCCGCGGAATTCGTTATCACCTGCTGCCCGGCGGCGGCGTGAGTTGGGACACGCTGAAAGAAATGGCCGCGCGCGTGGCGCCTCATGGCTGGCATGTGCAGATACAGGTCGACGGTCGCGAACTGGCCGGGCGCGAAGCCTTGCTCAAGGCCTTGCCCTGCGACATGGTCATCGACCACATCGGGCGCTTTACCCAGCCGATTGCGGCGGACGATCCGGCGTGGAAGGTGATGCGCAGCCTGGTCGACAGCGGACGCTGCTGGGTCAAACTCTCGGCGCCGTACCACGGCTCAAAAACCGGCGCACCGGATTACGCCGATGCCGGCAATACGGCGAAAGAACTGATCCGCGCCGCACCCGAACGCATGCTGTATGCGACCAACTGGCCGCATCCTTCCCTGAAGAGCAATTATCCAGATGACGCAGCGTTGCTCGATCTGCTGAATGAGTGGGCGGGGAGCGAGGCCCCCCAAGGGGACTTCCTCCGGGGCGCGCTGCGGGAGCAGATCCTGGTCAAGAATCCAGCCAAGCTCTACGGATTCTAAAATATCAATAAAATCAAATAGATATATCGACACCCCCCTTGGCAGGCGTCAGCGATGTCGTACTAATCGTCTAAAATGGCTATTTTAGCCATAATGTGCCAAACAACCACTGGGGCATTCCATGTCGACGCTGACCTACCGCAATAGCCACGGCAAACTCGTCGATGTTCCTGCCGTTGCTGCGACTCAACTCAAGAACGGGCTGGCCACTGTGCTGGAGCAGGTGATGCGTGGCGGAGCCGTCGCCATTACCCGGCACGAAACGCCCAAGGCCGTGTTGATGGCCTATGAAGAATTCGTGGCGCTGACCAAGGATCGCGCACCTGTTCTGAACGATCTTGCCGCTGAATACGATGTGCTGCTGGCGCGCATGCAAACGCCTGCGGCGCGCAAAGCCATGGCCGCAGCCTTTAATGCCACGAGCGCCGAGATGGGTCGTGCGGCAGTCAAAGCCACGCGCAAGCAGCGCTGATCAATACCGGGCGGGACGAAGCACTTGCCGAGTATTTACGTGTTAGCCGGCGTCGACGGCGCGGGTAAAAGCAGCATCGCTGGCGCGGCATTCCGTAATAACGGTACTGATTATTACAACCCCGATGAGGCGGCGCGCGCGTTAAAAGCCGCCAATCCCGGACTTGATCAGACGCAGGCCAATAGCGCAGCTTGGCATCGTGGTCGGGATTTGCTTGAGCGCGCGATTGCCGGTGGTCTCGATTTTGCATTTGAAGCCACTCTGGGCGCATCTACCATCCCGCGCTTGCTGATCGATGCGGCGCGCCAGGGGATTGCCGTGCATGTCTGGTATGCGGGGCTTGCAACACCGGAACTGCACATCGCACGGGTAAAGGCCCGCGTTGCACGCGGCGGGCATGACATTCCGGAGCAGACAATTCGTCGGCGCTTCGAGCACAGCCGTTTGAATCTGATCCAGATGCTGCCGGTACTGGCTGCGCTTCGGGTCTACGACAACAGCGCCGAGGCCGATCCAGCTTCAGGCAAAACGCCGGTGCCGGCGCTGGTGCTGCATATGGAGCGCGGCCACATACTCAATCCGCAGGATTTGCCGTATGTGCCTGGCTGGGCAAAACCCGTCGCTGCCGCTGCCATAAAAATCGGTTTGGGCTGAAGAGGTCGTCACCCCGGTGCAAGTTCCACCGCAATGACGGCTGTTCGTATTATGGAGCCGCACGTGCAGCGGCGGCGGCCTTGTTATACGATGATAGCCAGAATGATTGCCAAAAAAAGCCTGGTTCCACGCGTCCTGAACTCGTCCTGGAGGAGTCTCTAATGACCACCATCAATTTCTACGACCCCTGCGGGCCACTGGAAGTCAGCGTGCCTTTTGCGCCGCGCATCGACACGCTCGACGGCAAACGCATCGGTTTTGTCACCAATGAACAATGGCAGGCGTTCCGCATGCTGCCGCTGCTGCGTGACCTGATCAAGGCGGATTTCCCGACGGCGGAACTGCTGCCGATCGACGCCTACCCGCAGGGCAATGTGTTGATCCCGACCGAGGACACCATCAGGCAGGTCAAGGAAAGCGGGGTCGACGCCGTCATTGTCGGCAACGCCGCCTGAGGATCCTGCGCCACTGCCTGCGGCCGTGCTGCCGCGCAAATTGAAGCCCTGGGAATCCCCACCGTCACACTGACGCGTACGGATTTTGTCGGTGTGATGAAAAATGCGGTGTCTGGTGTCGGCCTGGCGCCGGATGCCGCGATGGTGACCTTTCCCATCGACATGTTCCTGCCGGGCAGCGACCTGGCCGCGATCAGCGCGCGCAAACGCGAGTTCTACAACGGCCTGACTCAATGGCAATCCACATTCAAGGTGGGCGCCCCGGAAGCCGCGGCCCTGCTATCGGTGGAAGGGCGCAGTTACGAGGACGCTCTGCAGCAGGCCAACAACCTCTTGCTGACCAACCTCTGGGGTGATGGTCTGCCGGTGTGGCCGGCGACCGAGGAGCGTGTCGACTGGATCCTGCGCGGCTCTGCGCTGCCGCGCACACACCGCCTCGGCAAATTTCCGCCGCGCGGTGGCGTCACCACCGTCGAGACCTGCGCCATTGCGCTGGCGATGGCGGGCGGCCGCCCTGAATACCTGCCGGTGCTGATTGCGGCGGTGGAAGCCTGCCTCGAACCGGCAGCGCTGTTTGACCAGTTGCAGGCGACTTCCGGCGGCCCGTTCCCGGTGGTCATCGTTAATGGTCCGATCGCCAAAGACATCCGGCTCAATTCCGGATTCGGCTGTCTTGGCCCCGATCCGCAACGTCCCGCCGGCGCCAGCATCGGCCGCGCGCTGCGCCTGATGCAGCAGAACGTCGGCGGCGCGTTGCCGGGAATCGGCACGATGGCGATTTACGGCGCGATGCGTTACACCAACGCGGTTTTTGCCGAAGATGAAGCCAGCCTGCCCGAAGGCTGGGAACCCCACGGCACGCGGCGCCACGGCTTTGAACGCGGCACCAACTCGGTGTCGGTGTATTTTGCGAGTGGCGTCACCAACATCCGCCGCCGCGGCGCCAAAAAAGAAACACCGGAAGAAGACGTCACCCAGGGCCTGTATCGCATGGCCGACTTCATGCGTACACCAAATTTCGCCGCGCTGGCGGGCTGGGAAACCGGCACGCCGGGCGCGATGATGATTTCACCGGTGGTCGCCGGCATGATGGCCAAACTCGGCTGGACACCGAAGAAGCTGCAGGATTTCCTGTGGGAACACTCAAAAATCCCGATGAAAGACATCAAACGCGCCGGCGGTGTCGCCTGGATCGAAATCGATCCCAGTCCGGCGGCGCGGGACAGCCTCAAGCTCGACCCGTGGCCGATTGCGCAGAAACCGGAGAACCTGATTTTTATCGTGGCCGGCGGTGACCACCCGACACACAGCCAGTGGCTGCAGGCGCATTCGCCGGCCGTCGTCGGAAAAATGATCCGCACGCCGGAAACCTTCGACCGCCTGCTGGCTGAATCGGATCGGGATCTGGGCTGCGGCTCGGAGGAATGTCGGATATGAAACGCCGGATCTGAAAAACGCCTGAACCGGCAGTCACAACCAAGGGCACGCTGCGGCGTGCCCTTGTTATATGCGCAGACTGACCGGCGAACTCAGTCCGGCTTCATGCCGGTCGCGGCGACGATTTTCGCCCACTTGGCGATTTCGCTTTTGACGAACGCCGCAAACTCTTCCGAAGCCAGGGGGGAGGGTTCCGCACCCTGGGCATTGAAACGTTTCACCACCTCCGCTTGTGCCACAACCTTCTGCGCTTCACGGCTCAGCCGGTCGACAATGCTCCTGGGGGTATTGGCCGGCGCAAACAGGCCCAGCCAGTTGAGCATTTCATAACCCTTCAATCCGCCCTCGGCGATCGTCGGCAGTTCCGGCAGCACCGCAGAGCGCTGGCCCGAAGTCACCGCGATGGCGCGCAGGCGCCCCGAACTGATGTGCGGCGTGACGGACGCCGCCGTCGCAAACGTCACCGGTGTTTCACCCGACAGCACCGACACCACGGCCGGGCCGCCGCCCTTGAAGGCGATGTGCGTCATCTTCACGCCGGCGATGCTTTCAAACAGCACCGCAGCGAGATGTGTTGAAGTGCCCGCGCCGGCGGAGGCGTAATTGATCTGCCCCGGGCGTTGCCGCGCCAGACCGATCAGGTCTTTCACGGTTTTGACCGGCATCGACGGGTGCGCGGCCAGAATGCTCGGGGCATCAGCAAGCCGGGCGACAGGATGGAAATCGCGCAACACGTTGTAGGGCAGTTTCGGATAAAGACTCTGGTTCACCGAATGCGTGCCCGCGCTGCCGATGACCAGCGTGTAACCATCGGGTGTTGCGCGCGCCGCGAACTCGGCCCCGACTATGCCTCCGGCGCCCGGGCGGTTATCAACGACAAACTGCTGGTTCATCACCTGCGCCAGGGGCGGCGCAATCAGGCGCGCCGTGAAATCGACAAAGCCGCCGGGCGCGAAGGGCACAATGATGCGCACCGGACGGGTTGGATAGTTTTCGGATGCAATGGCAAACGTTGAGGCAGCCAACAGCGATGCGGCTGCAAAAATGACCTGGGTGGCCTGAGTGACCTGAGTGTACTGAGTGAACTGAGTGATCTGGGTAATCTGGGTAATCTGGGTAATCTGGGTAATGGTTTTCATGACTCCTCCGGAAGGATCTTGTCGTGGTGTGATCGATCAGTGGCTGCCGGAACCGAAATGCCCTTTTAACGCCTCATCAAACTTGCCGTCGATCAGCACATACAACATCAGTACCGGTTTGTCGGAGCGGTTGCTCCAGGCGTGATTGGTGCCGCGCTGGATCACCACATCGCCTTCCGTCAGCACGACATCCTGATCGTCGAGCAGCATGGTGACTTCGCCCTTCAACACCACCGCGTAATCGACGGTCTGGGTGCGGTGCATGAACGGGTGGCGGCCTTTTGCCGAGCCGGCGGTGGTGGCGTTCTTGTTACCCATCGCTTCGAACACTGCTTTCGATTGCTCCGGCGAAATGTTGCGGATCGCCTCGGTCTCGGGTGCGATCTCGCTGATACGGAACACCGTGCCGCCGGGTAGCGGATGAATCTGCTTCGGACCGCTGGTCGGATCGGGTTCGGTGGCGTGCAGGATGTGCGGTGCGACGCCGGTTTTCCACATGTCCACGGAGATATGCCCCGGGCGCAGCGGGTTGCTGCGCACCGCGGGGGCGAAGCCGTCTTCGATGACGATGGCCTTGCCGTTATTGTCGTGGCCGGTGACTACGCGGCGGATTTTTCCGTTCATGCTGAAACTCCCTGATTGATCAAAAAAAGCTGCTCAAAAATGGTTATGGTTTGTCGCAAATCGCATCGCTGCCAAGCTCAGTCCGGAAAATCAAGTTCCCGCTGGTGCCGAAAGGACAACATGCGCACCTGATCTGCTACTGGAAGGAAACGGTATAGCGCAACGTAACCAGTTTTGCCGTAAGAAATCACCAGTTCGCGGAGTTCGCCTTCAACCCGCCGGCCTGCCAGCGGATGCGATGTCAGCATTTCCACGGCACTGCGTATTGCAACGGCCGCGTCCCCTGCAATTTGCGGGTCGTGCTCGGCAAGGAACTGGAACAGGCGCTCAAGGTCATCCAGCGCATGAGCTGAAAAGATTATTTGTGCCAAGGCTTCGGTCGTTCGGCCTTGCCGTCACGCGCGAGGCGATCCATCCAGCTGTGGACGTCTTTAGCGCTGTAAACGGCGGCACCGGCGTCGATGGCCTTGTCGGCAGCCAGCGCATCCTTGACGAACCGGCGATAACGCTCGGCACGATCGACCTCGCGCTCAATGGCTTCGACCATCACGCCGTGCGGTGAGCGGCCCGACTCTTTGGCGATGCGTGCGACGCGGGCTTTGAGTTTTTCCGGCAGCTTGAGAGTGGTGGAGGCAGTCATATGAGTCTCACGCAGAGTGAACGGGGATAAGGTGTCACTATGGTAACACCGCTTGTCAGCCCGGAAAAAAAAGACGAAATCGTTTGTCTGGCTGCTCTCAAAAAGCGGCACTCGCGCTATTAATACAAGTTTTTGTATGTCGTCCCCAATCCGCGTGCAGCGCTTCCGTGAATTATTGAAAGTTGAATAAATAATGCCAAAGCCATGCCTCTGGCGAGGCTGCCCTGTTTTTGGAAAAAGTCGATAGCGAAAGGAATGCGATGAAAGCCAAGCGCACCGCCCAGGCGCGATCAGCAAGGCTCCGAGAGGATTTCAGTGGGGGATACTTGAGCGTAGCCCCCGAAGGGCGGGAGTATCCCGCCACATGGGGTGATCGTGAAAGGCGGGATACTCCCGCCCTACGGATGCTTGCCGTTTTTGTCATGGCCGTCGATGACTTCCGGCGCCGCATTGCCGGACGTCAGCTTTGTCACAGCAGCAGTTTTGCGACGTCTTGCAGCAGTCGCCTGGACATGCTTGGCAGGGATGGTTCCCTGCCGTGACTGGAAAAGCGGTTTGAGTCCAATATGCGCGAAGCCATCAACCAGCCGGGACGCGGCAGAGTATTCTTGCCCTGTCATTGACTGCGCCGGAACACCGGCAGCAGACTGTCCCGGGAAAGGTTAAAGGCAGGTTCATGGATAAACTGTCCGCAGAAGATGCATTGGAAGCACGCAGGCTGGCCGGGCAACTCGGGCTGAACAAACTGTCCGAGGCTGATCTGGTGAAGTTGTTGAACGCTGCGCGCGTTGCGAACACGCGGCGCAGCGCGCTGGATACCTCCGGACTGTTGCCGTCCGACGAGCCTGCGCTGGTCTTTCGCTTGCCGGCGACGGGGCAAATGCTGTGAGTGATCTTGCCTACCTGTCGATTGCCGAAGCCTCGGCGTTGATTCGCGGCAAGAAGCTGTCTCCCGTCGAATGGACGCAGGCGCTGATCGCCCGGGTGGAACGTTACGACGGCCGGCTGAACGCGTTCCTGCGCTTCACCCCGGACATCGCACTCAAGGACGCCCAACGCGCCGAGGCGGAAATCATCGCCGGGAACTGGCGCGGGCCGCTGCACGGCGTGCCCTACGGCCTGAAGGACATCATCGACTACGCGGGGCTGCCGACCACCGCGCACTCGGCCATCCTGAAGGACAACATCGCGACAGCGGATGCGTTCGTCACCCAGAAACTGCGTGCCGCGGGCGGCGTCTTCATGGGCAAGCTCTCGACCCACGAATTCGCCATCGGCGGTCCCTGTTTTGACCTGCCGTGGCCGCCGGCACGCAATCCCTGGAACCGCGACTATTTCTGCGGCGGGTCGTCCAGCGGGGCCGGCGTCGCGACTGCGGCGGGTTTCGTGCCCTTCGCCATCGGTACCGATACCGGTGGTTCGGTGCGCAATCCGTCGACCATGTGCGGCGTCACCGGCATCAAACCCACCTACGGCCTGGTCAGCCGCCGCGGCGTATTTCCGCTGGCCTTCTCGCTCGACCACGTCGGTCCGCTGACGCGAACCGTGCAGGACAACGCCACCGTGCTCAATGTGCTGGCGGGCCACGACGGTCTGGATCCGGGCAGCGTGGCAAGACCCGGAACGGACTACACCGCGCTGCTGAAAAAAGGCCTGCAGGGAGTGCGCATCGGATGGCTGAAGCACTTCTACCACGATGACATCAAGGCCGATCCGCAAATGGGCGCGGCAGTCGATGACGCGATCAAGGTCATGCAGAATCTCGGCGCGCAAGTCACTGAAGTGAAAACTGTTCCCCTGAGCCAGTTCCAGGCCTGCAACCGCATCATCATGGGCTCCGAGTCGTACGCCATCCACCAGAAATGGCTGCGCGAACGGCCGCAGGACTACGGCGACATCACGCGCCAGCGCTTCCTCTATGGCGCGATGTACAGCGCCAGCGATTACATCAATGCGCTGCGGATGCGCGCGAAATTCACCGCGGATTTCCACGCACTGTTCGTCGACGTTGACGTCATCGTCACGGCGAGCGCGCACGACCCGGCCTGCCGCATCGATGACCAGGAAGCCTGCGAGTTCATCTACAGCCGGCAGGCGCGCGCGCCGTTCAATGTCACCGGCAGTCCGGCGATCGCGGTGCCGGCCGGCTTCAGCAAGGAGGGCTTGCCCCTCGGCATCCAGATCGTCGGAGCGCCCTATAATGAGGCGACGGTGTACCGGGTTGGTGCGGCCTATGAAACTGAAGCTGCATGGACAGCGCAGCATCCCGTCCTGCAGGCCTGAGCCGGCACGAAAAAAAGGCCATTACAAAATCACCAAAGCAACAAGGTCCGGCAGGTCTGATTCTTGCAACGAGGAGGCAGGTTCGAAAGGTTCGCCGGGATACACCGGTGAACCAGTGAAACCCTGAAAAACTGGAGATCCCATGAAAAAATTTGCGCAGAGCGGTTTGTTGGCAGGCGTGCTGGTTGCGGCGACAGCGGTGTTTTTCCCGACGGGCGCGGACGCGGCATGGCCCGAACGTCCGGTCCGGCTGATTGTGCCCTGGGCACCCGGGGGCAGCACCGACATTGTCGCGCGCATACTCGCGGCCGACCTCACCAAGCGCCTGGGCCAGCAGTTCCTCGTCGAAAACCGCGCGGGCGCCGGCGCAATCGTCGGCATGCAGTTCACCGCGCAACAGCCACCGGACGGCTCCACTTTCCTGCTGACTTCAACCGGCTACGGCTTTCTCATCAACAAGGGTTCCAACGTTGATTTCGTCAACTCGTTTGCCTCGGTTGCCATGATCGGATTCTCCGACAGCGCGCTGGTCGTCAATCCGTACCTGCCGGTGAATTCGGTCAAGGACCTGATCGCGATGGCGAAGAAGCGGCCCGGTGAACTGCTTTATTCATCCTCGGGCGTCGGCGGTTTCCCGCACATGAATACCGAACTGTTCAAGCTGATGGCCGGCGTGAACCTGACCCATGTGCCGTTCAAGGGCGGCGGTCCCGCCATCGCCGATACTGCGGCCGGTCACACACAACTGCAGATCGGCTCGATCCCGACGGTCATCGGCCAAGTCCGTGCCAAGCGGCTGAAAGCCATTGCCGTGGGCGGCCCCAAGCCCAATCCCGCATTGCCCGGCCTGCCGACGATCAGCGAATCCGGCGTTCCCGGTTATCAGTCGCAGATCTGGTTTGGTGTGTTTGCGCCCAAGGCCATGCCGCCGGCGATCATCGCCGCGATGCACGGCGGCATCGGCGCGGCCATAGAAACCGCAGATACCGTCAAGCGCCTGAATGATCAGGGTGTTGATGTCAACAAGATGTCGACCGCGGAATTCTCCAAATTGATGGCCTCTGAGCAGGAGAAGTGG
>JBBQAO010000020.1:0-49263 GCA_038316355.1 Burkholderiales bacterium
AGCCAAATGCAGTTTACGTGATGCCCCGCGACCCATGATGCCCCGCGACCCAATTACCTAATCACACAATTACTGAATCACTGAATCACTGAATCATGTTAATACCGCGCTGGCGGCGCGCTTCGGCGAGGCAGATGCCCGCCGACACCGACACGTTGAGGCTTTCGACGCTGCCCAGCATCGGAATGCGCGCCAGTTCATCGCAGGTTTCGCGGGTCAGCCGGCGCATGCCCTCGCCTTCGGCACCGAGCACCCAGCCCAGCGCGCCCTCGAGTTTGACGCCGTATAAATCATGCTCGGCGCGCTCGTCGGCACCAACCAGCCAGATATTGCGTTCCTTCAGTTCGCGCATGGTGCGGGCGAGATTGGTCACCATGATGTAGGGCACGGTGTCGGCGGCGCCGCTGGCGACCTTGGCCACCGTGGCATTGAGTCCGACCGCATGGTCCTTGGGCGCGATCACCGCATGCACGCCCATGCCGTCGGCCACGCGCAGACAGGCGCCGAGGTTGTGCGGATCGGTCACGCCATCAAGCAGCAACAGCAGCGGCGGCTCGCTCAGTTCATCGAGCACATCTTCAATGTGCGTGGGCATGCGCACGGCTTCCACCCGCGCCGCAACACCCTGGTGCCGCGCCTGCCCGGTCATGCCGTCGAGGCGTTTGGCATCGACCAGCATTACCCGCGCGCCGCGTGTTTCAGCCAGTGCCAGCAGGTCTTTCGCCCGTCGGTCATTACGACTGCCGTCGAGATAAATCTCGCGCACCATGCCCTCGCGCTGACGCAGGCTGCTGGTGACGGCGTGAAAACCGTGGATCAGGCGTAATTCACTCATGGTTCTGGAAAAATGGCGAGTGGCTAGTGGTGAGTGGCGAGTGGTGACTTGTAACTAATTGATTTTATTCGTTATTTTACCATTCTATCCGGCCAATACAAAATCGATGCGCGCCGCATTCAGATCGACCTTGGCAATTTTCACCCGCACCCGATCACCGAGTCGATAACGCTGCTTGGTACGCTCGCCCATCAGTTCGTGTTTGCCGGCATCGTACTTGAAGTAATCCTTGCCCAGATCGGAGATGTGCACCAGCCCTTCGACATAAATGCCATCGAGTGCAACGAATGCGCCGAACGCTGCCACACCTGCCACGCTGCCCATGAACACTTCACCGACGCGATCACGCATGTAATAACACTTCAGCCACGCTGTCACGTCGCGCGTCGCCTCGTCGGCGCGACGCTCGGTCATCGAACACTTCAAACCCAATTCGCCCCAGTCACCCGGCTCGTATTTTTTGCCATTGAGCACCGTCTTGATCGCGCGATGCACCAGCAGATCCGGATAACGGCGGATCGGTGAAGTGAAATGGGTGTACGACTCGTATGCGAGGCCGAAATGACCATTGTTTTTCGGCGTGTACACCGCCTGTTTCAGCGAACGCAGCATCACTGTCTGCAGCAACTGCTCATCCGGCCGGCCTTTGACCTTGGTCAGGAGCTTGGCGTAATCGGAAGCATGCGGCGTCTCGCCGCCGCTCAACTGCAGCCCGAATCCCTTCAGAAAATCGCGCAGGGCTTCGAGTTTTTCCGGCGTCGGACCTTCATGGACGCGGTAGAGCATCGGATGTTCATGGCCATGCAGGAAAGCCGAGGCACAGACATTCGCTGCCAGCATGCATTCCTCGATCACGCGATGCGCATCGTTGCGCACCACTGCGACGATGTTTTCGATCTTGCCCTTGTCGTCGAAAATCATCTGGGTTTCGGTAGTTTCAAAATCGATGGCGCCGCGTTTTTTGCGCGATTTCGCCAACTGATGATACAACCGGTACAAGGCCTCAAGGTGCGGCACCAGCACCTTGCGCTTCTTCGCCGCAGCGCCCTTGGGATCCTCGAGAATGGCAGCGACTTCGGTGTAGGTGAAGCGCGCATGCGACAGCATCACCGCCGGGAAAAACTTGTATTTCTTGATATTGCCGTGGACATCGATCTGCATGTCGCAGGCCATCGCCAGCCGCTCGACATCCGGGTTGATCGAACACAAACCGTTTGAAATCGCTTCCGGCAGCATCGGAATCACCCGCCGCGGAAAATACACCGAGTTGCCGCGCTCGCGCGCTTCCATGTCCAGCGCATCGCCGGCCTGCACGTAATGGCTGACGTCGGCGATCGCCACCACCAGGCGGAAACCGCTGCCCTCGGGCTCGCAATACACGGCATCGTCAAAATCCCGTGCCGTCTCGCCGTCGATGGTGACCAGCGGCATGTCGCGCAGGTCGACACGGCCGCGATGGTCGGTGCTGCGCACGGTCTTCGGCAGCTTCGCCGCAAGCGCCTCAGACTCCGGTGAAAATATCCACGGCAGCGCATGTTTGCGCAGTGCGATTTCGATTTCCATGCCCGGGTCGGCATAGTTGCCGAGGATTTCGACCACCCGCGCCAGGGGCTGCGCCTGGCGTCCCGGCTGGCTGATGATTTCGACCGTCACCACCTGCCCGACCCGGGCCTTGCCCGCCTCGCCTGCCGGCACCACAAATTCCTGGCTGATGCGTTTGTCTTCGGCGGCGACAAAAGTCACGCCGTGTTCGATGTGCAGGCGGCCGACGAATCGTGTCTGGCCGTGTTCCAGCACTTCAACAATTTTCCCTTCCGGCCGGCCGCGGCGGTCCAGGCCGCTGATACGCGCCATGACGCGGTCGCCATGCAACACTTTCTGCATTTCCCCCGGCCCGAGGAACAGATCCGGGCCGCCGTCTTCGCGCTGCATGAAACCGAATCCGTCCTTGTGGCCCAGCACCCGGCCGCGGATCAGGTCCAGTTTCTCGGCGACGCACAGGTCGCCGCGCCGGTTGCGCATGATCTGGCCGTCGCGCTCCATGGCGCCGATGCGGCGGGCGAAGGCATCGCCCTCGCGTTTACCGATGTCGAGTTGCTTGATCAGATCTTTTTCGTCCATCGGCACGCCAGCCTCGATCAGGACCTCCAGGATCAGTTCACGACTCGGCACCGGGTGTTCATAACGTTCTGCTTCACGCGCCATGAACGGGTCACGGGCGCGTCTCGGGGCTTGCCCGGATGAGGTGGTTTTTTTAGGTTTTTTCATTTGAATTAATAGCTTTCATGGGCTAGAATCCCGCCCTCGCCCAGATGGCGGAATTGGTAGACGCACCAGCTTCAGGTGCTGGGGGGTAATACCGTGGAGGTTCGAGTCCTCTTCTGGGCACCAAAGTTCAGTGATGGCCGCGGAGTGATGATTCTTGTTCATCACTCCGCGCTCCACACTGTCAGTCAAACGGATTACGGCGAACGATAGTATGTTCGCGATCCGCTCCAGTAGAAACAATATCAATCGGCACACCGCACACCGCCTGCATGCGGTTGAGGTAATTGCGCGCGGCAAGCGGAAGTTCGTCGAAGCGTGTAATGCCTACTGTGCTGTCCTGCCAGCCCGGCATTTCTTCATACACCGGCTGGCATTCAGCCAGCAGTTCCGCACCGAACGGCAGGATGTCGCGCAGGACACCGTTCATCCTGTAAGCGATGCCGAGTTGCACGCTTTCCATGCCGTCGAGGACATCGAGCTTGGTCACGCACAGCCCCGACACGCCGTTGATCTGGATCGAACGTTTCAATGCTGCCGCATCAAACCAGCCGCAGCGCCGCGGCCGGCCGGTGGTTGCACCGACCTCATTGCCGCGCGTGGCGATCTGGCGGCCGATATCGTCATCGAGTTCTGTCGGAAACGGCCCGGAACCGACGCGTGTGGTGTAGGCCTTGGTAATACCCAATACGTAATGCAGGCTCTGCGGACCGATGCCTGCCCCGGCGGCAGCCGCGCCCGCGACGCAGTTGCTGGAGGTCACGAAGGGATAGGTGCCGTGATCGACATCGAGCAGCGTACCCTGAGCACCTTCAAACAGCAGATTTTTACCGGCTTGCTGCGTTTCATAGAGCAAGCGCGGCACATCGGCGACCATCGGCTTGATGCGTTCGGCATAGGCCATGGTGTCATCCAGCGTTTTCTGGAACGGCACGATATCGACTTTGAAATAATTCTTCAGCACGAAATTGTGGAAATCCAGCACTTCGCCGAGCTTCGCCGCAAAACGTTCGCGGTGGAACAGGTCCTGCAGCCGGATCGCGCGCCGCGCGACCTTGTCTTCATAAGCCGGGCCGATGCCGCGCCCGGTGGTGCCGATCTTGCCGGCCCCCTTGGCCGCTTCGCGGGCGCGGTCCAGCGCCACGTGATGCGGCAGGATCAGCGGGCAGGCTTCGCTGATTTTCAGCCGCCCCGCCACATCGATGCCGGCGGCTTTCAGCGTATCCACTTCCTCCAGCAGCGCTTCCGGCGAAATCACCACGCCGTTGCCGATGTAACAGGCCACCTTATCGCGCAGGATGCCCGAGGGGATCAGGTGCAACACCGTCTTTTTGCCGTTGATCACCAGTGTGTGTCCGGCGTTGTGGCCGCCCTGGAAACGCACCACGCCTTCCGAGCGATCGGTCAGCCAGTCGACGATCTTGCCCTTGCCTTCGTCACCCCACTGGGTGCCAACCACCACTACATTCCGGCTCATGACCTTGTTGCCCTTTTAACGATATTGACGCCAGTAGCGTCTGAAATATTTATTAATAAAATCAATAACTTAAATTAATTAGTTAATTTTATGGATTAACTTAAATCCTTACCTGATCTTCTCCGTCACCCAGCGACCGGCCCGCCGCAGCAGCATCCGCTCGCAGCCGAGTTCGCTGCGAAACCGGGCATGGCCGGGCAGGTCTTCGATGACCACCGTGCCCCGTGCCCGCAGTGCGGCGATGCGCCGCTGCAAGGCGCCGTCTCCCGGGCGATGCGGCGCCAGCACCCGCGACTCGTGCAGCGCACCGGCACCGGCCGCGAGTTCGCGCAGGTCCATGCTGAAGCCGGTCGCCGGCCGGGCTCGGCCGAAAGCCTTGCCCACCTCGTCGTAACGCCCGCCCTGCGCCATCGCATTGGGGCGGGCCCTGGTGTACGCCGCGAACACGACACCGCTGTGATAGTGATAGCCGCGCAGTTCGCCCAGATCAAAGCTGCGGACCGGCACCAGATCGGCCAGTTGTTTTGACAACGCGGACAGGTCGCGCAGCGCCGCGCGGATCTCCGGCAGCGCTGGCAGCACCCGGCGTGCCCGTGCCAGCACTTCGGGACCGCCATAGAGTTCCGGCAAGGTAGCCAGCGCGGCGCGGGTGCTGCGATCCAGCTTGCGCGCCAGTGTCGTGATCGCCGGCGCATCCTTGGCCTGCATCGCCTGGAACAAATCGGCCTCCAGCCCGAGCGGCACGTTCGCGCGGCGCAGTAAAGACCGGAAAACGGCGACGTGGCCGATGTCCAGCGACACTTCACCCACGCCGGCAATCTGCAATGCACGCAGCATCAGGCGCTGCACCTCGACATCGCTTTCAATGCCGCGGTGACCGTAGATTTCGGCGCCGATCTGCAGCGGCTCGCGCGTCCGGTTCATGCCGTCGGGGAGTGTGCGCAGCACGCTGCCGGCGTAACACAGACGCGCAATCCCGCCGCGGTTCAGCAAATGGGCGTCGATGCGGGCGACCTGCGGCGTGATATCGGCGCGCACGCCCAGCATGCGTCCCGACAACTGGTCCACCAGTTTGAAAGTCTGCAGATCAAGGTCGTGCCCGGTGCCGGTCAACAGCGAATCGACGTATTCCAGCAGCGGCGGCATCACCAGTTCATAGCCATGCACCGCGAAGTCGTCGAGTATGCAGCGGCGCAGCCGCTCGATGCGGCGGGCTTCGCCGGGCAGGATATCCTCGATGTATTCAGGCAGCAGCCAGGTTCTCATGGGAGCAGATCAAAAAGCGCGTTAAACAGGGCCGGTCGGCGCAAAAACGCACATATTATAGAAGCTTGGGGACTCAACCACGCACGAAATAAAGCAGGAGCAGGCCTGCCAGCATCGAGCCCAGCCCGATGAAACGCAGTTGTCCGTCGCTCATTTCGATCAGCCGGCGGAAAGTTTCCCGCCAGACCGCCGGCGCCAGAAACGGCAGCGCGCCCTCAATCACCAGCATCAGGGCAACGGCCACCAGCAGATTGTCAGCCATGCGTGGAGCCGGCGCCGCAGGCCGCCGGTGAACCCGGCAGCCACCGCAACACGATCACTTGCCGCCGGTCTTGCCGCCGGATTTGAAGTATTTGAAAAACTCGGAATTCGGCTCGATCACGAGCACGTCACTCCTGTTCCTGAAACTCGCGCGATAGGCCTCGAGACTGCGGTAAAACGCGTAGAACTCGGGGTTGATCTCATAGGCCTTGGCGTAATTTGCCGAGGCCTTGGCATCGCCCTCACCCTTGATGCGCTGCGCCTCGCGGTAGGCTTCGGCGAGTATGACTTCCTTCTGCTTGTCGGCATCGGCGCGGATTTTTTCAGACTCCGCCGCACCGGTTGAGCGCAGCTCGTTGGCGACGCGTTTACGCTCCGCCTCCATCCGGCCGTAGACCGAGCCGCTGACTTCCTGCGGCAAATCAACGCGCTTCAGGCGCACGTCCAGCACTTCGACGCCGATCTTCGAGGCATCCTCGTTGGCCTTTTTGCGCATCAGTTCCATGATCTTGTCGCGTTCACCGGACACCACGTCGTGCACCGTGCGATTGCCGAACTCGGCGCGCAAGCCGTCATTGATGGTCTGCAGCAGCCGGGTCTGTGCGCGCAATTCGTCGCCGCCCACCGAGGTGTAATAGTTGAGCACATCGGTAATTCGCCATTTGACGAACAGGTCGACCAGCACGTTTTTCTTTTCCGATGTCAGAAACCGCTCCGGCTCGGCAGAATCAATGGTCAGGATGCGCACATCAAAAAATCGCACGTTGTCGAGCAGCGGCAGCTTGAAATACAGGCCCGGCTCCTTCTGGATGGCGACGACCTCGCCCAACCGGAACACGATTGAATTCTGGCGTTGATCGACCACGAACATCGACATCGACAGGATCAGCAGCAGCACGACTGCGCCGACCAGGATTGGAGCAAAATTGCGTTTCATCAGCGGCCCTCCCGGTCACGGCTGCGGAAGGCTTCACGACCCCGCGCCGCGCTGTCAGCGGCCGGCTCGGCCGGTTTCGCCTGCGGCGCTGCCTCGGCGGCAACCACACCCGCCGTCGACATCTGCATCAGTTTGTCGAGCGGCAGATAGAGCATGTTGCCGCCGCTTTTCTGGTCAATCAGGATTTTGCTGGTATTGCTCATGATCTGCTGCATGGCATCGAGATAAAGACGATCACGCGTCACCTGCGGCGCTTTGGAGTATTCGGCAACCACCTGGCGGAAGCGCGAAGCATCACCCTGCGACTGCTCGATCACGCGGCTGCGATAACCTTCGGCCTCCAGCATCAACCGCGAGGCCATGCCGCGCGCGCGCGGGATCACGTCGTTGGCATAGGCCTCGCCCTCGTTTTTCTGGCGCTCGCGATCCTGGCTGGCCTTTACGGCGTCGTCAAAAGAAGCCTGCACCTGCTCCGGCGGCTGGGCGTTCTGCATGGTGACCTTGCTGATGCTGATGCCGGTGCCGTAACGGTCGAGAATTTCCTGCATCAGTTTCTGCGCGCGCGCAGCAACATCCGCGCGGCCTTCAAAAATGACAAAGTCCATGCTGTTGCGGCCGACGATTTCACGGATCGCGGTTTCGGCAGCCTGCAGCACGGAGTCTTCAGGCGCGCGCGTATTGAACAGGAAGTCGCTGGGACTCTTCAGGATGTATTGCACCGCAAACTGGACATCGATGATGTTTTCATCATCGGTCAGCATCAGCGATTCTTTCAGCACCTTGCTCTTCACGGTGTTGCGATAACCGACTTCGACGGTACGCACCTGCTTCACGTTGACGACCTCCGCCGACTCGATCGGATACGGCAGGTGCCAGCGCGGGCCGGCCTGCGTGGTTTCGATGAATTTGCCGAAACGCAGCACGACGCCTTCCTGCCCCTCGTTGACGATGTAGAAACCGCTGGCAATCCACACCACGACGATCAGTGCGACCAGCAGGCCGGCGCCACCGCCCACGGCGCCTGCGCTTGGGCCGCCCCCGGGTGTTTCGCCATTGCTGCTGCTGCCGCCACCCTTGCCGCCGAGGAGTTTGTTGAGTTTGCGGTTGAGGTTGCGCCAGATCTCGTCGAGATCGGGTGGCCCCTGGTTGCCGCCACCCGGACGGCGCCCCCACTGGGGATCATTCAATGACAGCAGCGGTGCCAGCATCCGGGCAACGCCGCTTCTCAGGCGGTCACGCAAAGTCTTGGAAGTTTCAATCATGGGTTCAGAAATTGGATCGAGAGGAATCAAACAGGAATCAGACAGGAATCAAACAGAAGTCAAACAGAAATCAGACAGCTATCAGGCGGCAACAGCCTGGCCTGGTCTCGCGGCTTCCCGCGCGTGTTCGGCGATGGCTTTGCGCAGCAGATCAACACCGTCACCTGTCAACGCACTCAACCAAAGGCGGGAAATTCTAGCACATTCATCCCGCTCAACCCGCGCCGGCAGGCTGCCGCGGTCAATCTTGTTGTAGACCATGACCTGCGGCACTTTGTCGGCGCCGATTTCGGCGAGCACGGTGTTCACGGCAAGGATCTGCGCATCGCGGTCGGCGCTGCTGGCGTCAACCACATGCAGCAGCAGGTCGGCCTGCACGGTTTCTTCCAGGGTGGCCTGGAATGCCTCGACCAGGGTATGCGGCAGATGGCGAATGAAGCCGACAGTATCGGAAACCACCACTGCTGCACCTTCGACGCCGCCGAGACGGCGGGTTGTCGTATCCAGCGTCGCAAACAGCTGGTCGGCGGCGTAGGCGTCGGCCTTGGTAATGCGATTGAACAATGTCGATTTGCCGGTATTGGTGTAACCCACCAGCGATACCGAAAATACATGGGCACGCGCCCGCGACCGGCGCTGGGTGGCGTGCTGGGCGCGCACCTTGGCCAGTTTTTCCTTCAGTACCTTGACCCGCTTGCCGAGCAAGCGTCGATCAGTTTCGAGCTGGGTTTCGCCGGGTCCGCGCATGCCGATACCGCCGCGCTGCCGCTCGAGGTGGGTCCAGCCGCGAACCAGCCGCGTCGACAGATGTTCCAGTTGCGCCAGTTCGACCTGCAGCTTGCCTTCGTGGCTACGCGCACGCTGGGCAAAAATATCGAGGATCAGGCTGGTGCGGTCGATGACGCGGCAGGACAACTGGCGCTCGAGGTTGCGTTCCTGGATCGGGCTCAGCGCATGGTTGAAAATGACCACCGAGGCACCGGTTTCCTGCTGGATGCGGCCGATTTCCTCGACCTTGCCTTTGCCGGCATACAGCGCCGGATCCGGACGGTCGCGACGCCCCCGCACCACTGCGCGTACGTCGACGCCGCCGCTGCGCGCCAGCAAGTGCAGCTCTTCCAGGCTTTCCGCATAATCCGGTTCGCCGAGGTCGAGCGCCACCAGTACCGCCTGGGTACCGCTGCCCGGGCGCTCAAGCATCAAAAAAATAATTCAATAAAATCAATTATTTATCTTGCGCGTCGTCCGGTTGCAGGCTGACTGCACGAGCCGGCACCACGGTCGAAATCGCATGCTTGTAGACCATCTGGGTCACTGTGTTTTTCAACAGCACCACGTACTGGTCGAAGGAATCCACCTGTCCCTGCAATTTGATGCCATTGACGAGGTAAATTGAAACGGGGATATGTTCCTTGCGCAAAGCGTTCAGGAACGGGTCTTGTAGCAGCTGCCCTTTATTACTCATGGCACCCTCTGGGTTGTCGTTATTGGAAAGATCACTCTAGCCTACTTTTCTGCACCTTGCCATAGACTTGGCTGCGGATTCAGCTGCGCTTTGCATCGTCACGGGCAAACGGGTTACGGCCGGCCTTGAATTCCACTTTCAGCGGCGTACCTGTGAGTTTGAACGCGTCGCGGAAAAATCGTTCCAGATAGCGGCGGTAGGTATCCGGCACCCGGTCCAGCGCCGAGCCGTGGATGATGATCCGCGGCGGGTTGTGCCCGCCCTGGTGGGCATAACGCAGCTTCGGCCGCGTCAGGCCGTGCCGCGGGGGCTGCTGCTGCTGAACGGCCAGCATCAGCATCCGCGTCAGCCGCGGCGTCGACAGTTTTGACATGGCGGCGGCATATGCGTCATCCACCGAACGCAGCACCGCGGCAACCCCCTGCCCCTGCAGGGCAGAGATGAAATGGAAGCGCGCAAAATTGAGGAAATTCAGCTTGCGCGCGCCGTCGCGTTTCACCTGCTCGCGCGTTCCTTCGTCCAGCCCTTCCCATTTATTCACAGCCACCACCAGCGCGCGGCCGGCTTCAAGAATGAACCCTGCAATATGCGCATCCTGCTCGGCGATTTCCTGACTGGCATCCAGCACCAGGATCACGATGTTGGCATCGGCGATCGACTGCAGTGTCTTGATCACCGAAAACTTTTCTGCGACCTCATCGACCTGGCCGCGCTTGCGCATGCCGGCAGTGTCGATCAGCGTGTAGTGTTTGCCGGCGCGTTCGAAATCGATGTAAATCGAATCCCGCGTGGTGCCGGGCTGATCGAACACCACCACCCGCTCTTCACCGAGCAGTGCGTTGACCAGCGTCGACTTGCCGACGTTCGGCCTGCCGACAATGGCGATTTTCGGCTGCTCTTTTCCATCCTTCGTTTCGCGCACCGGCTCCGGAAATTCCGCCAGCACGATATCCATCAGATCACTGACGTGCTCGCCATGTTCGGCGGAAATCGCCAGCGGATCACCGAGGCCAAGCGCATAAAAATCTGCCGCTGCAGCGGCGTGTTTCATGCCTTCGGACTTGTTGACGACCAACCAGATCTTGCGGCCGCTGCGCCTCAGTTCAGCGCTGATTTCGCGGTCCTGACCGGTCAATCCGACGCGCGCATCGACAATGAACAGCACCACATCAGCCTCATCCACGGCCTGCCGGGTCTGGCGCGCCATCTGGTGATAGATGCCGTCCTTGGCCACCGGCTCGAAACCGCCGGTGTCGACGACCAGATAGGGTTTGTCACCGACGCGCCCATCACCGTAATGGCGATCACGCGTAATGCCCGGCACATTGACCACGATCGCATCGCGGCTGCGGGTCAAGCGGTTGAACAGGGTGGATTTGCCGACGTTGGGCCTGCCGACAATGACGACTGTGGGTTTCATGATGGGAGCATGCAGGAATCGCGGCCAGCCACGATGTCCCTGCAGCGATAATCCTTGCAAAATCAAAAACATTAACCGCAGATGAACGCCGATCAACGCCGATAAAATCCAGAACATCGGGAAATCGGCACATTAAAGAAACTCAGGTACTGCTATTACCAGATCATTTGTGATCGCCGCCAGCATATTCTGCCGGGTTGATCTGCGTTCATCGGCGTTAATCGGCGGTTCAATAAAGACCTTTATTGAACGCCGATCGCGAAGACGCCGCCGTTGCGCGTCTGTACGAGGAAAGTGGACAGGTCCAGCGCCAGCGGCGGCACCTGGATCGCACTGCCGTCCGTGGCGATACGCGCGACAAATGCGCCATCTTCGCGCGACAGCACGTGTACATAACCCTGAAAATCGCCGACGATCACGTATCGACCCATGGCCAGCGGCGCGCTTGCCTGGCGGCCGTTCAGCTTGTCCTGTTTCCACAGGCTTGCACCGCGACCGCGGTCCAGCGCCAGCACCGCGCTGCGGTCATCGGTCACGTAGACATTGCGCGCGTCCAGTCCCATGCCGGCAATGCTGGATGCGTCGCGCGCCCACAGGGTTTCACCGCGAATCGCATCGAAACAGGCGACCCGCCCCTGAAATGCCACTGCGCAGACTTGCGCGCCATCCACCACCGGATAACTGGTGACGTCAGTGACCCGCTCCAACTCGGTCGCCCCTTTGGGCAAAGCCACCACCGCCTCCCAGCCGACATTGCCGGTCTCCAGCGCGATCGCGACCAGACGACCGCCGGGAAAACCCGCGAACACGCCGCCGCGATACGCCACCACTCCGGCATAACTGCGCAAGGCCAGCGTGGGCAGCGCACGCTGGTACACCCAGCGCTGTTTGCCGTCAGCCGCGTTCAGACCGTAAATGCGGCCATCCCCGGTACGCACCACCACCACACCATCGGCGGCGACCGGCGGCGACAGCACTTCGCCGGTCAACTGGGCTTTCCATGCCGGCTTGCCGGAAAGTTCAAAAGCCAGTACTTCGCCGCGCGCAGTCCCTGCCAGAATCAGCCCGACCCCAGCGCCCACCCCGCCCGACAACGGCGTCGCGGCATCAAAGCGCGTCTGGCTGGCGCCGGTATTGGCAGTAAATCCGGCAATCTGCCCGGATGCACCGGTCACATAGACGGTATTGCCGACGACAGCCGGATAAAAAGCACCGCGCCCCGCCGCACCGGCACTGGCCTGCCAGACGATACGCAGCGTCGCCTGCGACTGGAACTGCACCAGTTCCGCCGGCTTCTGTTTGGGCACAGAACCGAACCAGCTGTGGTACGTGTTCGACACGGTCTGACAACCGGCAAGCAGCATTGCAGCCGCCAGCAATGTGAGCAGGCGCAGCTTAATCGCGCAAATCACTTGGTTTCGCCCACGGCGTCGATTTTCAGTTGAATGATCTGGCGCAAGGAGCTGGCAGCATCACTCTTTTCGAGCGCGATCTGATAGGCCGCGCGCGCCTCCTGCCGCTTGCCCTGCGCCAGCAATACATTGCCTTTGACATCAGCATAGAGACCGGTAAAGCTGTCGCCGTGTTTGGTTTCGAGCAGCTTCAGGGCTTCGTCCGGTTTTTTTTCATCGATCAGCACCCGTGCCAGACGCAGCCGGGCAAGGTCGCGCAATTCGTCTTCTTTCGCGTTGTCCATGGTCCACTGCAAACGCGTCTTGGCTGCCGGAAGGTCGCCGGTGTCGAAATCGCTTTTTGCCGCAGCCAGCGCTGCCAGCGCGGCATAAGGGGTCGAACCGTAGTGATCAACAATCTGCGCAGCAATATCGCGAACCTTCTTGTGATCGCTGGCACGTTCGGCACCCTGCAATTGCGCGAACAGCGCCACTGCCGAGGTCGCCTGCGAATTCAGGTAGTACTGCCAGCCGCGGATGCCGCCCACAACCAGCAGCCCCGCCACCACGGTCACCATGACCAGCTTGCCGTATTGCCCCCACCAGCTCTTGATCGCTGCCAGTTGTTCCTGTTCTTCCAAGTCGTAAGCCATTGATTTACCTTGATTTTATGATTTCACGTGCTTCCGGCAGAGCGACCTGCCGTTGTTCCTGACCCTGCCCTGCGGTGACGCGCAGCGGTTTCACCGACAGCATCCGGGCCTGCGCTTCATCGTCGCCGAGGATCACGGCATAACGCGCGCCGCTGGCATCGGCTTTTTTCATCTGCGATTTGAAGCTGCCCCCGCCGCAGTGCAATACCACGGCGAGACCAGAATCACGCAGGCGTTCGGCAACTTCTTCACCCCAGGGCAATGCCGCATCACCCTGGCGTACGACATACGCGTCCGGGACCGGTTCCGCCACCGCAAGCCCGGATTCGGCCATCAAGGCGAGCAAACGTTCCACGCCCATCGCAAAGCCGCAGGCCGGCGCCGGTTTGCCGCCGATCTGTTCGATCAATATGTCATAGCGGCCACCGGCGCAGACCGTGCCCTGTGCGCCGAGGCGGTCGGTGACCCACTCGAAAACCGTGCCATTGTAATAGTCCAGCCCTCGTACCAACCGCGGATTGATGACGAAATCAACGCCGGCGGCACGCAGCGAGGCCTGCAACCCGGCAAGTGCCGCGGCTGATTCGTCATCGAGATCGTCAGCCAGTTGCGGCGCAGCGGCGATCAGCGCCTGCATTTGCGGATTCTTGCTGTCGAGCACCCGCAGCGGATTGCTGTACATGCGACGCTGCGCATCGGCATCGAGTTCCCCGGCATGCTGCTCAAGGTACGCCACCAGTTTGCCGCGGTACTGTGCCCGCGCCTGTGCCGAACCCAGCGAATTTAGTTCCAGCTTGATTCCCTCAAGCCCGAGTTCGCGCCACAACCGCGCACACATCACGATATGTTCGGCGTCGATGTCCGGCCCGGCAAAACCCAGCGCCTCAACACCGATCTGGTGAAACTGCCGGTAGCGGCCCTTCTGCGGACGTTCATGGCGGAACATCGGCCCCCAGTACCACAGGCGCTGCGGCCCCGGATAGAGCAGGTTATGTTCGATCACGGCGCGCACGCAGGAGGCTGTGCCTTCCGGACGCAGTGTCAGCTGCTCGCCGTTCAGCTCGTCCTTGAAGGTGTACATCTCCTTCTCGACGATGTCGGTCACTTCACCGATGGAACGCACGAACAGTTCGGTGCGCTCGAGGATCGGCATGCGAATGGCCTGATAACCATAGGCATGCACCCAGCGCCGCACCGTGTCCTCAAAAAATGCCCAGCGATGCGCATCCACCGGAAGCACATCATTCATGCCGCGCACGCCCTGTACCGTTTTGCTCATGGACGCCTAAGGGGCAATGCCAGCCGCCTGCACGACGGCGGATTCCGGGGAATAACGGTCACGCACGTATTGATCAACGATGCGCTGGAATTCTTCAGCGATGTTGTCGCCTTTCAGCGTGACGGTTTTGACGCCGTCGACAAACACCGGCGCCACCGGGTTTTCACCCGAACCGGGCAGGCTGATGCCGATGTTGGCCTGCTTGCTCTCGCCGGGACCGTTGACCACGCAACCCATCACCGCCACATGCATGTCTTCTACGCCGGGATAACGCCCGCGCCATTCCGGCATCTGATCCCGCAAATAACTCTGAATACGATTGGCCAGCTCCTGAAACACGGTGCTGGTGGTGCGTCCGCAGCCCGGACAGGCAATCACCAGCGGCGCAAACGAACGCAGCCCCATGGTCTGCAGCATTTCCTGCGCAACGATCACCTCGCGCGTGCGGTCGCCACCGGGCTCGGGCGTCAGCGAGACACGGATGGTGTCGCCGATGCCCTCCTGCAACAGCACCGCCATCGCCGCCGTTGACGCGACAATCCCCTTCGATCCCATGCCGGCTTCGGTCAATCCCAGATGCAGCGGATAATCGCAGCGTGTCGCAAGGTCACGGTACACCGCGATCAAATCCTGTACGCCGCTGACTTTGCACGACAACAGGATGCGGTCATGCGCCAGTCCCAGCGCTTCCGCCTGCCGCGCGCTGTCCAGCGCAGAGGTCACCAGCGCCTCGCGCATCACCACCGCGGCATCGTGCGGTTGCGCCAATTTGCCGTTTTCGTCCATCATTCGCGCCAGCAGTTCCTGGTCGAGGCTGCCCCAGTTGACGCCGATGCGCACCGGTTTGTCCAGGCGGCAGGCGAATTCAATCATGGTCGCGAACTGCTCGTCGCGCTTCGAACCGCGGCCGACATTGCCGGGATTGATGCGCAGCTTGGCCAAGGCCTCGGCGCAAGCCGGATGCTGGGTCAGCAATCTGTGGCCGTTGAAATGAAAATCGCCGACCAGCGGCACATTGACGCCGCGCCGGTCGAGTTCGTCACGAATGACCGGAACTGCAGCCGCGGCTTCCGTGTTGTTCACCGTAATCCGCACCAGTTCCGAGCCGGCCTGCGCCAGTGCGGCAACCTGCGCCACGGTTCCCGCAACATCCGCAGTATCGGTGTTGGTCATCGACTGCACCACGATCGGCGCGCCACCGCCGACGGCAATGCTGCCGACCATCACGCTGACGCTGTTGCGTCGCCTGGCCGAACCATAGGGTGGAAGACACTGTGCCATTGCTTATTCGTCAGTCTTATTCAAGAGTAAAACGCGCCACTTCAACCCGCGTATGCGGCACCAGGTCAAAAGGCTGTCCGTTGTAATTCAGTCGCACACCCCGCGCATTTCCGATTATCAGATTCAATGGCTTCCGGCCCTGCATGCGATGTTCGGTCCCGACGGGATTCAACTGGGAAAACAGGATGCGCTCGCTGCGATCCCGCACCTCGACCCAGGAAGCGGTTTCGAATACAAAATGCAACTCCGCCATGCCGGCCTGCTGCGCTGCCGGCGCCGGTGCCGGTGTCGGCGTCACCGCAGGCTGGGGAACTGCGACAGCGACAGCTTCGCCCTGCGGCGACGGCAGCGGTGCTGCTGACACTGCCTCCTCTACCGGCGGCACAGGTTCCAGCACCACCGGCACGGCGGCCGGTTTCGGCGTCACCGCAGACACCACTACGGCAGACGGCGCGGAGAAAAAAATCTCGAACAGCACTACGGCGCCGACAATCAGGGCCAGCACCAGGGCATAAGGCAGCCAGTTGGTCTGCCTTTTCCCGGGAAACGGTATGTTGCGTGACAACGGGATCGCGGCGCTGGCCGACGATGGCACATTCGGCAACTCGACCTTGCCGACCAGCACATCGGCATCCAGATCCAGCAGGCGCGCGTAATTGCGCACAAAACCGCGAACGAACACGGGCCCCGGGAGCCGGTCGTAGGCGTCAGCTTCGAGCGCATCGACCTGCGTCGCCGACAACTTCAGTTGCTGGGCGACTTCCGCCACGGTGAGATTGCGCGCCACCCTGGCCTCCGCCAGCGTGCGGCCGGGGCGCTGACTGGCAGCGTCGCTCGCGGCTTCGGCTGCAGTTACGACTTCTGCCCCGCTCATCAGAAACGACCGGCCTGCAATGCAGCCGCCTCTTTCGAATCCGGGAAATTCTTGCGCAGCTGCTGCGCATAGCTGGCCTCAGCCAGCGGGTTTCCGAGTTTGCGCTCCACGCGCAAGCCGAGCCACAGCACGTCCGCAGTCCCCGACGCCACCTGTGCCAGCCGGCGCAGATAGCCCTGCGCAGCGGCAAAATTATTCGCCAGGAAAGACAAATCCGCCAGTTGATACAGGGCTTGCGGCTGGTTCGGGCGCATCGTCACCGCGCGTTGAAAAAACCCCAGTGCCGCGGCATCGTCGCCGCGCCGGCGGGCGCAGACACCGGCATTGACCAGCGACCGCTCCGGTGTCAGATACAGTGGATTCTGCACGGCGATCAGCAGGTGCTTGATGCCCTCTTCCTCGCGCTTGCGCTGGCACAGATAGTTGCCGTAATTGTTGTTGATATCCGCGTCCCCCGGACTCAGGCGTAGCGCCCGGTTGAAATTTTCCTCGGCACGCCGGTCATCCCTGAGCGCAGCATAAATCAGCGCAGCCACGTTATAGATCGGCGGGTAACTGGCATCAGCCTGCTGCGCGACCCTGACCTCCTCCAGCGCAACGCCCATGTTGCCGAGATCAAAATATCCCGCGGCCAGTTCGGTATGGATGCGCGCGCGGGCGCGGGCATTGCTTTCATTGCCGCTGGTGTCGGATGTCGGCTGGATGCTGGAGTCACTCAGACTGTCACCGGTTCCGGCACAACCGGAAATCCCGGTCAATACCGTCAGCATCACAGCCATAACGGTTCCGCGCACTGTCATCGATAGGTCGGTCATCGATAGGTCGGTCATGCCTGATTCACCTCCATGCGGCGCAGTACGCGCCGGGTCTTATCCTGCACCTTGCCGGCCAACTGCCCGCAGGCCGCATCAATGGTGTCACCGCGCGTCTTGCGCACTGTCGCCGTCAGGCCGGCCTGCTGCAGCACATCGCGAAACGCGGCAACCGCGGTTGCACTGGAACGCTCATAGCCCGAATCCGGGAACGGGTTGAACGGTATCAGGTTGATCTTGCACGGTACTGATTGCACGGTTTTGACCAGCTCCCGGGCCAGCGCCGCGCTGTCATTGACGCCGGCCAGCAGCACATATTCGAAGGTCACGAAGTCGCGCGGCGCCTTTTCAATATAACGCAGGCATGCCGCCAGCAGTTCGCGGATCGGATACTTGCGGTTGATCGGCACCAACTGGTCACGCAAGGCATCGTTCGGCGCATGCAGTGAAACCGCCAGCGCCACCGGGCAGGCCTCGCGCAAGCGGTCGATGGCCGGCACCAGCCCCGAGGTCGACAGGGTCAGGCGACGGCGCGAAATACCATAGGCGTGGTCATCAAGCATCAACTGCATGGCAGTGACCACGTTGTCAAAGTTGGCCAGCGGCTCGCCCATGCCCATCATCACCACATTGGTAATCGGTCGTTCAACGCCATGCGCGGCGGACAGACTGCGGCTGGCATGCCAGAGCTGGCCGATGATTTCAGCAGCACTCAGATTGCGGTTGAAACCCTGCCGCCCGGTCGAACAGAACGTACACTCCAGGGCGCAACCCGCCTGCGATGACATGCACAACGTACCGCGGTAGCGCCGGGCCTGCACCCCCTCTTCGAGCGGCTCATGGTCGATGTCGCCTTCAGGAATGTAGACCGCTTCGATGGCATTGCCGGTGCCGACGTTGAACAGCCACTTGCGGGTGCCGTCGGGAGCCGTGGTATCGCGGAGAACCTCGGGACCGGTTATCCCGGCAACCGCGGCGATCTGCTCACGAAAACTCTTGGACACATCGGTCATCAGGCCAAAATCGCCAACCCCCGCCTGGTGCATCCAGCGCATCATCTGGCGGGCACGGAAAGGTTTCTCCCCCATGTCCGCGCACAGCGTCTCGAACTGGTTTCGGTTCAAGCCCAGCAGATTGAGCGACATGGGGTTACCAGGGGACGATGCGCCGCTCAGCGCGAGTAAACGTCGAGCGCGGGAAAGAAGTAGGCCACTTCCACCGCGGCATTCTGCGCCGAGTCCGAACCGTGCACTGCATTGGCGTCGATACTGTCGGCAAAGTCAGCGCGGATGGTGCCCTTGGCCGCCTTCTTGGGATCGGTTGCCCCCATCAGGTCGCGGTTTTTCTGGATCGCGTTTTCACCTTCCAGCGCCTGGATCATCACCGGCCCGGAAATCATGAAGGCCACCAGTTCGCCGAAAAACGGGCGCTCTTTGTGCACCGCATAAAAACCTTCCGCCTGTTGGCGCGACAGATGCGTCATGCGCGCAGCGACAATGCGCAGGCCGACCTGCTCAAAGCGGGCATAAATCTGGCCGATGACGTTTTTGGCGACGGCGTCGGGCTTGATGATCGAAAGCGTACGTTCAACTGCCATGAAAATCCCCTAAATTCCAGAGTTAAAAATAACAGGGGAGGATAGCACGATAACGTCTTGAATAAAAGACGTTTACCGGCAAATTTACCGGCCTGGGCACCGCGTCAGTTCACGGCCCGCTCAGGCCACAGCGCGGCGTAACTGCAGGCGCTGCCAGAGATAAATTGGCGCGCCGACAAGCAAGCCGAAGACATCGGTTATGGAACCGGGGTGCAGCATGCACAGTGCCGCAGCAAACATCACCACACGCAGCGGCATTGACAACTTTCCGCCGAACCAGCCTTCCGTTGATCCCGCCAGAAACCACACCCCTACGGATGCCGTGACAACGGCCTGGATGATCGGCAGCGGGTCGCCCTGCATCAACAGGACGGGGCTGTAGAAGAACATGAACGGCACCAGGAATGTGGCCAGGCCCATTTTAAGTGCCGTCACGGACGTTTTCCACGGGTCCGCCTGCGCCATGCCTGCGGCGGCAAAGGACGCCAGTGCCACCGGGGGCGTAATCGCGGAAACCACCGCGAAATAGAACACGAACATATGCGCTACCAGCACCGGCACACCGATCTTGGTCAGGCCGGGAGCAATCACCGCCGCAGCAATCGCATAAGCAGCAGTCGTCGGCATGCCCATGCCCAGCACCAGCGCAACCATAGCCGCAAACAGCATCGCCACCAGCTGGCTGGCGCCGGCAATACCGAGTATCAGTTCCGAAAATCTGCCGCCAATACCGGTCAGTGCAATGACACCCACGATAATCCCGGCGCAGGCGCAGACCGCCACCAACTGCACGGTGTCCCGCGCAGCCAGATTCAGCGCCTCCAGAGTACGCCGCCAGCCAAAAAAAACAGCGGGAATCAGAATGACCAATATGCTCAGTGACCAGGTCACTGCAGCACCCAGCGACGCGAACAGGGGGATCAAGTGCTGCAAGGCCACGTACAGCAGCGCCCCCACCGCGACCAGGGCGGCAAAGCGCATCAGCAGCGCCGTGAACACCATCGCCACCGATCTTGGATCCTGGGAAGCATCCCCACTGCCGATATCCTTGAACATTCGCGACAGCCAACCCGCAATCAGCGCCGCGACGATGCCCAGACCGCCGGCGCGGAACGGCGAATACCCTTCCAGCAGCGCCCATACAAAAATGATCAGCGGCGAGAACATGTACAAGCGCGTCAGCATCAGCTTCAATGGCGGCAGTTCGTCGCGCGAAACACCTTTCAGGCCCAGGCGTATCGCATGCAGATCCACGTGGATCCAGCAGGCAATGTAGAACAGCAATGCAGGAATGACGGCTGCCAGGGCGATCTGTCCGTAAGGGATGCCGGTGATTTCCGCCATCAGGAAAGCGCCGGCGCCAAGCACCGGGGGGGTGATCTGTCCGCCAGTAGAGGATGTGGCCTCGATTGCGGCCGCCGTAGACCGGTCGTAACCGACCTTGCGCATCATTGGAATCGTCACCATGCCTGAGGCGACGACATTGGCCACTGCCGACCCCGAAATCGAGCCGAACATGATGCCCGACGCCACCGCTGCCTTCGCCGGCCCGCCACGCGCCCATCCGAACAGTGCGTTGCACAGGTCGTTGATGTAGTCGCCGACCTTGGAGACCTGCAGGAATGCAGCGAAGGTCACGAACAGAATGATGTACGACGAAGAGACCTGCGTAGTGACGCCGAAAATACCGTATTCGCTGTAAATATAGGTGAAGAAACGGTTGACCGCGAAACCCTTGTGCTCCAGCACGCCGGGCATCCACGGTCCGACAAAACAGTAAATGATGAATATGATGGCGATGATAGGCAGCGCGAGACCCGAAGTACGTCGCGTGAACTCGAGGATCAGCAAGGTACCAACGACGCCAACGACAACGTCGCCGCTGGTAAACTGCGCGCCGGCGCGGAACAGCAGCCCGTCGAGTTCGATCGCGATGTAGACCGCGCAAGCAATGGAGACCAGCACCAGCAACCAGTCGTACCAAGGCACGCCGCTCTTGGCATAACGCCGGAATGGCGCGTACAGTATCAGGCCCAGTGCCGTACCCCAGCCTACGTGGATCGCACGGAACAGCAGCGGTTCGAGGGAATAGACATTCAGGACAAATAGATGGAAGACCGTGAAACCGACGCAGAGAACGGCAAGCAAAATAGCTTCCCAGCGACGCAACAGCCGCTTGTTGCCGCTGAACTCTTCGTCCGCCAATGGCGGTTTGATCACTTCGTCGGTCGCTTCAGCACGCATCAATCATGCCCTCCAATGCAAAAAAAACCGCACTGAGCTCGCGCGCAGTGCGGTGTCCTGACACGTACGCTCAGCCTTTGTATTCCGGCGGGATCAGGTGTTTCGGCACGTTGATGCCCTTTTCCTTGAAATAGCGGATTGCGCCAGGATGGAACGGCAGGAAGCCGTTGCGATTCCAGTTCTCCGTCAGTGTTTCCTTGGCAGCGGCATGGCCCTTGACCATCTGCGGGTTGTTCTCCAGCACAGCCTTGACCACCGCGTAGACGAGATCTTCTGCGACGTCCTTGTTGGCGATCCCGAAGTTGTAAAGACCGACGGTCTTGTGGTCTTCGGTCTGCTGCTTGTAGGTACCTTTCGGAATCAGCGAGTCCGAGAGTTCCGGCAGCGCAGCCTTGACGCGCTTAAGTTCGTCATCCGTGAATGTGAAAAAGCGGACTTTGTTGGTGGTTTCCAGCTCGGAGTACGCCGCGATCGGCACGCCCGCGCAGAACGGGAACGCATCAATCAGTCCGTCCTGCAGGTTGGAAGCCATATCGGAGGCCTGCCCGTTGCGGATCGTCGTGTCGATTCCCAGTGCCTTGAAAAACAACGGGAAATAGGTTCCGCAGGTGCCTGCGCGCGGACCGACACCCGAACGCTTGCCAGCCAGTTCCTTGACCGACTTGATCCCGCTCTTCTCCAGCGCGATGAAATGGAAGGGTGTGTCATACATCGGGAACGTCGCGCGGATGTTGCTGAACTTCTGCCCCTTGGTCCATTCACCCTTGCCCTCCCAAGCCTGCAGCGCGACGCCCATCGTCGTCATGCCGAAATCAATCTGCTTGGAATCGGTGAGAATGATGTTCTGGTTGGGTCCCTGGGTCTGCTGGGTGCTTATTTTGGTGCCGATTTTTTCGTTCACCAGACTGGCCCATACCTGCCCGTAGACAAAATAGGTTCCGCCCACCGACGCCGTGCCCAGCGTCAGGTTGGTCGGCCAGCTCGGGTTCGGTTTTGCCTGCGCAAAGGCACCGGTGGCAACAGTAAGACCGGTGATCGCGGCAAGCGCGAACTTCGTTACCTGTGCAAATCTCATTGTCTTTATCCTCGCATTGGGTCGTTAAGGGTTTCAAGATGGCGCCCCTGCGGATTGCGGAGCATTATTCTCATCCTGTGGACCAGCCGCGCCAGACTAACAAAGCCCCCTGGATTTGGCAAACCTACCTAAGCCTACCTGCGACCACGCACCATTTGAGGGCGAACTACGGAAGTATCAATCAGTCGGGCAACCACAGGGGCTGCAGCCCGGATTCACCCGCGTTTGCCTGAAATCTTGCATCGACCCCCAGGCCGGGTACCGCCGCAAGTTCGCCATCCACATAAAGAAAAGGCAGCCGCTCGCGCAGCCACGGCGGCATCGCGGCTTCCTGCAGCAGGTTGCGCACCGTCCGCCGCCGTCCGCCCTGCGCCGGCCGCAGCGTTTCTCCGCCCCGCCTCACCCGCACCACCAGCAATGCCGACCGCAGCGCATCCGCGGCAATCCCCTCGCCTGTGCTGCGTATTAGTCGCAACGATCCGCCGAACTGCGGCAACGCCAGCACACCGCAGCCGTTCCATGACTGCTCGAATGTCGCCGCCAGCCGTGGCAACGGCCGCAGGATGTACAGCGCATCCTGGAATCGGCGCAGCCCGACACCGTCCAGTTCAACCCGGACCCGCGCGTCAGCCCGCGCCGTGAGTGCCTGTCGCAGCAATTCCTCCAGGCGATCGGCGTCCGGCATCGCCACATCATTGCTGCGCAGGAAATAACGCAGGGCATTGCGCGCGCGATGCGGCGCCAGCGGTCTGAGCAACGCCAGCGGCAGGCAGCACGTGCCGATATCGCCCGCAGCGCCAAGATCCTGCGCGGCCAATGCGTCGAGCAGATCGGATGCTTCGGCCTGGTGCCGGGCGGCCCGCGCCAGAGTCGCGCCAGCCCCCGGCACTTTGCGTTCAAGTACCGGCATCACCTGGTGGCGCAGGAAGTTGCGCAGATAAGCCGGATCCCGGTTGCTGTCGTCTTCCACCCACTGCAGCCGGTAGCGCTGCGCATGCGCGGCGATGGTCCTGCGCGGCACACCCAGCAGCGGCCGCAGCACCGGCGCCATGGTTGTCGCAGCCGGGCGCAGCACCGGCATTCCGGCCAGGCCGCGCGGGCCGGCGCCGCGCAGCAACTGCAGCAGCACCGTCTCCGCCTGGTCATCGCGATTGTGCGCCAGCATCAGCACATCGGCGCCGCTGGCAGCGAACACCGCGTAACGCGCAGCGCGCGCCGCCGCTTCGGTGCTGTTGCCGCGCGGCACATCGACTTTGACCACCCGCAGCGTTACGCCGAGTTCACGGCAAAGGCGGCGGCAAAACGCGGCCCAGCGCCCCGCCTGCGGACTGATCTGATGATTGACATGGATTGCGGAAATACGCGCCGGCGCAATGCGCAGTCTGCGAACCAGCAGATGCAGCAGCACCACGGAATCAATGCCGCCGCTGAGACCGACAGCAATCGATGCGCCACGGGGAATTTCCCGCTGCACAATGCCGCGGACCTGATCCGCCAGGATGTCCATCAACGGGGAAACTGCCGATCCGCGCCGGAGTTCATGGCGCGCCGGCCATCTCAGCGGCTTTCCGCTTCCTTGTACTGGCCATACCCCATCAGCCGCGCAAAACGCGACTCGGCCAGTTTGTCGAGCGGCATATCGCGCATCTGCCGCCAGCTCTCCTGCAGGGCTTTTTTCAGCGACTGCATCATGGCGGCATAGTCACGATGCGCACCACCCAGCGGTTCGGGAATGATCTTGTCGATCAATCCCAGCGTTTTCAGCCGCGTCGCAGTGATGCCCAGCGTTTCCGCGGCATCCGCGGCGCGTTCTGCGCTTTTCCACAGGATCGACGCGCAACCTTCCGGCGAGATCACCGAATACGTTGAATACTGCAGCATCAGGGTCACGTCACCGACGGCAATGGCCAGCGCGCCGCCCGAACCGCCCTCGCCGATCACCGTGCAAATCACCGGCGTTTTTAATGCGGCCATCGCAAACAGGTTGCGGCCGATGGCTTCCGACTGGCCACGCTCCTCGGCGCCGACGCCGGGATAGGCGCCTGGCGTGTCGATAAAGGTAAACACCGGCACGCCGAACTTTTCCGCGAGTTTCATCAGGCGCAGCGCCTTGCGATAACCCTCGGGCCGCGGCATGCCGAAATTGCGGAGAATCTTGTCCTTGGTATCACGCCCCTTCTGATGACCGATCACCACCACGGTCTGGCCGCCAAAACGCGCCATGCCGCCGACAATCGCCGGATCATCGGCATAGACGCGGTCGCCGTGCATTTCCTCAAAGTCGTTGAACAGACCGTTGATGTAATCCAGCGTGTACGGCCGCTGCGGATGGCGTGCCACCTGCGAGATCTGCCAGGCATTCAGTTTCGAATAAATTTCTTTGGTCAGGCCCTGGCTTTTTTTCTGCAGCCGCGCAATTTCTTCCGAAATATCCAGCGCCGAATCGTCCTGCACAAAACGCAATTCTTCGATCTTGGTTTCCAGATCGGCAATCGGCTGCTCGAATTCGAGGAATGTCGTTTTCATGGGGCGAAATGATACAGGACGTTATCGTGAAAGGTGAATGCGTGAAAGGTGAATGCGTGAAAAGTGAAGGAGAAAATCAGCGGCTCGCGAAATTCCCGAGTCTTTCACACATTCACTCCTTCACTCCTTCACTCCTTCACTGAATCTTAATACCAGGCCACATCATCGCCGCGGGGATCATTCGCCGCCTGCGCCGCACCACTGCCCCGCGGCTGAAACACCACCTGCAGATTGCCCCACTTGCGGCTGGCTGTGCGCAGTTGATGACCCTTGCCTTCCAGCACACTGCGCCACGCTGCGGAAAATCCTTCCGGCTCGATTTCAATGCGGTCGGGCCAGTACTGATGGTGGTAGCGCGGCATCGCCACCAGTTGTTTTAAATCCACCTGCGGCTTGCGCAGGTATTCCAGCGCGGCCAGCAGCACCTGGCTGATGATGCGCGAGCCGCCGGGCGCGCCGAGTATCAACACGCCCTTGTCGTCTTCAACAAAAGTCGGCGACATGCTCGACAAGGGACGTTTGCCCGGTGCCACGCTGTTGGCGTCGCCGCCGCGCAACTGGAAACTGTTCGCGATATCCGCACGCAGCGTGAAATCGTCCATCTCATTGTTGAGCAAAACACCGGTGCCGCGCCCGACGATGCCCGAGCCGAACAACAGGTTGATGGTCAGCGTGGCGGCGACGCGATTACCGGCGGCATCGACAATGGAAAAATGTGTGGTGTTGCTGCTCCCGCCGCCCGTGCCTGTCGCGGCCGGTGGCGGCAAGGACGTGGCCCGATCCCGGCGGATACCCGTAACATATTGTTTTAATTTATCTTTTTCCAGAAGCTCGGCGACCGGCACCGCCGTCTGATCGGGGTCACCCAACTGTATGCGATCACGGAAGGCGCGACGCATGGCCTCGACCAGGAGGTGCGCCTGTTCCGGATCCTGCACATCACCCGGCGGAAAATGCTCCAGCATGCCCAGCACCTGCGCCAGCGCAATGCCGCCGGCAGAAGGCAGTGCAGCGGTTGTAATCTTCGCGCCGCGATAACTGAAACGCACGGGGGCACGTTCAACCACGCGATAGGCAGCGAGATCGCTCATCTGCCAGACACCGCCTGCAGCATTGATCGCAGCGGTCATGCCCTCCGCCACCGGGCCACGGTAAAACCCTGCGGCGCCCTCGCGCGCGATGCGCTCCAGCGTCACCGCCAGATCGGGCTGGCGCAGCAGATAACCGGGGGCCGGCGCGCGACCGTTATCCAGAAACAGGGCCGCCGCGTTTGATTCGCGCAGCATGGCCTCGCGCAATTGTGTGATCCGTGCATAACGCCGGTCTGTTTTGAAACCTTCCCGCGCCAGCCGGATGGCCGGCGCCAGCGTCGCGGCCAATGGCAAGCTGCCGTAGCGCTGCGCCAGATGCGCCAGTCCCGCCGGCAATCCGGGAATAGCCGCCGCAGTACCGCCGCGCGTGGTCGCACCCGGCAGCGGGTTGCCCGCGGCGTCGAACAAATGCCGCGGCAGAATGCCCGCCGGCGCGGTTTCGCGCGCGTCGATCATCATCTGCTGAGCATCGGTCGCCCGATGCAGCAGAAAAAACCCGCCACCACCCAGACCTGAGGAATAGGGCTCGACCACCGCAAGCGCAGCGGCCACAGCGACGGCGGCATCAAAGGCATTGCCGCCTTGCACCAGCACCGCCTCACCTGCGGCAGTGGCCAGAGGATGCGCCGAAGCAATCGCCGCACGTGATGGACCCGCAGCCTGCGCAGCGGTGATCCAGCACAGGACTGCCAGCACCACGGCCAGTGCGTGACGGACATGGACTGCGGCGCCCGCCATGTTCACGGCTTCAGTACTACGAGGTGCTGCGCAAAAAATGCTTCGGCACGGCGCAGCGTGTCCTGCAATGCCCGCCGGTTGGGTTCATGGCTTTGTTTGGTCTTTCCGGGATCGTCGTACGAATGGTGCGCGCCGTCGTACCAGACGAACTCAAGGCCGGCACTGCGCCCGCGGATTTTTTCCGCGAATGTGCGGCACACCGTCGGCGAGACCTCGTCATCGTCCTCCGCCACCATCATCAGCAAGGGCGAATAAGGCATGTATTCCGGCTCCGCGTTCTGCGCACGGCAACTGGGATACTGCGCAATCGCCGCGCGAAATCCGCTGGCCAGTGTCGGCTTGTCCAGCCCCGGCGGTCGCGGACCCAGCGCAGCCAGCACCGTCATGCCGCCATTCGACCAGCCCTGCACACCGATACGATCAGGGATTACGTCAGCACGCGTACGCAGATAGGACAATGCGCCATGGGCGTCCATCGGCCGCACCAGTTGCTCACTGACTTCCAGTGGCCGGCTATTGTAGGAATTTTTCGAAAAACCGTCGCCATAACCGCGCGGTCCGAAACTGTCGACATGAATGGCGAGATAACCCCGCTCCGCCCAGAAATTGCCCCACATTTTATGGCGCGCAGTCAGCGCATCGGCGTTGTGCTGGCCACGTTTCAATGAGGAATAAGAACCGGCGCGACCGTGCAACATCACCACCGCCGGGTGCGGTCCCGACTGCGCTGGTTTGAAGACATAGCCAGTGAGTTGCGTCTTGCCGTCTTTGCTGGGGAAAGTCACCATCTCCGGTGTCGCAGCAATCGCCGCCATATTCAGCATCAAGCCGCAAAAATACGCTAAATATTTTATTTTATTCATTATTTTATCCGATCCAGTTTGCCCCGAGAGACGCACCACGGTCGTACCCATTGTGCGCCCTGCCTGCCGTGAAATCATCCTTCTCCGGGTGGCCGCTTGCCCAAAGCCGCAGCGTCCCGGCGCATCAATGCCGCGGCAATCGCCAGCAGCACGGCGTCCAGCCAGAACACCGGCACCATGCCAAACGCCGCACTCAGCGAGCCAAACACAAAAGGCACCAGCACCTCGGTGCCTTTGTTGACCATTTGCCGCAACCCCATCGCTTCACCGGAACGGCCTGCCGGTGCGCGGTTGTAGGCCAGCATCATCGACAGCGGACTGCCGCAACCCAGTCCCATACCCAGCACAAAAGAAATCAGGAACAGCGTGGCAAAACCGGTGACGAAGGGAAACACCAGGCAGACCACCGTCGCCAGCACCAGCGACATCGCCAGCAGGCGTTCCTCGCCCATGCGCTTCACGAGGTGCGGCATCACCGAGCGCACGATCAGCAGCGCGAAACCGAAGGCGCCGAGGATCATGCCGATCTGCGACGCGCTCAAACCGATGCTGTGCCCGTAGATGGGCAGCAGCAGGTTATACAGTTCAAGCCCGGTTTCGATGATGCCTGCAGTGATCAGCGCCCGCCGCAGCGAAGCGTTGCGCACCAGATCGCCAATGCGATGCCTGGCCTTTTCCGCCTTGGTCACACTGGATTCGACGGTTTTCGGCAGCCAGCCGATCCACAGTCCGAGCAGGAGCATGGGCACCACCGGCAGCGCCGCCATCACTGCAAAAGTCGCGCGATGGCCCACAGCATCGATCAGGAAACCCGCCGAGGTCGGCCCCAGCAGCGCGGTCATGCCGATGCCAAGGCTGAACCAGCTGTAGTTACGCGTCCGGTCCAGTCCTTCGGCCATGGCGCCGATCAGGTGCTGCACCGCGACCGTATAAAAAATGTAGCAGCAACCGATCAAGCCCGCCGCGATATACAGCACCTCCAGCCGCGGGAACATGAACGGGAGCAGCAGTCCGCCGAACAAGCCGATGGTGCCGAACAGCATCGGCTTGCGAAAACCGATGCGGTCGGAAATTCTGCCGGCGTGCACCGACAGCAACAAAGGGAACAGTGCATAAGTGGAAAACAGCATGCCGACCACGAACTCGTTGGCCCCCAGCTCCAGCGCCGTCAGCGACATCAGCACCTTGCTGCCCTTGTAGGCCGTGTGCGTCAACACGCTGAGCAGGACGATGCGAAAGATGGCCGGCATATTCAGATCGGCAGCCGTCGCGGACGTGGATATGAAACCCGGCCATTGCGGCCAAACTGCGGAATCCGCATCACGGAATCAAGAATCTTCTTGTTGAGGGAAAGCTGCGGCGTGTATTTTATCGCATCCCCGCATCCACCCACTGACTGGAATCCACATGGACATCAAGAATATCGGCGTCGTCAGCCCCGGCGACATGGGCCAGGGCGTTGCCCTGAGCCTGAAGAACAGCGGATTCACGGTGCATACCGCGCTCGATGGTCGCAGCGCGCGCACCAAGGCCCTCGCTGTGGAGGCCGGGCTCAAGGATTGCGGCTCGATGCAGAATGTGGTCACCACCTGCGACGTCGTGCTGTCAATACTCAACCCCGCCGCCGCCGTCGATAACGCACGCGCAGCAGCAGCGGCGATGCAGGCCACCGGTCGCCACCCGCTGTTCGTCGATTGCAACGCCGTCGCGCCGCAAACCGCCCATGAAATTGACGCCATCATCCGCGCCGCCGGCGGCGAATGCCTGGACGCCGGCATCATCGGCCCGCCGCCGCGCGGCAAGGCGAGCATGCGCATGTATGTCTCGGGGCCGCAGGCGGCACGGCTGGAACCCCTGTCCAGCGACAACATCAGGATCCGGGTGATGAGCGAACGCATCGGTGACGCCTCCGCGATCAAGATGTGTTACGCCGCGTACACCAAGGGCGCCGTTGCGCTGGGCGTCGAGATGCTGATGGCGGCGCGCCGCCTCGGCGTCGATGCCGCGCTCGACCGCGAATTGCAGGAAAGCGCCGCCGACAACCGCCAGTGGGTGCTGAGCCGCACTGCGGTGATGCCGCCCAAGGCTTACCGCTGGGTCCCGGAAATGCTGGAAATAGCCAAAACCTTCGAAGCCGCCGGCATGACGCCGCGCATCCTGCTCGGTGCCGCCGACATCTACGAAATGATCGCGCAGACGGCGCTGGGCAAGGAGTCACCCGAGGAGGCGCGCGCCAAAGGCCGCGACGGCCAGAGCGTCGTCAACAGCCTGGCGGATTTGACTTAGAAGAAAGAGCGGATCTTTTTTTAAACGCCGATGAACGCCGATTAACACAGATCAACCTGGCTCGACAGTTTGTGTTGACTGAAGCCTTAGATTTTATCGGCGTGCATCGGCGTTCATCGGCGGTTGACGCTTTTGGGTTTTAATAAAAGCCTAAACTCGGTACATCGACCGCCGGTCGCGGCGAAACGCGATGAACGGCCCGGCACGACCGGTACGGCTGTACCCTGGACGGATCTCTCCCCGCACTTCGAGCATGATTTCCCGGCGCACGACGTGGATTTCCTCGCCGCTGGCACGGGTGACAAAGGTGCCGTTGATGCTGTGGTCTACCAGGTAGAACTGGGTACGCTCGACCCTGATCGTTGCGTGCCTTCTTGATACCAGGGTGTCGCTGATGACGATCCCCGAATCAGGCGCCCGGCCGATGGACAGCAGCGCATTCCAGTAATCGACACGGTATTCGCCTCCATCCAGTGTCAGCACCAGGCTGCCGACGTCCTGCGGAATGGTGCGAACGATGTGCAGGTTGATATTGGTGCGCTCGGTCAGATCATCGCGCCACTGCACTTCGCATACTGCTGTTTTGGCCAGCGTCGTTTTCAACATGGCGTCAAAAATCGGTGTCATCGCGTCCTGCCGCTCGCGAGCCATGTCTTTTGCCGTGGTCTCGGCGATCAGGATCTGGCCCGCTGTGGCCGCATCGGCCAGATAGGCGGCGACATTGACGGTATCGCCATAAACATCTTCGCTGCCGATCACCACCGGACCGGTGTGCAGACCGATGCGGATCTGCATTTTCTCGCCGGAGGGATTTACCGCGGCCACCGCATGCTGCATCGCAACCGCCGCCTCGACCGCGCAATCTGCATCCGGAAACAGGCACATCACCGCGTCACCCAGCGTCTTCACCAGCCGCCCCTGATAAAGCGGCAGCACCGCCTTCAGTTCGTTGATGACTGCGTTGATGACATGCAAGGCCGCGACGTCGCCGAGCCGGCGATACAGCGCGGTGCTTTCAACAACATCGGCGAACAACACCGCGAGATGATCGGTTTTATCCGGTATGGCTGACATGGCTTCACCTTTATGGCCTTACTTTACGTCACAATGCGCCCGCCGGTAAAACCTACCTGTCGGCATCGACAAACCTCCGGCGAAGGCCCACAATCTTTGCCCTTATTCATCAAGTCATCAACAAGTCATCAAGGAATTGCATTGAGCACCGCATCCGACACCAAAAACATGGCGCTGTTCTGCGACTTCGAGAACGTCGCACTCGGCGTGCGCGAAGCCAAGTTGGCCGAGTTCGACATCAAAAAAGTCCTCGAGCGGCTGCTGCTCAAAGGCGACATCGTCGTCAAAAAAGCCTATTGCGGCTGGGAGCGTTACCAGGACTTCAAAAAGCCGATGCATGAAGCGGCATTTGAATTGATCGAGATCCCGCATACGCGGATGTCGGGAAAAAATTCCGCCGACATCCGCATGGTCGTCGATGCACTGGATCTCTGCTATACCAAATCGCATGTCGACACCTTTGTCATCATCAGCGGCGACTCCGATTTTTCACCACTGGTGTCGAAGCTGCGTGAAAACAACAAGGTGGTCATCGGCGTCGGCGTCAAACAGTCGACATCCAACCTGCTGGTATCGAATTGCGACGAATTCATTTTCTACGATGACCTCGTCCGGGAAAAAGCCAAAAAGCAGCAAAGCCGGAAAAAACCCGCCGCCACTCCCGCTGCAACGGCTAAAGCCAGTAATGAAAAAGACGGCGCAGGCAAAGAAGGCAGCGACAAAACAACCGAGGCTCTGGACCTGGTCATGGAAACCATTGAGGCATTGTTCGCCGAGCGCGGCGCCGAAGACAAGATCTGGCCGTCCATGGTCAAACAGACGCTCAAACGCCGTCAGCCCGGCTTCAACGAAAGTTATTACGGCTTCCGCTCGTTCAGCAAACTGCTCGAGGAAGCGCAGGCCCGCAAGCTGCTGGAACTGGAGCATGACGAAAAATCCGGCAGCGCCATCATCAAAAGCTTCAACCCGGACTACTGAACGTCCGCAGCCGATCGCGGTCTCATGATTTCAAGGGGACTCGACACGCCATGAACCAGCAGCAAGACCCGCATATCCGCATCATGACCCGCCCGCAGGCCGGGCTGCCAGAGCGCATCGTGTTTTTCACGCTGGGCCTGGTGGTTCTGGTCGCGGCCTTCTTTTTCATCGGCATCGCACTGATCGCCGGCGCCATCCTCGCCGGCATTTTCCTGATCCGCCTGTGGTGGATCAGGCGCAAATTGCAGCGCGCGCATCAGGACAGTTTCGTCGAGGGCGAATACACCGTCGTCGAGAGCGCGATCACCGACCAGCGCACGACACCGGAAAAACCAGATCAGATTTAACCGCCGATGAACGCGGATGAACGCCGATGAATTCTTTTCAATATCCCCTTGAGGGAGTGCGCAGAGCCATTCAGCTCAGCAAGGCGCGCTGAAATTGGTCAGAAGTAATTTATTAAAAGCATGGCCTGTGTTGATTTGGTGTGCCGTTTTTCCGCTGTACTTGATGTTATCGGCGTTCATCCGCGGTCATCGGCTGTTAATGTTTTTTGATTTTGATGATCAATTTAAGTAATTGTTTTTATTAGCTATTTTTTGATGCCGGCCCCCGCCACCTTGGCCTGGGTGCGAACGTCGAAACGCTCGACGTTGACGATGATGCGCTCGTGGGTGCCCTCACCAATGCGTTCCACCGCATCTTCGGCCCACACCCTGAATGTCAGTTTGCGGCCCTCGACCCTGCTCACCTCGGCGTGCGCCACCACGCGCATGCCCACCGGCGTTGCCGCGGTATGGCTGACGTCGAGCCGGGTACCCACCGTCTGATAACCTGCTGGCAGCAGACCTTCAACAGCATTTAAAGCCGCCTCCTCCAGCAACATCACCAGCACCGGCGTCGCCAGCACCTTGATCTTGCCGCTGCCGACATGCGGCGCAGTGTCGCGCGTGCCGACCATGATTTCGGTGGAGCCCCTGAGGCCCGGCTTCATGGCATCGAGATTCATGTTCTGCTTTCGTTGCGAATGGCTTCATTGCGGACGACGACAGGCCGATGTTACATTGAATCGCCACGGCCCGGTCACAGGTGCCGGGCCCACTGAGAGGAAGAGCACCCGCCATGCGTCTGGGATATTTCACAATGCCGCTGCATCCAGCGCAACGCCCGCCCGCCGTCACACTGCAGGAAGACCGCGAAGCCATCATCCTCGCCGACCACCTGGGTTTTTATGACGCCTTCGTCGGCGAACACCTGACCGAGCCATCCGAAAACGTCACCAACAGTTTCATTTTTCTGGCGACGCTGATCCACCACACGCAGAACATCAAACTCGCCACCGGCACCTCCAACCTGTCGCATTCGCACCCGACGCTGATCGCCGCGCACGCGGCCATGTTCGACCATCTGGCAAGGGGCCGTTTCATCTTCGGCGTCAGCCCCGGCGCGCTACCCTCCGATGCAGAAGCGCTGGGCATGCTGGCGGAAGACCGCAACAAGCTGTTCGTCGAAGCGATGGATGTGATTCTCGCGATTTGGGAACGCGATGTGCCCTACGACATCGACCTGCCGGGCAACCGCTTCAAGGTCACCACCGCCACCACGCAGAACGCCGCCATCGGTCGTGGTCAGATGTACAAACCGTACCAGCAGCCGCGACCGGAAATCGTCGGCACTGTGGTCGCGCCGGGCTCCAAAGGTGTGATTGCCATGGGCGAACGCGACTTTCATCCGCTGTCGGCGAATTTCCTGCTGTCAAAATACCTGGCCTCGCACTGGAGCAATTACGTCGAGGGCAAACAACACGCCGGAAAAAAAGCCGATCCGGCGGACTGGCGCATTGCCAGGACCATCTTCGTCGCCGATGACGAAAAAACGGCACGGCGTTATGCCCTGGAAGACAGCGCCAGCCCCTATCGTTATTACTGGGACCTGTTGCTCAGGAAAATGCTGATCTCGAAACGCCACGCCATATTCAAGACCCACCCGCAGCAGGATGACCGCGAACTGACCGTCGACTACATGGTCGAACAACTGGTGATTTGCGGCAATCCAAACCAGGTCGCGGAAAAAATCCTCGCGCTGCGCGAGGAAACCGGCGACTTCGGTGAAATCGTCTACGCCGGCATGGACTGGGTGGACCCGGCGCTGGCGAAACGCTCGATGGAACTGATGGCGGAAAAAGTCATGCCGCAGGTCAATGCGGCGATCAGCCGGCCTCAGCGGCAGGCCGCCGCCTGACCGGCCGGATAAAGTTCAGCGCAGACTCAACGTAGACAGTCTCAACGTTGATTCTGTCAGCGCAAAAACTCTTTGATGTATTTTTTGTAATCCTCGCCAAACACCAGCGCGTCCATGTCCTTCGCCGATATGATCTTGTCCTTGAGATCGGCTGCGGCACCACCGCCGTGGAAATGTGCATACACCTCGCGCAAGGCTTTCACCGCTGCCGCCACCGGCTGATGGCCCTGCAGCAATACACGGGCGCCGGCTTTGGCGAATTCCTCGCGGGTCGCCGACGTCTTGCCCGGACCAACGATCACCGGCAATTTCGCCGCCTCGCGCACCGCCTTTACCTGATCCGCGGTTTCGACGCCGACGACAAATATGCAATCCACGCCGGCCGCCGCATAGGCCTTGACCCGCTCCACGGTTTTTTCAGTGCCTTCAACTTTCAGCGCCGCGGTGCGACCGGCAATCACCGTTGACGGATCGCAGCGCGCAGCCACGGCCGCCTTCAGTTTGCCCACCATCTCGCCGACGGAAATCAGTTCGTCCTGGCCTTCCGGCTGGCCATAACGGATCGGCAGCGAAGTGTCCTCGATGCTCATCGCCGACACGCCAGCATGCTCCAGTTCCTCTACCGTGCGCATCACGTTCAGCGCATTGCCGTAACCGTGATCGGCATCGACCAGCAGGCTGAGATCGCTGACGCGCATGATGCGTCGCACCTGGTCGGCAAAATCGGTCAGCGTCAGCACAATCAGGTCGGGTGCCGCCAGCGTGGTGTTGGACGACACGGAACCGGCGAGGATGCCGAGTTTGTAACCGACGCTCTCGGCGACGCGGGCGGACAGCGCGTCATACACGCTGGCGGGTGACAGGCACTCGGTGCCATTGAGGATGGCGCGGAAACGTTTGCGTTGTTCGGTGTGGCGCAGGTGGCTCAATTGGATCTCCTGGTCGGTGTTCGGCTGTGCCGGAAAATGCGTGGGCGCCACGTTAACAGCAAGAAGGCAGCGGGTAAAATGCGAAGGCCCGCGATGTGGATCGCGGGCCCTGTTGCAACTGGCGCGGCCGGAGGGATTCGAACCCCCTGACCCTTGGTTTGTAGTCACGGGAAAAAGCTGTAACTTATTGTTTTTATTTAATTAATGTTAATGCCGACCGTTGCCAATTTTGCATCACTGCGCTGTATGGCGCATAACAGCACCGTTGCAAAAGCGTTGCAGGTTTTTGTATGTAACGACGCTACTTTTAATCCAGATTTTTCTGCATTTACCGCAACAAAACCGCATATCGCTCCAATATTTTTTTGCGTTTTTGCTCATCGTTGCGGTTGACCATGAAAAAGTGCAGATCGGTGTCCGTGTCTGGCAATGGGCAGCGATCTTTACGACTGAAGTAGAAAACCTTTTAAGAGTCCGGCAGTCACATAGTCACAAAATCTGCCCTCTGCCGGCAGGCAGATCGATACAATAGGAGGAGAAGTCATGCAAATCAACAATTCAAAAAATGCAGGGGAATCACTGCAGAAGGATGAGAAACCTGAACTCAAAGAAGTCGTCATGGGCCTGCACTGGGACCCACCGGAAGAAGGCGTAAATTTACATCCAGAGAATCTGGATGCCCTGTGCGTCCTGTTTGATCAAGAGCAGCAGATCGTCGAAATAATCCATCCCGGCAACCCACGCAGCACCAACGGTAGCGTCGTCCATACCGGCGACTCGCGGACCGGAGCAAGTAAATGGGACGATGAAAGGATTTTCGTTTTTCTCGAGGCGTTGCCGGCGAATGTCACGACCCTATTGTTCATCGTAGCCAGTGCCACAGATCACCCCATTCGCAAGGTCCGTGGCGCCTCCTGTCACATCAGTGATCACGCCACAGAATACCAGTGGGTCAACATGGAGCTGACAACACTCGACACGCAAACAACTTACTGCGTCGCCACCCTTTCCCGCAACCTGACAGGCTGGGAAATATCCTCGGTTGCGCAAAGCATTAACCGTGAACTCGTCGCAAAGTCGTCCGCACTGGCCACAGCCATAAGCCGACTGGAAGTATGGAAGGTCGGCAAAAAGTTGCCTATCTCCAACGACTGATCGGCACAGTCCGCCGCAAGTATCACGATCGCGCGATCATCTGGAGCCCGGTCGATCTCGTGCGGAAACTGGGCGATTTCCGGGAATAGTACGACGCCAATCGCGTGCATCGATCCCTTGACGTAAACACGCCAGCCCAATGTGCTGGCTCGCCTGTTGGCGTTGCCATCGACTATCACGCCGCCGTCGCGGGCGGGCCCCAACTCGTACCGGATGATGGCGCGCCAGCCAAATTGGCTGCCGATTATCAACAGATGGTCGATGACGGTTTGTTCCTCGATGACGCCGAGCCCTTCGAGGCATTGCTGGACCAATGCCGCACAATCAAGGCGAAAGCCAATGCAATTCGGTCGCAAAAATAGCACCTCATCGATATCGAACAAGTAACGATCAGAGATGCTTCTTGTAATACGCCCATTGCAGTCTGGCGCAAGTTCCTGCGACGGCTACGAGAGGAACTCCGATCAGCAGTGGACCGAAAGACGACGGCCAGAGCAGCATCCCAAGTGTTCCCATACGCTCACAGTATTGCGCAGTAGAGCGGCATGATCTGGCAACTCCCGCAAAACTCCAGCAAGGAGTTTTGCGGTTATTCATTCCTGCCAACGTCGCTACGGTAGAGAATCACAATCGTCGAACGAATTTCAGGGCTTCGCCACTGCAGTCTGCGTGGCGATTTGTTGCAGTCGATCCGCTTCACCGCGCGCCTCGGCGAGGAGCCGATCCCAATCGTCTGGGGGATGGCCGCTTTCCAGCATCTTGCGGAAGACCCGGTAGACGTCAGCGCCGCTTTTGTAAGCGCGCTTGGTGTCCCCGTCATTTACCCAAGCGTAAAGGACCATCTTGGTCGTCGCGTGATAGCGAAAGAATAACCGGTATTGCTGGTAAAACTTGACACGAAACCAATGCTTGTAGTCTTCCCCGAGAGTATTGCCCTGCCGGTATTCTGGCCTTGTCGGATCCTGCGGGATGACTTCGAACGCGAGCTTGGCAATCGCGGCGAGGCGTTTGGAGGTGTTCTTCTTGCCATAGCCCTTCGGGTTTTTTTGTTTAAGTCCTTCGACCTGCCGGATCAGTGTTTCAATCTGATCAAGGAACAACGGGTGCGCAAATATCGTCCAGCCGTTGATGACCAGCGGCGCCGGCTTACCACCACTCATTCATCATCTGCCGAAAGAGCCGCGTCGAGATCGACTTTGACACCGCCGACCAGAGACTGAATACGTTGCACGAGGCCCGTGTCTACCGCTTGAATCCGTTCCGGGTGGCTGGCGATATCGCGTGCGAGAAATCCCAGGAACTGACCGAGTACCGGGTCATCGCCATCGTTGACTTCGGCTCGCGTGAGCACCACTTCGCCATCCCGGATGATGTAGTGGATTTTGTCGCGCTTTCCGAGCTTAAGCGCACGGCGAACCATTTCCGGCACGGTGGTCTGGTAGCGGTCGGTAAGTGTGGATTCGACTTCGAGGGGGGCAGCCATGGCACTCTTCCTGAAATTGGTGGACACACACATGGTAATGCATTTGCATTACCATGTCAATGCCTGTGCATTGCCTGCATTCCCGCCCATCAAGGGGATTCTGAAACGGTAAAAGCGTTGCAGAGAAAAACTCAGGCTCCCCGAAAGTAGCCTAAACCTTTGATTTACTAGAGCGGCCGGAGGGTGTCCCCTGTTGTTACGGACACTTTGCCTAGCACTGAAAGCAAATGCTGGTTTCAAGCCGTAGGCTTGAATTCGGGCCCCAGCGGTTCCAGCCTTACGCCGGCGCGCAAATGCTGATAAGGATATTTTCTGGCATCCACCTCATGCGCGCCCGGAGCGATGGCCACCAGAACTTTTTCAGCGATAGGCTCAAAATCCGCGCGAAAATGGCAGGTGCTTTTAACAACAAGGATTTTCTGCTTTGTCGGCTCGAGTCCGATGTGGCGAAAAATTTCCGGTTCATAGGCTTGCATACGTTTGCTGGCGACCACGATACTGACACCGCCTATCGTCAATAAAGCAGTTGGCCCCAGAGTTGCTACACGGCCACCGACGCATATACCCTTGCACAAGAATTCGCCGTCGCTCAGATTGGCGACGCGAAAAGTGCCATTGAATGGCGTCACGCCAAGTATTGGAGTTTTGCCACCCAGCGCAATAGTAATGTCCGCGCCTACTCCAGCCTTATGCGCTGCAGCCGCAGCGTCGGCATCTGCAAGCACGCAGAGCGCCGCTTGCTCCGCGCCGTTGCGCACCAGAGCTTCCAGCATACCCGTGGTATCGCCAGTACCACCACAACCGGGATTGTCCTGAGTATCCGCAATCACTACGGGACGGTGTGCGGTGCGACTGATGGCCATGGCTTGTGACACGGCCTCATCTGGACTCAGCAGTGGTTGGGCAAATGTCCGCTCCTGGGCAAGGATGTACCGTTCAAGCTCATCCGCTGCCCTATCTACAGCTGCCTGCGAATAACCGTGCGCAATCACGCCGGGACCACAGTCATAAAGGTCGGAGGGCGGGAAACCTGCGCTGTAGCACAAATCAAGCACATCGCCGCCTTCCCCGGCAGCGGATTTGGCAACAATGCCCTGCGAAGGCTCGACCATCGTGCACTGAAAATTAAGTGGTATCAGAAAAGGCAGTTTGCGGAATGCCCGTGCTGTTGGTTTGCCTTTCTCCAGCACAACTTCAAGGATGCGAGCCGCGCGGCTTCCCGTCTGCGGCCGGTCAATATGGGGATAAGTGCGATAAATTGCCATCCCGTCGGTCAACGCGGCCATCGCCGGTGTCAGGTTGGTGTGGTAATCCAGACTGATCACGATCGGCACATCCGGCCCCACCACAGCTCTGGCGCGCCGCAACAACTCTCCTTCAGCGTCAGGAAAATCAACGGAGCACATTGCGCCATGCAGATCAAGATAGACCGCATCCACAGGCAGCGCAACGGAAAGACGTCCGATCAACTCACCAACGATGCGTTCATAGGCATCGCTGGTGACATATCCGCCGGCACCACCGCCCGCCCAGACCAACGGCACGAGTTGGTGTCGTTTCTCCATATCCGGAAGAAAACCGGACATCGCGAGCGCCTTGCCCGGCAGGTTCTTGATGATCTCATCGCCACGAGAGAGTTTCGGCCGGTCTCCAATCGTTGCGAAGACTTGAAAATCGGTGCGTGTGGGAACAAAACAGTTAGTCTCGTGTTGGAACCCCCCGACAGCAATGCGAGCCACGGTGATTAATCCAGTTTGATGTTGGCACTGCGCACAATTTGAGAGGCTTTGGCGGCATCCTCTTTTGCCATCATCAGAGTCTGCTCCGGCGTACTCGATGTCGGCTCTATGCCGACAACGACTTTTCTGAACCTGTCTTTAAAACCGGGGGTGGCCACGGTTTTGATGACGGCTTCAGACAGTTGAGTGACGATCTGACCAGGAGTTCCGGCCGGCGCAATGATCGCGTAGAAACCCGTGAATTCGAAACCGGGCAAACCGGCTCCTTCCGCGATCGTCTGCACTTCAGGCAATTCGTGCAAGCGATTGGCACCAGTGACTCCCAGGGCGCGAATCTTGCCACTGCGGATATGCGGTATGGCGGGGGCTGGCGTCGAGGTACCCAGATCGACGCGTCCGCCGAGAAGATCCAGGAACATGGGGCCTCCACCTTTGTAGGGCACATGAAGAATGTTCAATTTGGCTGCAGCTTTGAAGTATTCCACAGCCAGGTGCGGCGTCGCACCCACACCGGACGATCCGTAGCTCAACTCGCCCGGACGCTTGCGCGCCAGAATAACGAGTTCCTTGAGATTCTTCACAGGCAAAACCGGATGCGCCGACAGCACCAGCATGAAACGGGAGATCAACGATACCCAAACGTAATCGCGCCACGGATCAATCGTCACGTCGGGTCGCAGGCTTCTGATCGAAGTGAGGCCAGAAGCCGTAAGCATGATCGTGTATCCATCCGGTGGTGCTTTGGCGATCATCTCCCACGCCAGCAGACCACCAGCCCCGGTGCGGTAGTCAATGACCACCGGCTGCCCCAGAATTTCCTGCAAATGTGGTGCAAGCAGGCGGGCATGCAGGTCATCACCGCCCCCGGGCGCGCTACGCAGCACCAGGCGAATCGGCTTCGACGGATAACTCTGAGCAAATGCCGTCAGCGTCATTAGCGCGGCCAACAATCCCATGGCCAGTAGTGCTGCAGGGCGGCGAATTTGTGACAGATAAGATGGGAATGTCGTCATGATAGTAAACCTCCTGTCCCGAATTTCCTCTATAGCACAATAACAAATCGGCAACCAGTCTTGGCATCGTCGTGAGTCTTACAATCGAGCACTTTACATAAGCACGCATACATCGTGCGCCAGTTACCCAATCTCGGATCCGGATCTCGCCACAGATCTACAGTGCGCGCAATCCACAGCACTGCCTTCACAAACAAACAGTTGTCTTTCGCCGTCACCCCGCAGTCGGTCAATTGGCGCCAGGGAGCAAATCCTTAATTCGGTCTCACTGGTCGTTTCTGAGCAACTTTCAGTGAGCATCACATGCGATCGGCAGCCGAACCTCTGGTACTGACGGCTCTACCTGTCAGAGACGTGGCTACCCCTAGCGCGCGGCCCGCCTGACCTCGCCGCCGTTAATCAGGATAGCTTCGCCGCTGATCCAGCGTGCATGTGGCCCGCACAGAAAGCACACCATGTGCGCAACTTCCTCGACGGTTCCGGCCCGCTTGATCGGAATGCTCGCCAGGCGCTTTTCCCAGAGGCCCTCGACGCGCAGCTTGTCGATACGGGCAGTATCGAGGAATCCTGGCGCCACAACATTGCAGGTGATGCCATGCGGTCCCAATTCCTCGGCCATCGAGCTGTTGAGCGCATGTACGGCCGCCTTGGAAGCTGCGTAAGCAGAAAACGTTGCCACCGCTTTCATGGCAGCACCGGAGGAGATGCTGACGATGCTGCCGCCCTGCTCCTGCGCCACCATCTGCCTGGCAACGTATTTGCTGACTATCATGGTGCCCGTCAGGTTAACGTCGACAATTTGGCGCCACTTCGTTTCATCCAACTCGATTACCGGCACCCGGTCGTCAGGCCGCGGTGGATAGGTTGCATTGTTGACGAGGATGTCGATCCGCCCGAATCGCGCCACAGTGTCTGCCACGATGCGTTGCACCTCTTCTGTCCGCGTAATGTCGGCCAGAATACCGAGACCTCCTGCGCCATAAGACTCGATTTCCGCCACGACATCCGGCAGTCCGCGCCATCCGCTTTTCGATTCATCTTCGGGAACTTTGCTCGATGAACGGGAATTTCCAGTCACCACAACATGTGCACCAGCGCGCGCGAGCGTCAATGCGATGGCGCGACCAAGACCGCGCTTGCGCGTTGCACCGGTGACGATGGCTACCTTATCCTTTAGTTCCTGCATTGCGCTCCTCCGGTTTTAGCTCTTCAGTCAGGCGACGATGACAGCAAGCCAGTGTCTCGCGTAAAAAGTTTGTTCCAGTTCTATGATAACGTTTACAGGAGTCGGCTTTACGCATTACACGAACAAATCCACACGCAATCCTCGCGGGTATTACCACGAAATGCCAAATCTCATCAGCGCGCTCGTGGCTCACCTGCGTGTCCCCTGCAGCTGCCTCACATTGTGGGCTCCACGTAAAAATCCGGGCGAAAACCCATTTGACCCTCCTCAGGTGCAACGCTAGACTTTCAGCGCAGAGACCATTCAATAATCCACATACGGGATACAGCCGAAGGACTTGCGGAATTGACGCAAATCCTGCCATCAATCCGGATTGACAGGGAGCATCGTGGCATTCGAAAAACGTCAGCAGGAATACGAGATGCGTCGCGCGCGTGCCCTCGCGATGGGCGGCACCGACAAAATTGCCAAGCGGCGCTCGCAAGGCGTGCTCAATGCGCGGGAGCGACTGGAACGCCTGCTCGACCCGAATTCATTCCTTGAACTCGGCCTGTTCGCCACGTCGCTGCGTCCCGAGCTGCGCGAGCGCACTCCGGCCGACGGCAAGGTAACCGGCTTCGGACGCATTGCAGGGCGCGAGATCGCGGTCGCTGCCAACGACTTCACTGTGCTGGGCGCGTCCAGCACGTCGGTGAACGGCCGCAAGATAACCCACCTCAAGGAACTCGCCACCAAGCGCGGAATGCCGCTGGTATTTCTCGGTGAATCCACCGGTGCGCGCATGCCGGATATCATGGGTGCTACTGGCATCGGCGCCGGCGACCGCCCGACACAGTTCCAGCGCAAGCGTGAAACACCATGGGTATCGGCGATACTCGGCCCGGCGTTCGGCTCATCAGCGTGGTATTCCGCCATGTCCGATTTCGTGGTCATGCGAAAAGGCGCGGTGATGGCGGTTTCGAGCCAGCGGCTGGCATCGATGGCCACAGCGGAACAGGTTGACGGTGAAACGCTCGGCGGTTGGCATCTGCACACCGAGAAAAGCGGCCTGGTCGACATCGCTGTGGACAGCGACGAGCAGGCAATCGACGCGATCAAACGTTTCCTGTCCTATCTTCCCAGCCATCACAACGAGGCGCCGCCGCTGGCACCGGTACCACCCGGCTCGGATGAACCGATTCGCCGTGTGCTCGATGTTTTTCCCGAGGGCAGCAACCAAGTCTACGACGTACGCAAAATCGTAAACATGATTTTCGACATAGGCAGCGTACTCGAACTGAAGGCCCGTTATGGTAAGCCAGTGACAACAGCGCTGGCACGACTCAACGGTCGCACCGTTGGCGTGATTGCCAACAATCCCCTGTTCAAGGGTGGGGCAATCGACATCGACGCCTGCATCAAGGTCACCGGCTTCCTCGTGCTGTGCGATTCCTTCAATATCCCAATTGTTATGCTGGTCGACCAGCCTGGCTTGCTGATCGGTGTGGAGGGCGAGATGCGCGGAGCACCCGGACGCGTTATCAACTGGATGAATGCGCTATCGCTCATCACGGTGCCAAAAGTCTCGGTAATCCTGCGTAAAAGTTATGGCCAGTCCATGGTCAACATGGGCGGTGCCGGCAATTCCGACACAGTTGCCTGCTGGTACACCGGCGAAGTGAGTTTCATGAACCCGAGCTTCGCCGTCAACATTGTGCACGGCGTGAAGGAGGAAGATGACCCGGAGCGATTCCACACCCTGCTCGCCGAGATGAACCGAGACACTACCGCGTACGCCATGGCGTCGAACTATTCCGCGCACGCAGTAATCGATCCACGCGAAACGCGTGATTACCTGGTTCGCACCTTCGAGATCGACCAGTTGCGCTTGAGCAATGGCGTGGGCGAGCACCTGATGCGGACCTGGCCCACGAGCATTATTTAAGACTGACTGTGAGAACCCGATCCACGCAGACAGAAAGTCAGCCATTCTGCGCGCGCATGTTACCTATTTGCATACGCGCCAAACGTAAACCTCGACCGAGCGCTCCTTGCGCACACATTTCGAACATACTGCGGCTCGTTCCGGCAAGCCAGCGCGAAGCCGACAGCAGCACCTCATATATCCTTGCGAGCAGCAGCGCCCAGGCGTTACGCGCCGCTTTGCGCTGCGCCGGGTCTTTCGTAGTGTTCCGCAAGAATTCTTGTCGTTAGGCGCTCGAACTGTTGCCGCCGGCCTCGAATTGACCACCAGTGCCGGTTGAAAGCTGACCAAGAGCAACGGACTGTTAAGCCAGGACTGGCGGCCTTCCGCGAACCGATATGCCGGTCAATTCTGGATCGGCGCATTGTGGGGAAAGTGATCAGTTTGAAGGCGGCGGCAACACCATCACTTCATCCACCGGCGCCCGACGGTTCGAGACTTGCTCCAGCCGACGGTCGATCAGCCCCTCCAGTCCGTCCGCCTCGAACCGCACCACATACCGCCGAAAACTGCGCCCGCACATCCCCAGCAACCAAGCCGCTTCGTCCTGCGTCAGCCGCTCTGCGTTCCACCCTGCATACGCTTCCTCAAATCTCATCTTCCGGATCTCCTGTAACAACTCCGTCCGTCCCATCGGTCACCCCTTTTGGGTGACTATGACAACCGGACAGATGTCGTGCTACAGAACCGGACAGATCACGAACTCGCAACACTTCTGAAAACTTGGTTGACAACAACCTTCGAAAGCGTATAGTCAACACATCGCCGATTTGTGTACCAGCTTGCGGGGCGATTAATAAATACCAGCTAAAGCGGAGAAGAACCCGTTATTAGCTTCAAGCTGAAACGGGTTTTTGCATTTCCACGTCGCAGAGTTAAGACAACTTGCAGTGCGACTCATAAATACTGCTAAAGCGTCGCCGCAATCTCCCCGCCCCGGGACCGGCCACGCCGGACAACTGGGGCTTGGAGTTTATTGTGAATCGTCAACTTCTCTTCACTTCGGAATCGGTATCAGAAGGTCATCCAGATAAGGTAGCAGACCAGATTTCCGATGCCATTCTCGATGCGTTTTTGACACGTGACCCGTATGCCAAAGTCGCTTGCGAGACACTTGTGGCAAATAACTTCATTGTCATCGCCGGCGAGTTCAAGACCGCTGACGAGGCTGTGTTTCTCGAGGTTCAGGCACTCGCAGAATCCGTTGCCCGTCAGGTGCTGCGCGATATCGGCTACCAAGACGCGGCCACAGGTATTGATCCAACGACCTGCGAGGTACAGGTGCGTTTTAATCACCAGTCCGCTCAAATTAATCAGGGAGTAGATCGTGCAGGCGGCGTCATCGGAGCCGGTGACCAAGGCCTCATGTTCGGGTATGCCTGCGATGAGACACCAGAACTTCTGCCTTACCCAATTTGGCTTGCACATCGCTTGGTGGAACGTCAGGCAGCGCTACGAAAATCAGGAGAGATCAGTTGGCTGCGCCCGGATGCTAAATCTCAGGTGACCGCAATCTACGAAGGTGATCGAGTGGTCGGAGTAGATACAGTGGTGATCTCTACCCAGCACGCAAAAGGAATCGATCAGGAGGCAGTGCGAAAAGCAGTGCTGCACGAGATCGTTGAACCACTGGTGCCGCCGGTACTGCGCACAAAAAACTTCCGCGTATTGGTCAATCCTACCGGTTGCTTTGAGATAGGGGGTCCTAATGGCGACACGGGGCTTACTGGTCGAAAAATCATCGTTGATACGTATGGAGGGAGTTGCCCACATGGCGGTGGTGCCTTTTCCGGTAAAGATCCAACCAAGGTCGACCGCTCTGCTGCCTATGCGGCACGCTATGTAGCGAAGAATATTGTCGCTGCCGGTCTTGCCCGTCGCTGCACGGTGCAGTTGGCGTATGCCATCGGCGTGGCAGACCCGGTGTCGATTTATATTCATACCCATGGCACCGGGGCGGTGCCGGATGAGAGGTTAGAGGTTGCCGTGGGTGCAGTGTTCGACCTAACACCGCGCGGCATCATCGAAGGGTTGGAGTTGCGTCGTCCGATTTATCGCGGCACAGCCGCCTACGGTCATTTTGGGCGAGAGTTGCCAGCATTCACATGGGAACGCACCGACCGTACCGACACATTGCGGCATGCATTGGGAGAATTACAATGAATCAACGCAAATTTATAAATATTACCCACTTAAGAATCGGGCTGTTGGGAACGAAGAATTTGAGATTGCAAAAACAGCTTCATCGCCAGTTGCAGCGTGGTGAGATGAGCGCAAATCTGCCTGATGACGAGAATAACTATTGGGCGGAGGCAATCGAGGATGGCGACGAGTTCTACTTCCGGGTCAACGGCACCACAGTAGAAATCACCGAGAGCGAGTTTGGCAGGGTGATTATCAATCCGTCGCTATACTACTTTTCCACGGCCTTAGAGCTGCACGTTAGAATCAAGTGGGCGGCGGATGGAGTATTGTTTAGCAAGGCAGAACGGCGGCGTCCACAGGATATTGGTTAAACGCGATTCTTCGACTATTCTAACAATAGCATTAGGAAATGGGTCGACGCCCATGCCAACCTGCCCCTCCCGGGCAAGGTGGATCGCGAAAGCGGATGTGGCTCTTAAGTGAGCAACCAAGCGGGAAGCGTCGGCCTTCCTTTAACGGAGGGTTTTTTGTTGGCGCAATCTGAAATCTCTGCTGACCTCATCGCCGCGTATCGCGCGACCCACTATCGGGTTGGGCAAGGCGCTGACGCGTTCACCTTGCGTGTTGATGGGTGTTCGGAAGCGCTATCGCGCCTCTTCACCGCATCAGGTCATCAAAGCGCGATCTTCATCACCGCCTATAACCCCTTTAGCCAAACGCAAAGTGACGAGGCCAACCTCGATGCGCATGAAAAGTTGCGCTACATACTGAGCAGCCAAGCAAGCCCGGTTATTGAGAGTGTGGGCGCTGATCCGTCAGGGGCATGGCCCGAGGAGAAAAGCTTTCTCGCGCTGGGCGTGAACCTGGAAGCTTCCAAAATATTGGGTACGCAGTTTGGACAAAACGCCATCGTATGGGCTGGTGAGGACGCTGTTCCGAGACTAATTTTGCTTCACTGAAAGATGGGGAGTGGCCCACCTTACGGGCCGGGGGGATTTGATCCAGATTGCCGTCCCCGACACATCGTCAAAACGTTCGCTGGAAGGATGGATGTAATGCTGAAGATCGACAAACAAACACTAGACCACATCGAAATACAGTATCGGGGAATTAGGGAAACAATACTCCAATTCGAGGAGGCCAAACTCCCGGCATGCCGCCGCTGCCGGTCAGAGGACACTGCCGACGTGCAGTGTGGCATTATTGGGCGCACGATCAACATCGCTGCCGCAACCACGAAATTCAAGCTGTTCGCCAACGGTCCAAAGCCCGGCAGATACTTCTGCAATGCCTGCAATGAGTTCTTCAATTAGAAAGGTGGCCGCAGTTTCGGGCCTTGCGGGGGCCTCTTTTTGAGAGGGACGGGCTAACCGGCGCATGTATAACGCATCTGAATATCTCCGTCCATGGAAACTCTTTACGCTTGCAATTGGCATTACGCTTCTTGTTATCGGCTCCTTTTACTATCAGGCGCCAGACTGGGATGTTCCAATTAGTTTCATTATGGCTGGTCTTACCTACCTGACAGCACCTTGGAGCATGCGCGTCATTCTGGAACGAAAATGGCGACTTTGGCCGGTAATGCTCTTCTACACTTGGTTTACTGTTGATGGTTGCTACGCCATCTACTGGTATTTTAAAGACCCGATAGCGCTTGAGATCATGCGCGATGCAAATTTTCGAGCTTCGTTGTCGCTCTACGGAATATGCGGCATCGTTTGGCTTTATCGTGGAAGTCTTCGGCAACTCGTCTTGGAAATTCAGAATCACTTCCCTCTTCTGCCGGGAAACAAAAAATGAAATTCTGGCCAACCCTGCATTCGAGCGGGACTGCGCAAAAGCGCGCAGCCCTGTTGACGCCGGCCCCCAATTGACCACCAGTGCCGGTCTCAAAGAACGTGCTGCTTAGCCAGGACTGGCGGCCTTCCGCGAACAGATATGCTGGTCAATTTTGGATCGGCGCATTGTGGGGAAAGTGATCAGTTTGAAGGCGGCGGCAACAAGCTAGGGAAACGCAGATTTATTCTATTGGTATGCCAACGATTGGTGTATTCAATCGTTATATAAGCACTACCGACAACCCAGAGCCGAGATGAATTCAAAACCGCCGAGCCAAGTCAGTTTTGCACAAGCCGAGTATGCCAGGAAGAAAAAGCGCACACGGCGCGAACTCTTCCTGGAAAAGATGGAACAAGTGGTGCCGTGGACAAGGCTGATGGAGGTGATCGAGCCGCACTACCCAAAGAGTGGGAAACGCGGCCGTCCGCCGATCGGATTGGACCGGATGCTGCGCATGTATTTCGTACAGCAATGGTATGGATTGGCCGATGAAGCGGTAGAAGATGCGATCTACGATTCGCAGGCCTTGCGCAATTTTATGGACATCGACCTGAGCCGGCAAAGCGTGCCCGACGCCACGACACTGATGGGATTTCGCCATCTGCTCGAAGCCCACGACTTGCCGCAAGCGCTGCTAGTGGAGGTCAATGCGATGCTCATCGAGGGCGGACTGCTGATGAGCAAAGGCACGCTGGTCGATGCCACCTTGATCGCCGCACCGAGTTCGACGAAGAACCAAGCGCATGCGCGCGATCCGGAAATGCATCAGGCGAAGAAGGGCAACCAGTGGTACTTTGGGCTGAAGGCGCACATCGGCGTGGACCAGGAGTCTGGCCTGGTGCACACGGTGATCACGACAGCAGCCAACGTGAGCGACATCAGTCAAACGCCAGCGTTGTTGCATGGTCAGGAGGAGGAAGTCTGGCTTGACGCAGGCTACGTTGGCGTGGAGAAGCGAGCGGATATGCAAGAGACGCTGGCAGCCAACGGACAAGCAGTACGGTGGCATATCGCCAAGCGCCGCAAGTCGATTGAGAAGTTGGCAGCAGGATGGCAAAAAAGTTTAGCGCAGGCCTACGAGAAACTCAAAGCGCAAGTGCGGGCGTATGTTGAACACCCGTTTCATGTCATCAAAAACATCTTCAAGTACAAGAAGACGCGCTACAAGGGATTGGCCAAGAATGATGCGCAGCTCAATATGTTGTTTGCCTTGAGTAATTTGTACATGGTGAGGGGACAGTTGCGCCCATAGTGGGCGAACGGGTGCGAAATGCCCTAAAAAGCGCCTCAACAGAGGCGGAAAATATGAAAAAGTGGCTGCGGTGACGAGAAATACCGCGTAATTCGGCACAGCGCGAACAAAAAATGCGCGCTACGCAACTGAGCCGGCGGAAATTGATTTGTTCCGCGTTTCCCTAAACCGGAAACCGCGCTCGGTGTCCTCAACCCGCACCGTCGCACGCTCGCCCAGAATGCGCCAATAGCGGGACATTCGTGTCAGCGCGGTGCGCAGCGTTGAACTGGCCAGCAAGGCGTGCCCGAGCACACCAAGGTTCCCGGGATGCCAGCAGTGGGCCGCCTTGAGACCCCAGGCCTCATCAGGAATATGGGATGTCGCCT
>JBBQAO010000103.1:0-11377 GCA_038316355.1 Burkholderiales bacterium
GACTGGAAAAACGGGGTATCGATACCGGCCTCGATAAAATTGCCCTCGGAATAAATCCGGAACAGGCGCAAGCGTTCGCTGCCGATCTGCCCGCCGAGGATGAAGGAGGAATTGAAGCTGATATCGCTATCCTCCAGGTAGACGCCGTCCCTGCGCTCGATATCACGCATGGCGTCAGCGACCAGCATCGCGACATCGAACATGGTGTGCGCGCCCCACAGGTTGGGCGTCGAGTCGCCGGCATCACAGCGCTGGTTGAGCACGCCGATCACGGCTTGCGTGCCGGCAAGGTTGCCCGAGCTCAGCAACACAATGACCCGGTCTCCCGGCCGCTCGAACACCGTCATCTTGCAGAATTTGGCGATGTTGTCCATGCCCGCGTTCGTGCGCGGGTCAGATGCAAAAATGATGCCCTGGTCAAGCATTACCTCCACACAATAGGGGTCACGCCGCGCACCTTCTATTCAACGGATAACCTGAATTAAAAAACAGCCGGGCCCAGGTCACCGTGGGCATCATCGTTGCGGACTGTAGCCCCTTGATGATCAGCTCCCCTGTACGGCAACACACATAACAGGCAAGGGGACCCTGATTATCCCCGCGCAGAACAGAAAACTGGCACAGATGCGGAGGAGGCAAGACACGATTGCTGCATTTTCACGCGCAAAAAACATAAAGGACCCGCCGACGCAGGCACCTACCTTGATAAATCCGGCAGGCGGTGATGGGCCGCCTGTTCAATCTCAGCGCCGAGGTCGTAGCGGGTTCGCCAGCGGAACTTGCAGCCTTCATGCGTACTGACATTGCAAAGATGAGCAATGTTGGCGCCGGTTGAATCTTGATGACCTGTGCCGGTTGAAATCTGACCAGGAACAACGGACCGCTTAGCCGGGACTGGCGGCCTTTCGCGAACAGATATGCTGGTCAAGTCTGGATCGGCGCATTGTGGGGAAAGTGATCAGTTTGAGAGCGGCGGCAACAGGCCGCCGGACTACCCGCTATGCCGCCCCAAAATGCAAAAAACCCAACCGCGATGGCTGGGCTAAGTGCAAGAAACGTAAAACAGAATTTTGGCAGGAGGTGCGAGATTCGAACTCGCGACCAACGGATTAAAAGTCATGGCTGTAAAACAAGGTTGTTGTTAAATCAATCGCTTGCAATGCTTGCCAATTCACAACTTAATGCCACTCGAAGCACAAACAACTTGAACCAAGCTAAACGCGTCACAATTGCGCCACAGCCGCCTTACTACGGTCGATACCAATGGGATTGCGAATTATATCGCGGGCATGGCTTCAAGTCGCTTGGCGGAATCTGCCAACCCCTTCAGGACAGTATCGAGAACATGCTGCGGGAAAGTTGGGGGTACTTCGCTCTGAATCGACGCGACAACTTTGGGAGTTGCAGCGAGGATTTCCTTTATAAACGGTTCCGCCGTCTCGCCCAATCCACAACGAGCTGCGGTTTCGTTGAAATGCCTGCGTTGAATGTCTTTCATCATGTAATGCTTGTTTTTTCCGTGTATTGACATCGCGAGTTTCGCGTTGTGCCAGGATATTTGTTTGGCACCGTTCCCGATTACTGGCCAGATTGAAAGGACGTCATAGAGCGGCGTGAGCTGGTACCGTCCTTGGTTCAGGAGACGAACACTGAAATTTTTTGCGTGTCCATCGCTCGCTGCCAGCATCCAGAACAAAAGTTGGGCTTTGAGTAAACACGCAAGGTCGCTATCTCGGTTGACCGAACCCCTCAGTATTTTGGCGATGTCGAGCATTCCCGGTCCGCCATCACGCTCGTATTTCATCGGGGATGGCGTCGCTGTAGCCTGACAAAAGTCTTCCTGGACAAGGCGCAGCCAGTATTTCCCGCTCGAATGTAGTTGCCGGTCAAAGCGCTCAACTACAAGCGCTTTTTGGGAGCCGAATTGACTGATATCGCAGCGGGCCACCGGCAGACCATAGGCGGCCAGGATTTTCGAGCATAGCCATTCGTTTTCCACCGAGCTCGTCATGTCGGCCTGCATGTTTCCTACCAAGCCCAGCGGCAATTTGAATATATGTGTTGTTGGAGTTGATCCGAACGGTCGACACCACCGGTCCTTGTTCCACAGAAAAGCAGTTTTCTCCTGGGCGCCGGCAATCGAAATACGAAAATCATCTTCCGCAAGGTGTTCTGCGAAGGACGGTGGCGATACAGTTTGAATTAATGCCTTCTCGATCTCCGTGGCTGTCAGCGGTTTTGCGTCTATTGTGTGCACGCCCTGCGGCTGGTCGCCTGGAGCTAGCAGCTGAATAGCACCGACGCAATCGCGCCCGATTGCCGCTAGGAGTTCGAATGAATTGCGCGATGCCGTATGAAAGCGATCCTGAAGACGTTTTCGAATTGGCTCGCTGTCGGGGAGCAGATTGTCAAAGTAGTATTCGACCGGCTTGCCTTTAATTGGGGCCTTATCGAGGCTGAATGGCAACGATCGGGACAGCGGACGGCCGTCGTCTGATTCAACCCAAGCGGGGTCATATTGGAATTCGATGTCGCCCCGGGCGGGCATCCGCCACTCGCCTGCAAGTTGGCCATTGATCCAGACTGAAAGCGCGCGCGCGCGGGATTTTCGGCCCATGGCTTACCACTCCGTTTTAGACGGGCGTTGAGGAGTGGGCCTGTTTTGGATGACCAACTCCAAGCCGAGGAGGTTGCAGAGATCCAGCAGGCGCTCAACCGTGAGGGTGCCCGGATTGGTCTCGACCTCCGACAGACGGTTCTGGCTGATGGTTAATTTTGCGCCAAGCGCATGCTGCGAGAGCTTGAGAGCCTTCCTGCGACTTGCGAGGATTTGTCCAAGTTGTGCGCCGTGGCTCAGGATTTGTCGCATGGGTAATTTATCGGTTATGTCGATAAAAGTAATATATCGCTTTTGTCGATATATGTCAATTATCGTTTTTACCGATAATCTGTAGCCGCTGGCACGCCCCGCAAACCGCTACACCTTCAGACTTGGGGGCGCTTACGGCCTTCTCCCGCCCTGAATTTTGATCCACAGTCCGAGCAATCTCTACCGCAGCTTATCCTTGGGGGGATTCGCATCGGCCAATTCGTGGTGCTCGTCGATCAAGGCGGTGGCTATGTGTGTTGACGCCGGCCTCGAATTGACCACCAGTGCCGGTTGAAATCTGACCAGGATCAACGGACCGCTTAGCCGGGACTGGCGGCCTTTCGCGAACAGATATGCTGGTCAAGTCTGGATCGGCGCATTGTGGGGAAAGTGATCCGTTTGAGAGCGGCGGCAACAATACCCACCGCCGGACTACCCGCGATGCCGCCCCAAAATGCAAAAAGCCCAACCGCGATGACTGGGCCAAGTGCAAGAAACGTAAAACAGAATTTTGGTAGGAGGTGCGAGATTCGAACTCGCGACCAACGGATTAAAAGTCCGCTGCTCTACCGGCTGAGCTAACCTCCCAAAAAGAGGGGCGAATTTTAACCGTGACGGACATGGGGGTCAACCAAGCTTGCCTCCGGAACGCACCGGGAAGCGCTCAATCCTCCTGCATCATGCGCCAATACTGGTATTTCATGGTCGCTGCAGCGCCAATGACAATGGCAAAAAAGGTCAATAGCGAGCCCAATGCAAGCGTTGACATGCCGGTGATCGCCTGACCGACCGTGCACCCCATCGCCAGCACGCCACCGACGCCCATCAGTACGCCGCCGACTGCGTGATTGATGAAATCCTTAAGCGAAACAAACCACTCGATGCGAAAACTCCGCGTAATCAATGCATAAATACACGAACCAGAGATAACACCGGTCAGTGCCATCACGCCAAAGTTGATCAAAGCGGTGTTATCCGGGCTCAGCAGATAACGCACGCTGTCGCCCATCGGACTGATGAAGGTGTACGACTGCACCTGGACGCGGCTGGGCACTGAGGTCGCGAATTCGGCGTATTCCTTCCAGGTCTGGCCCAGCGGCCCGCCGGTCAAGTACCAACCGGCCAGCACAGCGAGCCCGACCGCCGCACCGCCGAGCACATTGTCGACACTGCCGCGGAAATCAGCCGAGCGGAATACATATATGAACAGGCCCAGCGCCAATACGCCACCGACCGCTGCATTCAACGCGCGCGAAGGCTGCAGGCCGAACAAGCCGGAAATCACCACGCCCAGCTCCTGGGTGTTCACGCCATGCCGCGCAAGATCAATCGCCGTTGCCGACACCCAGGGATGAAACAGTTTTTCGTAGAACGGTGTCCACATCATCAGGTACGCCATCAGCGATGCGATGACCAGCACCATCAGTGACTTCAGGTTGCCGGCCCCGACGCGCACCAGGGTCTTGTTGCCGCAGCCGCTGGCCAGCGTCATGCCGATGCCGAACAGGGCGCCGCCGGCGAGATAACGCAGCCAGCTGAAATTCGCTGTGCGGTACGGCGGGAAGGTTTCGCCGGACAGGTTGATCATGCCGGTGGTTTCCATCACCAGCACGCCGCTGATGGCAATCGCCATCGCGAACAACCAGGCGCGCATGCGTCCGCTGTCGCCGATGTTGATCCAGTCCGACACCGCGCCCATGGTGCAGAAATTGGTCTTGTTGACGATCGCGCCGAGCGCAAAGGCGATGACAAATACCGCTGTCAGCACCTGGTGATGTACGTTGATCTCCATAAAGCTCCTTCCGCGCGTCGCTGCGCCAGTCGAGTCTACTGCGTGCTCGCAAATATTCCGTAAGTAATTGTTTTTATTATATTATTTATAGGGCGTCGGATCGGGAACATCAGCCTGCTCAAAACCGGCACGGCGCAGGCGACAGGAATCGCAGACGCCGCAGGCGCGGCCCGCTGCATCCGCCTGATAACAGGACACCGTCAGCGCGTAATCCACGCCCAGCGCCACACCACGGCGAATGATGTCGGCTTTGGTCAGCTCGATGATGGGGGTGTGCAGTTTGAGCGGATGGCCTTCGACGGCGGCCTTGGTGGCGAGATTCGCCAGTGCCTCAAACGCGCGCATGTACTCCGGCCGGCAGTCCGGATAACCGGAGTAATCGACCGCATTGGCGCCGAAGTAGATATGCTCCGCGCCGATGACTTCAGCATGTGCCAGCGCCAGTGACAGCATGATGGTGTTGCGCGCCGGCACATAAGTCACGGGGATGCCCGGCTGCAGGCCGTCCACCGGCACTGCAATCGCGTGATCGGTCAGCGCCGAGCCGCCGACAGTGCCAAGGTCGATGCGCACCACCTTGTGCGCCACCGCGCCCAGCGCTTTCGCCACACGCACGGCAGCATCCAGCTCGGAACGGTGACGCTGGCCGTAATCGATGGACAGGCAATAACAGTCATGACCTTCGGCGCGCGCCATGGCCAGCGTGGTTGCGGAATCCAATCCGCCTGAGAGCAGAACGACAGCTTTCGTCAACATAAATACGTGATTAAGTGATTAGGTGATTAGGTAAAAAACCAGCCGTCGGCACTATACGCGCAATCACTTAATCACTTACTCACCTAATCACCCGAGATCAATGTCCCGGAACCGCGCCCCACAGCAGCTTGTGCAACTGCACTTGCAGGCGCACCGGCAACTGGTCGCGCAATATCCATTCGGCAAGCCGGCGCGGTTCGAGCTGACCGTGCACCGGCGAAAACAGCACCGGGCATAACGCCGCCAGCTTGTGCGTCTGCAATTGCTCCCTTGCCCAGACATAGTCCTGCTCGTCACAGAGCACCAACTTGATTTCGTCGTGCGGCGTCAGGTGCGCCAGATTCGCCCACAGGTTGCGCGCGGATTCGCCGGAACCGGGTGTTTTGAGATCAAGGATTTTTGAAATGCGCACATCAACCCCGGACACGTCGAGCGCACCGCTGGTTTCGAGCGACACCGAATAACCGGCGTCGGCCAGTTGCCGCAGCAGCACCAGTGCGTGTTTCTGCGCCAGCGGTTCGCCGCCGGTCAGTGTGACATGGCGCGCGCCGTATGCGGCGACACGCTCAAGGATGGCTGTCAGTGTCAGCGATTCGCCGCCGTGAAATGCGTAGGCGGTGTCGCAGTAGCCACAACGCAGCGGACAACCGGTCAGCCGCACGAACACGGTCGGCAGGCCGACGCGGCTGGTTTCGCCCTGCAATGAGAAAAAAATCTCGGTGACGCGCAGCGTCGCAGCGTCCATGACGGACGGGGGTTGTTCGATGAGTGTCTGATTCACTGCCGGATTGTGCCGGAAAAACCGGCGCTGCGGCGCCTGTCCCGCTCAGCGCAGGTTGCCTACGCGCCGGCGCGCCTTTTCAGCCGCATCGGACGCGGGATAACGCGCAATCAGGCCGTCCATGGTCTTGCGCGCAGCCGCGTTATCGCCGGCTTCCAGTTGCGAGCTGGCCATGTTGAGCAGCGCATCAGGGACTGAAGCGCTGTCGGGATAAGCGCTCATCAGCTTCTGCTGGCTGGTGATCGCATTCTTGAAATCGCGCATATTGAAATACGAGTCGCCGATCCAGTACTGGGCACGCGGCGCGAGGGTGCTTTTCGGATATTTCGCGACAAAACCCTGAAAGGCGGTGATCGCACCCTGGTAATTGCCGATGCGACGCTGGCCCTGGGCGCGTTCATAGGCTTCGTTTTCGTCAACGCTGACCGCCCCGGTTGCAACAGCAACCACTGTTTTCGGCGCTTCCGCCCCTGCCGCGGCCGGCGGAGCAGCACCACCGGCAGCCGGCGCGATGGCCGCACCGGGCTGTTCAAAACGGCGCAGCCGCTGGTCAAGGTCGACATACATGTCGCGCTGGCGCTTGGACACACCCTCAATGTTGTTGCCGAGGACTTCGATCTGACCACGCAGGCTGCGCATTTCCTCGCGAAGTTTCTCGATTTCGGCCGCCAGTGCCAGCACCGGCTGTGCTTTGGCGGCGTCCTCGATTTTTCCCAGGCGACCGGCCAGACCGTCGGTCTGCTGGCGCAGTTCATCAACGCGCTTCTGCTGCTCGGTAATCTGTTTGCGCGCGATCTCGTCGTCAAACAGGCCTGCAGCAGCAGGCCCGGCAGCCAGCATGCCGGAGCACAGGACCAGCACGCACAAGGACGCGTGTAGTTTACGCGACCACATGCGCCGGATCAGTCGTCGGAATGTCAATCGTTGGGATAAGCAAGGTCGGCGCGGCGGTTCTCGGACCAGTTCGCCTCATCGTGCCCCGTCGACTTGGGTTTTTCTTCGCCGAAGCTGACGGTCTCGATCTGCTCACTCTGCGCACCCAGCAACTGCATCATCTGCTTCACGGCGTCGGCGCGGCGCTGGCCCAGCGCCAGGTTGTATTCGCGGCTGCCGCGTTCGTCGGTATTGCCCTGCACGGTCATTTTCTGGTTGCGGTTCTGCTGCAGATAACGCGCATGCGCGGCGACCAGTGGCTTGAATTCTTCCTTGACCACATTGCTGTCGAGCTCGAAATAGACGCTGCGTTTGGACAGGACGTTGGAAGGATCCTTCAGCGGATTGCCCGATACGCCCTTGGGCGCCAGCGGCGTGGTGGTCGGCCCGGTGGCCACCGGCGGTTTGGTCACCGGCTGTGCAGCAGCACCGGCGGCGCCGCGGTCTTCAACCGCAGCCGGATCCTGATCCTTGGTGGAGGTGCTGCTGCAGGCGGCGAGTATCGCCGTTGCCAGTGCTGCCAGAAGTAATCGTTTCATGATTCAACTCCTTGTCGAATGAGGTGGTTTTGCTGAGAACTGCTTTGGTTTATTTATTGACCACGGGACTCCACGCAGGTTCACGCGCATCCCCGACATCAGCGGTGAATCGTTGCTTGATGCGACCATCGCTCGAAACGGCGGCCAATATACCACGGCCCCCAAGCTCGGTCGCATAGAGGATGATCTTGTTGTTAGGTGCAAAACTCGGTGATTCATCGACGCCGCCTTCGGTCAGCACCTGCACCTGGCGCGTCGCAAAATCCTGCACCGCGACATTGAAGCGGCCGCCGTTGCGCTGGATGAAGGTGAAACTCTTGCCGTCAGGACTGTGCCGCGCCGACACGTTGTACGTGCCTTCGAAGGTTACGCGCTGTGGTGCGCCGCCGCTGACCGGTATGCGGTAAATCTGCGGACCGCCGCCGCGATCCGAAGTAAACAATATCGTCTGGCCATCGGGCGAAAAATTGGCCTCGGTGTCGATTGCCGCGCTTTGTGTCAATCGCGCCGGCGCGCCCGAGCCGTCGGCATTGATCAGGAACAGTTGTGAGCCACCGTCCCGGGTCAGCGTCACCGCCAGTCGTTTGCCGTCCGGCGACCAGGCCGGGGCGCTGTTGCTGCCGCGGAAGGCCGCCACGGCCAGGCGGCTGCCGGTGGTCAGCGACTGCACGTACACCACCGGTTTTTTCAGTTCGAAGGACACATAGGCGAGCCGGTTGCCGTCCGGTGACCACGCTGGCGAAATGATCGGCTCGCTCGAAGCCAGCACGCTCTGCGCGCCGTAGCCGTCGGCATCCGCGACATGCAGCTCGTAACGCGTGCCGCGTTTGACAACATAGGTGATGCGGGTCGCAAACACGCCGGCGTCGCCAGTGAGTTTTTCGTAAATGACATCGGCAATCTTGTGTGCGGTGAGCCGCAACTGGCTCTCGGTGGCGAAATAGACGAAACCGGCGATTTGGGTCTGTTTGACGGCATCCATGACGCGGAAACGGATGTCATAACGCCCGTCCGCCGCCTTGGTGACTGAGCCGATGACCACGGCATCAGCACCGCGGGCGCGCCATTGCGCGTAATTCACCTGCTCGGGCTCGGAGGGCAGCGGATTCATGCCGCCGGCATCGACGATCTTGAACAGGCCGCTGCGCGCAAGATCGGCTGCCACCACCGGCGTCAGGCGCTGCGCCAGTCCCTCCTCAGCGCGGAACGGCACGATGGCCACCGGAATCTGCGTCGCGCCACCGCCGACCACCTCGATCCGGAGCTGGGCCGACGCCGCCTGGGCGAGCAGGAACAGGCCGAGAGATAACAAGAAAGACAGCGCTATTGTTTTAAGATTTTTCATCTTTTTCTGATTGGATACCGGCAACTTGATACAGATGTCTGATCTGTGTGACCGCCAGTTTATGCCCGGGTTCATTGTCATTATGATGCGGAAATATTACTGATTGGGCCTGAATACCATGGTAAAACGGCGGAAATACTGCTGAAACTGGTCTCCCGCCGGCACCGTGAACGGCTGCGCCTTGCGGATGGCGCTTTCGATGGCTGCGTCATATGCGGCATTGCCGCTGCTCTTGCCAAGACGCACATCCAGCACTTCACCGCCGGGCAGCAGCGTCACGGTGAACTCGGCTTCGGGATTGCCCTGCAGGCTGGGCGGCACCAGCACGAAACGTTTGACCCTGGTACGGATGCCATCCATGTATTTATCGATTTCCTTCTGGCTGGCAGCCGCGCGCTGCGCGGCTTCCGCGGCTTGCATCTTTGCCTGTTCCGCAGCGGCGCTCTTGGCCGCAGTATCCGCAGCCTGTTTCTTTTTCAGTACATCGGCTTCAGCGCGTTTTTTCCTGTCGAGTTCGGCTTCACGTAATTTTTCAGCAGCAAGTTTTTTGGCATCGGCCGCCTGCTGCTCCTTGAGTTTGCGTTCCTTTTCCTGCCGCTCTTTATCCTGCTTCTCTTTCAGCGCGATATCCGGTTTCACCACGGGTGCCGGTTCTGGCTTGGGCGGCGGCTTGGCTTCGACTTTCGGTGCAGGCGGCGGCGGTTCCGGTTTGACCTGGGGCGGTGGCGTTACATCGGCTACCGGCGGCGGGGCTGACGGCAAATCACGCCACAGGTCAACAACCACTGCGGTATCGATCTGCTTGTGCTGCCAACTCACGCCGAATACCAGCAGAATCAGGAACAGCACATGCATCGCGAAAGCCAGCCCGCCGGCGAGGGCCTGTTCGCTGGGGTTGATCGCGGCCGTGGTCATTCAGGACCTGTTCATCTAGTTTCCGGAGCGCACCAGCAGCCCCACCCGCTGCACGTTGTTCTGCTGCAGCGTATTCATGACTTCGACCACTTTTTCGTAGAGCACACCCTTGTCGGCAGCAATCACCACCGCCTGCTCCGGATTGCGCGACTGCCGCTCCTTGATCAGCTTAAGCACTTCATCCCACTGCACTTTGCGCTCCGCCTTGCCGTCCTGGTCGCGAAACGTCAGGTCGCCTTTTTTATCCAGGATGATCTGCAGCGGCGGAACCTTGATCTCGGATGACTTGCCCACCGACGGCAAATCCACCTTGCTCGGGTTCATCATCGGCGCGGTGACCATGAAAATCACCAGCAGCACCAGCATCACGTCAATGTACGGCACGACGTTGATCTGGTTCATCAGCCGGCGGCCGCTGCGTTTTTCGATCAGCATGTCAGGACCTGTGGCTAATGCACCTGGCGCTGCAGGATGTTGGAGAATTCTTCGGTGAAGGAATCGAAGCGGATCGCCAACTGGTTCACGTCACCGGCAAAGCGGTTGTAAGCCACCACCGCAGGAATCGCCGCAAACAGGCCGATGGCGGTGGCGATCAGCGCCTCGGCAATGCCGGGTGCTACATGACTCAGCGTCGCCTGCCCGACATTGGCCAGCCCGCGGAAGGAATTCATGATGCCCCACACCGTGCCGAGCAGGCCGACATACGGGCTGACCGAACCGACCGTGGCGAGGAAGGACAGCGAGGATTCCAGCTTGTCCATTTCACGCTGGTAGGTGGCGCGCATCGCGCGCCGCGTGCTGTCCATCAGCGCACCGACGTCGGTGCCCGGCTCGCGCCGGTGCTTGGTGAATTCACGGAAACCGGATTCAAAAATGCGCTCGAGGCTGCCCGCGGAATCGCGTGCGTTGACCGCGCGCTGGAACAGGTCCTTCAGGTCGGCGCCGCTCCAGAACTGGCGCTCGAACTCGGCGGTCTGCCGCGCCGTGCGGCGCAACGTGAATACCTTGAGAAAAATGTAATACCAGGAAAACAACGACGACAGCAGCAGGATCAGCATCACCAGTTGCACCGGCACGCTGGCCCCGGTGATCAGGCTGAGAACGGACATATCATTAACAAGTGTTGCGTTCAATTTTTCATTCCCGTTTTTCGTTCTATCTTTTTTCTATTGCTGCGTGCAATCCATCGGGCATGCGAGCCGGTCTGAAATTGTCGGTGCTGACGCAAACGACTTCGACTTCTGCCCGCGCGATCTCCTCGTCCCCGCGCAGTACCTGCTGCAAAAACCGGATGCGACTCCCGCCGACGTTAACGACTTCCACGGTGACCTGCAAGCTGTCGTTGAACCGCGACGGTTTCAAATATTTGATGTTCACTGCATGCACCACAAACAGCACACCATCCTGCGCTGCCATCTCCGGCTGCTCGAAACCCAGCGCACGCAGC
>JBBQAO010000037.1:0-30770 GCA_038316355.1 Burkholderiales bacterium
GGCTCCGCTCAGATCGGCCGCACGCAGATCGGCGTCCTCGAGGTCGATGTCACGCATCAGCGCGTCGCGCAGGTTGGCGCGGCGCAGGTCGGCGAAACGCAAGTTGGCGCTGTGCAGGTCGGCTTTGGACAGATCGGCATCGCTCAGGTCGCTGCCCATGAAGCTCGAAAAGGCCAGGTTGCTGGCGCTCAACTTCGCACCGCTCAAATCGAGCTCATTGCACAAGGTGCCGACGCGCACGTCGCAGTTGTTGACCGTACGGGCTGGCACCGCCACCGCGACGCAGGCGATCAACAAGCCAGCCGCGAGCTTGCGCTTCATCATCGTCCGCCCCGCATCCGGGCGGTGCCCTTGTTCGACCCGTCGACCGCGCGCTCCTGGCGCCCTGCCAGAATGCCCGCCGCAAACCAGATTGCTGCTTTCACCTTCATGTTGTGCATGTTCTGTCCTCGCTCCCACCCGTCAGGCCCGTGGCACGACGCAGATAGGCTCGACGCCGCTCGTCGCTCAGCCGAGCTTCGTCGATTTCGTGCGTCCGTTGTGATTCGGTGTTCATTGATTTGCGGATTGGTTTGGTAGCCGCCCGCGCGGCTGTAGATCTGCGAGTTCATGCCGGCCACCTCGCCACGTGTGTTGAACAGTGGGCCACCGGAGTTGCCCGGGTTCACTGAAACATCGGTCTGGATGAAAGGCGCGAAGCTGTCATCCGGACGGGAACGGCCCTTGGCGCTGACAACAAATGCAATGCCGGTGACCAGCCCGGCAGCCGCGAGCCCGCAGCGGGTCCAGCGAATGCGCATGACGTTCAGGTTCGTTCGGCAGTCGATGCAAGTCCTTGACAGATGCCGGGACCGGCAGCTTGGCGTCATGCCATCACGTGCCGGGTTCACCACTTGTTGTGCGACGGTCTTCAGCCTTGTCATCAGCGCCTGGGTGATCTTTGCCATCGGTAATCACTCCGGCCTTCTTGACGGTATGGCCGACGAGGCCGCTTTGCATGCCCCTGGTGCCAAGGCCGATTGGCGAACCCTCTTCGATGGGGTGGTCCGACTCGATCTCGGCCAGATGGGTGTCTCCGGTCATCTTGGTATTGTCTTTGGGACTGGGCATTGCGTACTCCTGTATTGACGAGAGACCACTCAACTTGCAGAGCTGCAATTCGCACGCGCCTGGCGGGCACGCACGTCTCGTGTCGGAGGACAGCACGCAAGAGGCGAAAAGGATTCAGATTGGGCCTGGAAGCTGCTGCGGTCTGTGCGGCAGCGCTCATAGGGGGGCAATTGCCGCATCGTCATTCGTTTGCCACTGGAACCAGCGTTCGCCAACGCACAGACTTGGCGTCGAGAAGCATGCAGACTCCGCTCTGCTTTGGCAGTCGTGCACTTGCCTTTCCTCAACATCGCCTTCGGTACCGTGCCACTCTCGGTGGGCTGGTGACGCGCGTGTGTGGCGATGGCGGGGTGCCATGGTTCAGCAAAGGGCGAAAGCTGGCGCGACGACCCTGGATCCGGCGGGCGCTTGCACCGCCTGTTCAGTGAGCGCAACGAGGCCGTGTACCAGGCGCAGGCCTGCGTGCAGAGCCTCGCCGCGGAATCGCCAGCGACGAGAAAGGAAACCACATGAACATCGACGTCACCGAATTCAGACTCCGCGAGGGCGACGAGCTCGACCTCGGACTTTGGGCCACGAATGTCAAGCCGCTGTACAAGTCCAAGAAGGCGTACCGCAATGCTTTGCAGGATCAGGTCGAGCAGCTGAGCGACCAGCAACGCATGCTCTACGCATCGAACCGGCACGCCTTGCTGCTGGTGTTTCAGGCGATGGATACGGCAGGCAAGGACGGCGCGATTCGCCATGTGATGTCGGGCGTCAACCCGCAGGGCTGCCAAGTGTTCAGCTTTGCGCATCCGAGCGCGCGGGAACTTCAACATGACTTCCTCTGGCGTACCACGCGTGACCTGCCCGAGCGCGGGCGCATCGGCATCTTCAACCGTTCGTACTATGAAGAGGTGCTGATCGTGCGCGTGCACAGCAGCATCCTGCACAGCGAATCCCTGCCCGATACTGCTCCCGACGAGTCGGTGTGGCACAGCCGCTTCCGGTCGATCGTCGACCTCGAAAGGCACCTGCACACCAATGGCACGCGCATCGTCAAGGTGTTCCTGCACTTGTCGAAGGAGGAGCAGCGCAAGCGTCTGCTGGCGCGCATCGATGAGCCCGACAAGAACTGGAAGTTCAGCGAGGCCGACATCGCCGAACGCAAGTTCTGGGACCACTACATGCAAGCCTATGGCCATGCCCTGAGCGCGACCAGTACTGCGGACTCCCCTTGGTTCATCGTCCCGGCCGACGACAAGGACAACGCGCGGCTGATCGTGTCGCAGATCGTGCTCGACGCGCTGGAAGGTCTGGAGTTGAGTTACCCGGAGGTAACCGCGGCGCAGCGGCAGGAGCTGAAAGCGATTCGAAAGCAGCTGGCGAAGTGAGTTGTTGCAAGGCCTGAACGACTTCCTCTCGCAGCTCCCCGCTCTGGCACTCGGCGTGGTGTTCGCCGCGGCCTTGCTGGAGTCGGTGGCCGTGGTCGGCACCGTTCCCGGTGACCGCTTCAGTCGTGGGGTTAAATTGTAATAATATGGATCATCGTCCAGTGCATATGTAGGCCAAACGAACACGCATTTCAACACCTCGATTAAATAATCAATGGCTTAGGCCTTGATCGCATTGGTCAAGTGTCACAATTTGTGAGGCGCTTTCAAAATATGCCTTCCATTCCGGCGCCAGCAACTGGATATTCGATACCGATATGCTGAAGTAATACCCTGAGGCGATGTATTCGTAGCCCGCCGCATTACTCAAACGAGAGACTGGTTGCCAGTTGGGCCTCAATCTCGTCAGAATGGCGCAGCGTGCCGCAGCGTGCCGCCAATTTATGGCTGTAGGCGGTGGCGATCATCCGGTAAGGCGATATGTCGATGCCGGTGCCTGCGGCGAAGGCACACAATTTTTCGAACCTACCGGTTAAGACAGGCTCAATGCATTTTTGCATGACCCACTTTCACCGCGCCACGCAAGGAAACATCGCTGCGGAGAAGTCAAACCGCAACAGTGGCCGGCCTCAAAGAACGCCCTAGATCGATCAGGCTTTGCGGTACGCGAGGGCTTCGTTCTTTGATAATGCCTTCGCTTTCTATCATTCAAATCATTGATTTTTCGTGAATTTGAATTTATTTTTTTGCCTTGTTCAGCGCCTCGACGCCTGAGATCACATCGAACAGTTCTTCATCGATACTGCTCTGACGCAAGCGGTGGAAGCCGCCATTGAGCGTTTGCAGCAATTCGTCGATGTTCTTTTCGGCGCGTTGCATCGCCGCCAGTCGGCTGGCGTTTTCGCTGGCAAGAGATTCGGCGCAGGCTCTGAACAGCGAAACGAAGAGGTATTCCCTTATTAGCGCCCGCAGGGAAGCGGCATTGTCGCTCTGGTCTCCGAATATCTCGGGCAGTTTTTTGGTCGGCCACGGCAGTTCGGCCAGATTGCAGCGCCAAGTGTCGTCCAGTGGCAGCAACCGCTGAGAGACAGATTCAAATGCTGCGCCAGAGATCGCGCGGTTGTAGAACAGGTGAAGTTCACTGACCTCACCATGATCGTGGAGCGCCTCAGTTTCGACCAAAATCTGGCCCACCAGCCGGGCGATTGCGGCTGCGGATTTCGGTACTGTGAAGCAGCCGACCGGCAGCAGTCCGGCATCGGACAGACGCCCGTACACGCGTTCGCCGACCGCCCAGAACTGAGTCTTGCCGGGCAGCGTGGCGGCCAGCCTGGTTACCGCAAAATCCGCCACCACGTCGTTGAAACGCCCGACCAGTCCCTGATCGGAACCGAAAACGATCGCACCCACGGTGGGCGTATTGGCGTGGCCTTTGCGTGCGGCCATAGCGGCGGCCGGTGCGCTTTTACGGAAACAGACACTCAGGCCCAGTTCTACCGTCCGGTAGTAATCGCCCAGAGCGCGCACCGATTGCTCGTACTGGCCGATGCTCGACGCGGCCAGAGCCTTCATGGTGCGAACGACAGACTGGAGTTCTCCGGCGCTGTCGATCTTGCGGCGCAGGCCCGCCGTGGTGTCGCCCATTATTCCTCCGTTAGCGTCGATCCTGATGGGGGCAAACCGGCCGGATGCCGTTTTTGATCGTGCAGCTTGCCGAGCGTGGTGTCGATGACCCTGGTCAATTTGTCCAACGCACCGGCAGTCGCCTCTCTCAGAGTTGCGGAGTAGTGCGTGACGGCAATCGGCTGACGGCCTCCGAGGCGCACCTCCATCGTACAGCGCTTGTCGCTGGAGCCGCTCTTGCCGCTGTTCTCGTCGCTGAGGTGGACCTCAACCCGGGTAATGTGTTCGCTTTGCCGGTTCAGGCGATCCTTCACCGTGTCGCTGGCCCAGACTGCTAGCGCTTCGTGACCTTCGATATTGTGGGCGGCGTTGACTTGTATCTGCATGGTGTTGCTCCTGTTGTGATGATGCTTGGTGCGGTTTCAGTTGGCAGCCTCTATTTAATATCCGCAGGCTTGGGTTCGGTTTCCGGTTTGGGTTGAAAAGGGGCAAGCGCCTGTTGTGCGATGTCTATGATGGCCTTGCGATCTTCATCGCTCAACTTGTCGGCGTTGTCGAAACGCGCGCAGACTTCGGCCGGAATCTTCGCGGCCGCCTCCTGCACAGCGTGTTCGGCATCCTTCATTTTTTCCGAGGGCACGGTGTCGAACAGTTTTGCGGTCAGGGCCAGCAGGACGGCGATCTGTGCAGGCACCGGCACCGGTGCGAATTCCTTCTGCTGGAGACAATAGCGGATGCGCTTGCCGTGCTCGATGATCTTGCGAGTGTCGTCATCGGGGCGAGCGCCGAAGCGGGAAAAGGTTTCGAGTTCCTCGAACTGCGCATAGGCAAGTTTGAGGTCGCCCGCTACGGCGCGGTAGACCGCGCGTTGCGCCTTGCCGCCAACGCGCGAAACGGATTTTCCGACATCGACCGCAGGCAGCACACCCAGTTCGAACAGCGACGGCGAGAGATAGATCTGCCCGTCGGTAATCGAAATGAGGTTGGTTGGAATGTAGGCGGAAATGTTTTGCGCCTCGGTCTCGATGATGGGCAGGGCCGTGAGCGAACCACCGCCACGTTCCTTGGAGAGATGTGTCGCTCGTTCCAGCAGCCGCGCATGGATATAGAAAATATCGCCGGGGAAAGCTTCGCGACCAGGCGGGCGGCGCAGCAGCAGGGAAAGCTCGCGATAGGCACGGGCGTGGTGGGTGAGATCGTCATAGACGATCAGAACGTCGCGCCCCGCTTCCATGAAATGTTCGGCAATGCTGGTCGCGGCGTAGGGCGCAATGTAAGTAAGACCTGGCGGATCGTTGCCCTCGGTCACGACCACGACGGTGTAGTCCATCGCGCCTCTCTCCTGCAAATTAGCCACGACCTTGGCGACGGCGGAAGCGCGCTGGCCAATGGCGCAATAAACGCACACGACATCGCGGCCGCGCTGGTTGAGGATGGTGTCAAGGGCAATGGCGGTCTTGCCGGTGCGGCGGTCGCCCAAGATGAGTTCTCGCTGGCCGCGCCCGATGGGAATCAGCGCATCGACGACCTTGAGGCCCGTCTGCAGAGGTACGGTGACGGCCGCACGGTCCATGATGGCGGCGGCTGGACGTTCGATTGGCAGGTGCGCGTCCTCCTCTATCGAGCCCTTGCCATCGAGCGGCTGACCGAGCGGGTTGATGACGCGGCCGAGCAGGGCATCGCCCACCGCCACATCCATCACCCGGCCCGTGCGTTCGACTTCATTTCCTGTTTGCAGATGCGCGTAATCGCCAAGCAGCACGACACCGATGTCATCCTCATCCAAATTGAAGGCGATACCATAACCACCGCCGGCAAACTTCAGTAACTCCTCGAAGCCGACGCCGGGCAAACCGGAGACCCGGGCGATGCCGGTGGAAACGCTGGTGATGGTGCCGACTTCGCACAGGCTCAGTCGCGGCGTGAAGGCTTCGCGAACCTTGTCGATGCCGGCGAAGGTGTCATCGAAGACGCCCTGCAACGTCTCGGGCGCTGAACTCATTGCGGCCTGATTTCGGGCATGGGTTTGACTTCAGGATTGCCCTCGGACCCGCCCTTCTCTTTGAGCAGCTCGCCCACGATCTGTTCCAGCGAGGCGAGGTAATCGTCGATGCTCCAGGCCACTTCCTTCCCGCTCGCGCTGAGTTCGATGCCGCTGATCAGATCCGGCGCTGTCTCGAAGCGGACCTGGATATCTACTGAGAAGGTTTCGCTGATTGCTATTTGTATCGTCTTGTGCTGCGCCTCCGGCAGGTCGAATGCGCTGCGCACCAGCGCCGAATCGGAGGCTGTCCTGAGCGCTTTGGCAAAAGATGTCTTTGCCTCGTCCGGCATCATCCGCAAACGGCCGATAAAGACATCGACCATGCGTGCTTCGAGGCTTGCTCCGGCAAGATCGGTCAGCACTTTTCGGGCGATGGCAAACACTTCGTCCTGTGTTTTTCGACTGAGGGTTTTGCGCAAGTTGCGCGCCTCGTTGATCAGGGCTTCCTGCCGTTTGGCACTTAATGCGTTGGCCGCCTTGCGTGCTTCGTCGAGCAGGCGCCGGCGTTCGGTTGTCGCCTCTTCGGTTGCCTTGCCCAGCAGCGCATCTCGCTGCTGGTTGAATTCTTCGTTCTTTTGCTTGAAGTCGTCGCGCTCCTTCTTCGCTTCGGTTTCTTTCGCGGTGGCGTCGGCGAGCCTCGCGGTGATCCGCTTCTCACGGGCATCAATGGCGTGAAGAATCGGCTGGTAGAGAAAACGCTTCATCAACCATACCAGGATGAGAAAGTTGAGCGCTTGCGCGCCAACGGTGAACCAGTCGATCAGCATGGCTTACTTGCTTGCGGTCTGGGCGACGACATGATTCCAGAACGGGTTAGCGAATATCAGGATCATCGAGACGACGAAACAATAGATGGCCGTGGATTCGATCATCGCCAGACCAACAAACAGCGTCCGGGTGATGGTGGCCGATGCATCGGGCTGCTGCGCCAGCGAGGTCAGCGCAATGGCGACTGCCCGGCCCTCTCCGAGCGAAGGCCCGATAACCCCTACCGCGATGGTGATGCCGGCGGTGAAAATTGATACCACCGCAATAATGGTCATGCTGTCCATGTTGTCTCCTTTGATGACAGTCGCTTCATGGCTTGGGTTCGGCTTTTATCAATTTGGTCGAAGAGGATTGTGGCTTGCGAACGCGCATCGCTGCCGCGATGTAGACAGCGGCCAGGATGCTGAAAATGTAGGCCTGGACCATGCCGGTGAGCAGGCCGAGCAAGGTCATGAGAATCGGAAAAACGAACGGTGTTATGGTCAGCAGGATGGCGATGATCATCGATCCGCTCATCATGTTGCCGAACAGGCGGACTGCCAGCGCCAGGGTGCGCGATATTTCACTGATGATGTTGAATGGCAGCATGATCACTGTCGGCGCGATGTAGGACTTGAGGTAGCCACCCATACCCTGACTCTCGATGCCGAACAACGGCACCGCTACCAGCACGCACAGCGCCAGCGCCGCCGTGGTCGACAGTGAACCGGTCGGCGGCTCATAGCCGGGAATGACGGTGCACAGCGTGGCGCTGGCAACAAACAGGAATAACGTGCCGAGAAAGGGAAGAAATTTCCGCGCGTGAGGCAGGCCGACATCTTCAATCTGTTTCTCGATGCCGGTGACGACGATTTCAAGGAAATTCTGCCAGCGCGAGCGTTTCAGCCCGGTGGAAAGCTTGCGCGTAATCAGCAGGGAACCGATTGTCAGCAGCAGCATCAGCCCCCAGGTGAACACGATCGTGCCATTAAGCGTGAAAAAACCCTGCTGCCAGAAAATGATTTCGTCGGGACTAAGGCGCATGGCTCGCCTCTCGTGTGAGGGTGTTTTTTAGCCCACCCGGCAGGCGAGTAAAGCGTAAAACGACAAGACGTGCGACGACAAACCCGAGCAGACAAGCCAGCAGCCGCTGCCAATCCGCGTGGCCGACAAAATAAAAGCCTGCCAGGGCAATGCCCAGACGCAAGAGCAGACTACCGAGGAATAGAAGCGCCGGCCGTTGAGACGAAATGGCTTTTTGTACCGTCCACCACAGGCCGCCGAAGAAAAACGTACCAAGCGCGAGGCCTGCCAAACCTGCCAGCGCTAATGCCAGCATTTCATTCATTGTCACGTTCCGGCTCGTCCCGCATCGCCTCATTTTCCTTGTCGACCCAGTGCCAGGCATTCAGGCATCCGATCGCCAGCCCTGCCATCAGCAAGGCCAGCGTCCACGAATGCTGGCCCGGATGGTGTTTGTCCAACCAGATACCGAGTGCCGCGCCGAGCAGGGTCGGCACTGTTACAGACCAGCCGATCAGGCCCATCATGCCCAAACCGAACCAGACACCCGGTGTCGCGTTGCGTCGCGCCTTGAGTTTTCGCGCCGCCTTGGTGCCCACCTGATCGGCAAAGGCCGAACCACTTTTCGATGTCTTGCCAAGCGGATCGTCAATCATGTTGAAATGTCGCGAAGCGGTGCAGAAATCCGCTTTCCAGTTTCGCCATGACGATGCGCACGCTTTTTTCCTGCTCGTCCAGGGTCAGAAATTCTTTCTCAACCGCATCGCGCAACTGACCGAGATCATTTCCGCCCAAGGCGCGGCGTACCGACACGAGCACATCCACGCCGGTCTTGATCAGCACCCCTTCATCAACAGCGACAAAAAATTCATCGCCGGTTTCGGTCTCGTAACTCAGGATCCCCGGCACCAGCACCGCCACGCAGTCGAGCCGTTGCGGCAGGAGTCCGAACGATCCTTCGCGCGTCTCCGCGATGATGCGCGACACACCGGTCTTCTCGGCAAAGACCTGGAAGGGCAGCAGAAGCTTAAGATTCATGGGCAACTGCGGATGCTTCAGGATTTGAATCTGCGGTGGGTGTGGCGTCACTCTTATTTGCCGGTCGATCGGGAGCGGGCGCAATTTTGGCTTCAGTGATCTTGCCAATCATGTAAAACGCACTCTCCGGAGTGTCCTTGAATTCATCGCGAAGGATGCGCTCACATCCGTCCAGTGCATCTTTGAGACTGACAAGTTTTCCTTTGAGGTTGGTGAACTGTTCGGTGGTGAAAAAAGGCTGGGTGAGAAAACGCTCGAGGCGGCGGGCGCGTCCGACCATTTGGCGATCCTCCGGCGAAAGCTGTTCGAGGCCGAGCATCGCAATGATGTCCTTGAGTTCCGCATACTGCGCCAGTGTGTGGCGGATTTCCTGTGCCAGGGCGTAGTGGCGCTCGCCGACGATGCCCGACGACGCCATGCGTGAACTGGACTGCAACGGATCAATGGCAGGGAAGAGTCCTTCGCTGGCGCGTTTGCGCGAGAGCACGATGGAGGCAGAAAGATGGGCGAAGGTATGCACTGCCGCCGGATCGGTGAAATCGTCCGCCGGCACATATACCGCCTGGATCGAGGTGATGGCACCGCTGTCGGTGTTGGCGATGCGCTCCTCCAGTCCGGCCAGTTCGGTGCCCATGGTCGGTTGATAACCGAGACGGGACGGCATCTGCCCCATCAAACCGGATACTTCCATGCCGGCCTGAATGAATCGAAAAATATTGTCGACCAGCAACAGCACATCGCGATGCTCGTCATCGCGGAAATATTCGGCCATGGTCAGCGCGGTATGGCCAACTCGAAAGCGGCTGCCAGGTGGTTCGTTCATCTGGCCGAAGACCATCACCATGTTGGGCAGCACGCCGGCCGCCTTCATTTCGCGATAAAGCTCTTCACCCTCGCGACAGCGTTCGCCGATGCCGCAGAAAATGCTGACGCCGTCGTGATGTCCGATCATGTTGTGGATCATTTCCGTCAGCAACACGGTTTTGCCCACGCCGGCACCACCAAACAGGCCTGCCTTGCCGCCGCGTTCAAGCGGCATCAGCACGTCGATGACCTTGATGCCCGTTTCGAATATCTCCGATTTGGTAGAGCGGCGAGTCAGTGGTGGGGGTGCCCGATGCACGGATCGCCACTCGACATCGGTCAGGGCCGCTTCACGGTCGATGATGTTGCCGAACACATCGAACATGCGCGAGAGAATCGCCTTGCCCACCGGCGCCTTCAGCGGCCCGCCCGTGTCTTCCACTGCCGTGCCGCGTTCCAGACCCTGCGTCGGCGTCAAGGCAATGCCCCGCACATGATGAGCATCTCGCTGCGCCAGCACCTCTATGACAATCTGCTTGTCAGTACCAGCGAGAAGCACGGAATGAATAGGGGGCAAACGCTGGTCGAACCGTATATCCACGACGCTGCCGCGTACTGAGACGACTTCGCCGGAATTCGATGTGATGTTATTCACTTTCATTTCTTATCCGTAAACCGGGGATGGCGCGGGAAGCCGCCTTGGCTTTGGCTTCATCGTGGTTTGGGACATCTATATCACTTGATGGATTCAGCGCTCTGTGCTTTACCGCACATACCAACAAGGGTTCTGGTGTGCCAGGGAAGTCAGGGAAAATCGGGGCTGTCCAGTTTGCCGTGGAATGCGTGTCCAGTTTGAACCGGAATTCGCAATCGGGGCGCCGATGCGAGGTTAATTACTTAACCTGAACGTCCATTTTCGCCCTTTAGTTCGAGCCCACATCGGAGAGGCAAGTATGCTCTGGGACTACGTAGCTAATACGCGGCTTTTTCTGCTCCGTGTGTGTTGCGGACTTACTGTGCCTTGATGCCCGCGGTCTTGACCAGCTTTTTCCACTGGTCGACTTCGCGGACGATTGCGGCAGCAAATTCCTGCGGTGAATTGCCTTCCGCTTCCATACCCTGGCGCAGGAACGATTTGCGGATATCGTCGCGCGCGAGGATTTTCACCGATTCGGCATGCAGCCGGTCGATCACCGGTTTCGGCGTTTTTGCCGGTGCCAGCATGCCCACCCAGGATGCGTGCTGGTAACCTTTGACGCCGGCCTCCGCCACGGTCGGCAGTTCGGGGATGGCGGCACTGCGTTTGGCGCCGGTGACAGCCAGACCGCGCAGTTTGCCGCTGCGGATGTGCGGGATACCGGTGGAACTGGTTGCAAAATTGACCTGAACTTCACCGCTGAGCAACGCAGTCATCGCCGGTGCGCCGCCCTTGTACGGTACCAGCAGCATTTTGGTCTGGCTCATGTGCTGGAACAGTTCGATTGCAAGGTGGGTGCTGGTGCCGATGCCGCTGAAGCCGGCGGTGATCTGCCCCGGCTTGGCTTTGAGCAACGCCACCAGTTCGCCCAGCGACTTTGCGGCCAGGCTCGGAGTCACCGTCACGATATGCGGCAAATCGACAATCTGGGTGATTGGCGCGAAATCACGCACCGGGTCGAAGGGCAGATTGGACTGCAATGCCGGGGTGATGCTGAGGGACGCGGCGATGATCAGCAGCGTGTAACCGTCGGGCGCAGCCTTGGCGACGGTTTCGGTGCCGTTCAGGCTGCCCGCGCCGGGCCGGTTGTCGACGACGATGTTTTGCCTGAAGACTTCGGTCAGCCTGTCGGTGAGGACCCGCGCGGCGACATCGGTGGAACCGCCGGCGCTTTGCGGCACGATGACGCGGATCGGACGTGACGGATAGTTGTCAGCGGCCGCGGCGGGCAAGGTGCCGGCGGCAAGGGCGCAGCCCAGCGCCACAGCGATCGGTGTAACGATGTTCATGGGTTTCTCCTCACAGTTTGTTTTATGTTGTGCCGGACCGGAAGCTGTCCACTCCTCCCTCAATCCTCAATCCTGCAGTTCACTCCCCATCATACCCGGGCAATACCCGTGCATCGATCACGCAGACACCGCCGGCCTTGACGGTGGCGATACCGCGTTCAATCGCCGGTTGCATCTCCGCCATCGTGGTCACCGGGCCGATGCCTTCGGCGCCCTGGGCACGGGCCATGGCGGCGATATCAATGTCAGGGTCGTTGATTTTCTGGCCGATCCAGGCATTGGCAGCGGGGCGGCCACGGTATTCGGCGACATGGCCCTGATGGCGTTCGTCGTTGAAAAACGAACGGTTGTTGCAGATGATCATCAGGCAGGGGATCTGATAATGGGTCGCGCTCCATAGCGCGGTGTTGCCCATCAGGAAATTGCCGTCGCCCATCAGGCCGATGGGAATGCGTCCGCTACCCTTCAGCGCCAGTGCGGCGCCGATGGTGATGCCAGGCCCTGCTCCGACACCGCCGCCGCCGTCAAAGCCGAGGTAATCCAGCGGATGGCGGAAGTGGGTGTAGGCGCCGCTCCAGCCCAGCGGCAGGTGGGTGTAACAGACGTCCTGTTTGCCGACTGCAGCGTTCAGCGCGTAAGCGAGTCCCTTCAGCGCCAGCGGTTCGGCGGATTTTCCAGCGAGGGCATAGCCCGGCCCCTTGATGGTTTGCGAGCGTGCGCTGACGGCTGCGGTCAGCAGCGGCACTGCGGCTTCAGGTTCGCACTGCATGAAGACATCGACCGGCGGCAGTGCCTGGTAATCCATGCTCCAGCCGCGGTGCAGGTGGTTGTCGCAGGACAGGTGGATGATTTTTGCGGTGACCGGCTTGTCACCAAATGCCTGCTTCAGTGCACCGGCCAGATCCAGCCAGTCCAGCGAGATGATGACGTCGGCCGCGGCCAGCACCTTGCGTGCTTCGGGCACCAGGCGGTTCGCGGGCGGGGCGGCATGCAGGCGGTGATCGGTGGGGAAGGCGGCGGGGAGTTTGATCTGGGTCAGCACGCGCATGTCGAGCTTTTCGGCGAGCGCGATGCGCGCGTTCCAGGCATCGATGCTGCGCGAGGAGCGGCCGGCGAGCATCACCGGATTTTTTGCAGTGGACAGCAGCTTGGCCGCGGCTTCAATTTCATCTGTGCCCGGGCGCACCGCGGGCGGGGCTGCATAACGCGCAACATCCGGCATGGCCGGCATTGTTTCGAGTTTTTCTTCCTGGATCGACACATCAAGGTTCACATACACCGGTGCGCGCGGCGCGGTGGCGGCGAGTTGCGCACCGCGCAGCAGCGCCTCGACGGCGGCGGTCACTGAACCCGGCTGGTTGTCCCACTTGGTGAAGTTGCGCACCAGTGACGCCTGATCGGAACAGGTGTGGATCCAGTCGATCCACGGCCGGCGTTTGGCGGCATCCCAGGGGCCGGTGGCGCCGAGGATCAGCATCGGCGAGCGGTCACACCATGAATTGAATATCGGCATCGAGGCATGCATCAGGCCGACGTTGGAGTGCAGGCCCACCGCCATCAGCTTGTTCGAAGCCTTCCAGTAACCCTGGGCAATCGACACCGCAGTTTCGTCGTGCAGGCACAGCACCATCTGCGGCTTTTTGTTGCCGAGGTAATTGACCAGGCTGTCATGCAGGCCGCGGTAACTCGCGCCGGGATTCAACGCGATGTACTCCATGTCGAGCGCGCGCAGCGTGCCAGCGATCACGTCACTGCCGAACACGGCATCGCTGGCTGCGGAGGGTATGGGGGTTTCGTGTTTGATGGCGGTGTTCTTGTTCTGTTCAGTCACGATGATTCCAATCGGGAAAAATGAAAATCAAAAAAAGAAAAGCGGCCACTGAGATCATGGAGGACTGCAATTCTGGGGAAAATCAGCCCGCATCATGTTTCCATTCGTGCCCAGGGTGGCTTGGCGCTTTTCCCAGTGAACTCCGTGTCCTCTGTGGCTAACGCTTTTCGCTTCAATCAACTGTTGCACCCGAGGTCTTGATCACCTTGTCCCACTTGGTGAATTCGCTCTGCAGGTGTTTCGCGAAGGCTTCACGCGTGCTGCCGACGGCGACGCTGCCGCTGTTCTTCATGCGTTCCTTCATGTCGGCGCTTTGCATGATTTTCATGGCGTGGCCGCTGAGGAAATTGAGGATGTCCGCCGGCGTGCCGGCCGGTGCGAGCAGGCCGTACCACTGGCTGGACTGGTAACCCTTCAATCCCGATTCGGACACTGTCGGCAGTTCCGGCAATGCCGGCAGGCGTTCGTATGTCGTCACGCCCAGCGCGCGCACCCGGCCGCTCTGGATCAGCGGCAGCGCAGTCAATGCCGGCATGAACATGGTGCTGACTTCGCCGGAAAGAATGGCGGTGATCGCCGGGCCGGTGCCGCGATAGGGCACATGCACCATGTTCGTTTTGGTCAATGTCTTGAACAGTTCGCCGGCCAAGTGCGGGGTGCTGCCGCTGTCGGAACCGGCAAACAGCACGGCACCGGGTTTGGCTTTGGCCAGCGCGATGAATTCGCGCACATTTTTGACCGGCAGCGAGGGATGCACCACGAGAATATTGGGCGCCAGCGCGAGCAGGCTGATCGGATCGAAATCCCTGAGCGGATCGAATTCGGCGTTTTTGAATATCACCGGCGCGGTGACGAAATTGACGCCGTTGACCAGCAGCAGGTAGCCGTCCCTGGGCGCGCGTGCGACAAAACGCGAGCCAATCAGTCCGTTGGCGCCAGCCCGGTTTTCAACGACCACCGGTTTGGCGATGGCTTCGGACATTTTCTGGCCAAGAATGCGCCCCATGGTGTCGATGCCGCCGCCGGGTGGAAAAGGCACCAGAAAGCGCACGGGTCCTGCCGGATAAGTTTGCGCGCCCGCTGTTCCGGCGGCGCATAGCAGGATGGCGGCCAGTGCGCCGCGTATGGAGTGCAGGTTCATCGTTGATTTCCTCGCAATTATTTCAGGCCGAGTAATGCTGCGCCGGTATCCCAGCACACTGCACGCCGAGAGGCATCATCTAACTCATTGTTTTTATTAATAAATTTAACTGGATCCGGGTCGCGCAACGGAAACGGATAATCACTGCCCAGCGCAACCTTGCCGGCACCGGCACGCGCGATCAGGTAACGGAAGGCTTCGTCGTCGTGCAGCACGCTGTCGTAATAAAGATTGCCGGCGTACTGAGCCAGCGGATTTTTCACCGAGCCTTTGGCAAACGGCGGCGCAGTGATGCGGCCGCGGTCGATGCGGCCGAACTGGTACGGCAGGCAGCCGCCGCCATGCACCAGCAGCACGCGAAGTTTCGGGAAACGGTCGAACACGCCGCCGAGCAGCAGCGCTGCGGCAGCGAAGGTGGTTTCGCTCGGATTGCCGACGAGGATGTGCAGGAACAGCCGGCGGGTGCGTGGCGGCACCGCGAGGTCGGCCGGGTGAATGATCACCGGCACATTGAGTTCCTGTGCCGCAGCCCAGAACGCGTCGTACTGGGGTGCGTCCAGGCCTTCTTCTTCAACGCGGGCGCCGATCTGCACTGCGCGATGGCCGAGGGCCTGCACCGCGTGGCGCAATTCATCCGCAGCCACTGCTACATCCTGCAAGGGCACCATCGCCGCAGCGGCATAACGGTCCGGACGTTGTGCAACCATCTCCGCCAGTGCTTCGTTCTGTACGCGCGCGAGCCATTGCCCGCCTGCCGTCGGCAGGTGATAGCCGGCGAGGTCCATCCAGCCGGCGAGCAGTTGCACGTCGATGCCGGCTTCATCCATCCATTTCAGGCGCGCGGTTTCGTCACTCAGCGGCGGAATCAGCGGCATGCCGGTGAGGCGGCCGCCGACGGAAATGCGCGTCGCACCGTCTTCACCTTTGACGATTTTGACGTCATGTTGCGCGCCCTCGGCATTAATGCGGTCGATGACCGGTTTGCCGACATGGTGGGCGTGGATATCGAGGCAGCGCGGCTTTACGGGGGTCATATCGGCTTATTCCAGCTGATGACTTCGCGGATGCGCGCAGCGATGTCCTGCGGTTTTTCGGTTGGCGTGATGTGGCGGCCACCGGGCAGCACCGTCAGCGTTGAACCGGCGATGGCTTCATGCAGGGCTTCGGCCATGGCGACCGGTGTGGCGTAATCTTCTTCACCGACGGCAATCGCGGTCGGCACCTTGATCGAAGCCAGCCCTGCGCGCAGGTCGCCGTCACCGAGCATTTCGCAGGTTTTGACGTAGCAGTCGACATTGTTGGCGAGGAACACTTTGCTTAATCGATCAACGGTCGCGGTTTTCGTGGCGCGGAAGTTGTCGCCGAACCAGCGCTCGGTCTGGAACTTGATCAGCGCCGCCATGCCTTTTTCCCTGCCGGTGGCGCCGCGTTCGCGCCAGACCTTGGGTGCATCGGCGCCGTACCAGGCGGTGGTGTCGATCAGTGCGAGGCCGGTGGTGCGTTGCGGATATTCAATAGCGAAGGCCTGTGCCACCATGCCGCCCATCGAGCAGCCGGCGACAATGGCGGAAGGCCATTGCACATGGTCCATCAGTTCGGCGAGGTCGCGCGCGAACAGTTGTGGCGTGTAAGTCATCACCGGCTGGCCGGACAGGCCGTGGCCGCGGCAATCGAAGGTCAGCACCTGCGTGTCCCGGGCCAGCGCTTGCGCGACCTCATCCCAGATGCTGCGATCCAGTGCCAGCGAATGCACCAGCGCAACGCGTGGTGCTGCGGCGCCGGCCTTGTTGTGCAGGGTGTAAGCGATTTCGCAGCCGTCGGAAGTCTTAAAGCGTTCTGTCATTTACCAGCCCCTCGGTTGAATGATGTTATTTTTTCTGAGCGGCGCGTTGCCAGGCGCGGATCAGCGTGCGCGCGCCGATTTCGACCGCCATATTGCGTTTGTACATCGCCGAGCCGCGGACGTTGGCCTGCGGTTGGGCGAGGTCTCGCACCGGCTGTACTGCAGCGCGAATTTTTTCTTCGTCGAAAGTCATACCGTTGAGCGAGGACAGGTCGGGCACGACCGGTTTCCAGCTCACTGCGCCGACAACCAGGCGCGCGGCGATGCATTTGCCCCGGGCATCCAGGGTAACGGTCGCAGCAGCATTGGCCGCCGGCGTTTCCATCACGCCACGCGGCAGGAACTTGTGGAAGGCCGAACCGCTGTGCGCGGGCAGGGCATCGACTTCGATGGCGATGACCATTTCGTCCTTGGCGAAACGTTTTTCAAAAGCTTCCGCCAGCGTCACTGTCTTTTTACCTGCCGGTGATGCGCTGACAATGCGGGCATTGGCGCAAAGCAAAGCCACCGGCATATCGAAACCACCGATCAGCGGCGCCACACTGCCACCGACCGTGGTCATGTGCCGTACGCGGGTGTGTCCTGCGGCATCGAGTGACTCGGCGAGCACCGCCCACTGTTCGCGCAGTCCGGGCAGTTCCAGCAGTGTCTGCTGGTTGACCGCCGAGCCGATGCACAGCCTGCCGTCGGTGATACCGAGCTGCAGCAGTTCCGGAATACGGCCGACATTCATCAACCGTTTCGCCTGCGGGAAACCGGTGCGTTCGCGGCGCAGCGCATGTGACATGCCACCGGACACGATGGCGGTGTCACCTGCGGCATACAGTGCAATTGCTTCATCGATGGTTTTCGGCGTAACCAGTTCCATTGCGAACGGGCGCGTGCCCGAAGGCCGCCCGGTGGCCAGCCGCGTCCACACGCCGCCTTTGGGCGGTCCGGCAGGTGTCACCTTTTCATCGGCATACAGCTTTGGATGCAGTGCGCGGTGGATTTTTTCCGCGGTAATCGGCAACTGGTGGATGCGCACGCCTACCGCGTCGGCAATGGCATTGGCGATGGCAGCGGGGATTGAATCAAGGCCGATTTCACCGAGACCCTTGGCGCCGAACGGTCCCGAAGGTTCGTAGGAGTCGGCGAACGCCACATGGATTTTCGGTACGAAATCCGCTGATGGCAGCGGATAGTCGATGTACTGCGGGTCGGTGGGTGCGCCGTTGTGCCAGTCGAAATATTCGGTCATCGCGAGGCCGATGCCCTGGGTCACCGCACCTTCGACCTGGCCCTGTGCGGCAGCAGGATGGATCACCGTGCCGCAATCAACGACTGCGGAAATTTCTTTCAATTCCACTACACCGGTGCCGCGGTCGACTTCGACCTCGACCGCCTGTGCGGCAAAGTTGTAGGCGCCGGATTCGTTGCCGTAACGGCTGTGGTCCGGGAATTCCGAGGGATTGTCCCAGTTGCCGATGCCGACAATGGCTTCGCCGCCGCGTTTGTAAATGTTGGCGCGGACCACGGCGCTGACTGGTTTGAATTCGCTTTCGCCGCCTTTTTTCGGGCCGATCTGGCCGTTGATGATAGTCAGTTCCTCGGCTGGCTTCCTGAATTGATCGGCGGCCGCGGCCATCAGTTGTTTCAGCGCTGCTGCGGCGGCGAGTTTTACTGCGTTGCCGGCGACGTAGGTGACGCGACTGGCCAATGCGCCCAGCGAATGCGGATGCACATCGGTGTCGGGACGGGTGATGTCGATGTCTTCGTACGGCATGCCGAGTTCTTCGGCGGCGATCTGGCGCAGCACGGTCAGCGTGCCCTGGCCGATTTCACCTTCACCGGTGATGATGGTGGCGCGGCCGTCTTCATTGATGCGCACGATGGCCGAACTGCCGTCCCAATCGCCGAAACTGCGGCGGCCATTGACGTGGATGCTGCAGCCCATGCCCAGGCCGCTGTTGGACTGCTTGTTTTTACGCTTATTTTCCCGCTTAATTTCCCGTTTACTTTTCCACTGGATCAGGTCGGCCGCCTTGTCGATGCACTGGCGCAGTTCGCCGCTGGTGATTTTGTGGTTGTGCGGCGAGACGTCACCTTCCTCGACCGCGTTCATGCGCAGCAGATCGACGACGTCGATGCCCAGTTTTTCCGCAGCAAGATCCCAGGCCTGTTCCACGGCCCAATCCGCCGAGGGATTACCGAAACCGCGAAACGCACCGGTCGGCACCAGATTGGTATAGAGCAGCGTCGATTTGGCGCGCGCGTTGGGGTATTTGTACAGCGCGTCGTGGCGCACGGTGGCTGCGCCGAGGATGGCCTGCGATTTTCCGGTGTAGGCGCCGTTGTCGGCCCACATGCGAATTTCCTTGGCCAGTACCTTGCCGGTTTTGGCGAAACCCAACCGTACCCAGTAACGCATGGGCATGCGCGGATGGCTGGCGAGGAATTCTTCTTCGCGGGTGTGGATCAGTTTCACCGGCTTGCCGGCCTTGCGTGCGAGGATGGCTGCGATCACCGATCCGTTATCGTCGCCGGACTTGCCGCCGAAACCGCCGCCGACTTCGGTCTGGATCACCCGCACCTGCGACTCCGGCACGCCGAGCGCGATGGCATAACGACCGCGGGCGAGGAAGGGTGTCTGGGTGTTGCACCACATGCTGACGCGGTTGTTGCTCCAGTGCGCGACGCAGCCGATGGTTTCGAGAGACGAGTGCCATTGTCGTATCGAATCCCAGGTGCCTTCGACGATGACGTCGGAAGCCTTGAAGCCGGCGTCGACTTCGCCGCGTTCAAAAGCAAATTCATGGGCGACATTGCCCGGCGTGTCCTCGTGTACCAGTGGCGCACCCGCCACCATGGCCTCGTCCAGCGAAAACACGCCCGGCAGTACTTCATATTCGACGACGATGCGGTCCACCGCGGCGCGCGCGGTTTCCGGATCGATGGCGGCAACTGCGGCGACTTCATCGCCGACGTAACGCACCTTATTGATGGCCAGAGGGTAGAGGTCGGGGCGGAACGCGCCCCATTTGCGTTTCGCAGTGTCTTCACCGGTGACCACGGCTTTGACGCCGGGCATCGCGCGCGCAGCGCTGGTGTCGATAGACAGGATGCGTGCATGCGGATGCGGGCTGCGCAGCACGGCGGCATGGAGCATGCCGGACATGTGGATGTCGGCGACATATTGCGCAGCGCCGGTGACCTTGGGGATGGCATCGGTGCGCGGCACATCCTTGCCGACGACCAGCAGGCCGGATTCAAATTTTGGGTCGCGCAGGTTCTGGTGGCGGTTGCTCATGCCTTGCCCGCCTTTTTCAGCAGCGCGATGGCTTCGCGGTAGGCATCGATGATTTTAACGTAGCCGGTGCAGCGGCAATACACGCTGTCAACGCTCATGCGGATGTCTTCTTCGGTAGGGTTCGGGTTCTTGTCGAGCAGCGACACGCATTGCATGACATGGCCCGGAATGCAGATGCCGCATTGCATTGCAGACTTGTTGATGAAGGCCTGTTGTACCGGATGCAGCACGCCAGCCTGGTTCAGTCCCTCGACGGTGCGGACGCTGGCGCCGTCGCACAGGGCGGCCAGTTGCAGGCAGGACGACACCGGTGAGCCGTCGACGATGACGGTGCAGGTGCCGCAGGCGCCGATGCCGCAGCCGTGTTTGGTGCCGGTGAGCTGCAGGTCCTCGCGCAGCACGTCGACCAGCAGGCGGTCGGATGATTTCAGATGGACTTCGGCCGGGTCGCCGTTGAGGGTGAATTTGATCAGCATGTTCGGAATGGGCAGGGGATGCGGAAAAGACCGAAATTATAAGGGATGCACCTGGCGGGAAGCGCCACCCAAATTGGTCAATCTGCGGTTGCGGCGGGAACCCGCCGGCACAAGCTTGCCCTGTCCGGGGTGGTCGGCTAAGCTGGACTGCACTGTTGCCACAGCCCAGCGGAACATTCAGATTCAGCGGCTGGCGCGGTTCACCAAGGGAGGGTCATCATGCTTGCATCGTTCAAGGCGCCGGGTGCGGCGTTGCACAACATCGCAGTGGCTGTTCTGGGGTGCGTGGCGCTTGCCGCGTGCCAGTCGCGGGGGCCGGATCTGGTGCTCGATGCGCCGGACCCCACACCTGACAAGCGGATGGTGACCCAAGGGCAGGCGAAAAAGGTCGTGGTGCAGAACCTCACCAGCTGCACCCACACCAATCCGAAGATGAATCTTCGCGTGGCTGCGGTCGGCGAGATCACCGCCACCGACGGCACGGTGATTACGGTGCCCGCGAACACGGCCTTGCAACGCAAGGAAGGGCCTCTTTCGTACGATCTCTACAACGAATGCAACAAAGTCATGCCGCCAAACTCTGCCGCGGTGTCGACCGACAAGGTGCCGGTGATTGAGGTGGATGCCGACGGCGAAGTGGTGACCGGTTTTATCGTCGCCGACAATTATTTTGAGCTCTATGTAAACGGCAAGCTGATTTCCGTCGATAACACGCCATACACCCCGTTCAATTCGGCCATCGTCAAGTTCAAGGTGAAGCGCCCTTACACCATGGCATTCCTGCTGGTCGACTGGGATGAGCAACTGGGCCTGGGTGTCGAAAACATGGCGCGCCTCAACGAATCCTGGTACCTCGGCGACGGCGGTTTGATTGCCAAGTTCAGCGATGGCACGGTGACCGACAGTTCATGGAAAGCCCAGACTTTCATGGTTGGCCCTCTGGACAGTCCGAATGACGTGGTGGAAAAAGGCAACGTGCACCTGTTCAACAAGCTTGGCCGGACCTATCCGCACGTGAAAAAGCCGACATGCCGAGACGACTGTTACATGGTGCATTACGCCTATCCGAAAAACTGGCGATCAAAGACGTTCAACGATTTGAACTGGCCGCGCGCCCATGAATACACCGACGAGGAAATCGGCGTCACCACGCTGCAGGCCTACACGCGTTATCCCGAGCTCTTTCAGGGCGCGCGCTGGATCTGGTCTTCGAATCTGGTGTACGACAACATTGTCATCGCGCGCAAGGTCGTGCGCTGATGCAGTTGCAATGACCGGGATGCCGAATTGATCACCGAAAAAATTCAGGTTCGCGTCACTGAGACCCGGCAACTGATGGAGGTCGTGGTGTTCAGCAAACGTGCGTCGGGAATCACGGTGGTGGTCGGCGCGGGCCTGCACAGCGTGAAGTGCGATCTGTCGCCGACACGCAACGGGCTGGCTTATGCCGGTTCGGTGATGGGCCGGGAAATTGTCTACGAACGCAGTCGCGATCAGGTGCAGGCCGACATCGACCGGCTCAATCCCGGCCAGTACCAGAGATGAACCGGCGCTGATCCTGCATTTCAGGCGAGGCGGACCAGCGGGATCGCCAGGCACGCTGCAATGATGACGCTGAACGTCAGCACCATGCCGGCGACACGGAAGCGGAAATTTTCACGGGGCTGGCTGACGCCGTAAGCATGCGACAGGCGGCCGCAGACCAGCGCGACGCAGAGCGCGTGGGTCAGCAGCGCCGGCCCGCCGCCGGTCTCGACGAAATAAACCAGCAGCAGCGCCAGCGGCACGTATTCTGCGAAATTGGCGTGTACGCGCGCTGCGCGCCGCAACGGCTCGTTGTCGCCGTCGCCGATGGCCACGCGATACCGGCGCCGCAGGCGGATGGTGCGGATGCTGAGCACCACGAATATCAGTCCGAGCAGTGCGGCATACAGTGGAGTGGCGGGCATGGTGCGCTACTCCGGCTTGCGAAACTTCAGCGTCATGCGATCGCTTTCGCCGATGGCACGGTATTTATCCTTGTCGAGCCAGCCGCGCAGCATCGGCGGTAGCGTCCACACGCCGTTGGGATGGTCGGTGGTATCCAGCGGGTTGGCGTTGATTTCGGATTTTCCGGCCAGTTTGAAGCCCGCTTTTTCGGCGAGTCCGATGACATGGGCTTCGGTCATGTACCCGGATTTCACCATGTGCTCGAGAGAAGCGCCGGGTTTGGCGCGATGCTCGACTACTCCGAGCGTCCCACCGGGTTTCAGCGCGGTGAAGAAAGCCTTGAATGCAGCCCCGTCGGCCCGCTCTTTGCTCCAGTTGTGCACGTTGCGAAAGGTCAGCACCAGATCGGCGCTGCCGGGCGGGGCGATCGCCAGATAATCCGGTGGCCCGAATGAGGTGAACACCGGTTTGCCGTACAGAGCAGTTTGCCTGGCGATTTTTTCCTGCTGCTTTTCACGCGACTCACGCTGCCAGCCTTCAAGTTTGGGATTTTCGATCGCGTAATGCGCCAGATAGTACTGGCCGCGCTCCCGCAGCACCGGGCCGATGATTTCTGAATACCAGCCGCCGCCGGGCCAGATTTCAACCACGGTCATCTCCGGTTTCAAGTCGAAGAACAGCAGTGTTTCGCGCGGATGACGGTATTGGTCACGCAGCCGGTTGGTCTCACTGCGGTGTTCGCTGCTGATCGCGCGGTCAAGCAGTGCCTTGGTATCGCCTTGCGCCCCGCCTTGCGCCCATGCGGCAGGCGCACTTATGGCGGCAACGATCAACCACAGCCAGTTGCGGAGGATGTTGCGCCATGCCATGGAAGTACTCCCCGGTTGGTAAGTCCTGCTTAAATGGATTCTAGCCGTCTTTCTGCAGCACGGCCTGGATCGCCGCCGCGGGCACCCTGATCTCCACGCCGGCGCGTTCTTCCTGCAGCAGCATGGGAACCCGCGAGTCGCGCTCGGCCCAGCCGCGGTTCAGCGCTTCGGTCATGTCGGCATGGGCAAGGTTCGCGACGCGCATCGGCACTCCCAGTTCGCGACCGAGCTCGGTGGCCAGCGTCACATCTTTCAGCGCCAGTTTCAGCGCGAAGTCCGGCGGATCGAAGCTGCCCTGCAGGAACTGCCGGCCCAGCCGGTCGAAAGTGCGCTGGCGGCCCAGCGAACACTGCCGTACCGCGGCCCACAGCGCCAGCGGATCAACCCCGGCCTTGACGCCGACGGTGAATACTTCGGCGAGGGCGGTCTGGATCGCGTAACCGGCGCAGTTGTGCACGAGTTTGGCGACAGTGCCGGCGCCGATCGCGCCGATGTAAATCACCTGGTCGCCGATGGCATCGAGCACTTTGCGATTGTCGTTGAATACCTTTTCGTCACCGCCGACCAGCAGCGCCATCTTGCCCGACTTCGCGCCGTGCGGCCCGCCGGACACCGGCGCGTCTAACATGCTGATGCCGTGCTCCGCACAACGCGCCGACAGTGAACGCACGACGGTCGGCGAATTGGTGGTGAGATCAAACCACACGCTGCCGGATTTCATCGACGCCATCAGGTCGGCACCGACGGCTTCGGCTTCGCGCGGGCCGGGCAGCGAAGTCAGCACCACGTCCACGGCTTTGCCCAGCGTTTTAACATCAGCGGCCCAGGTCGCGCCGGCGGCGAGCTGCGGTTTGGCGGCGTCCGGGCGCAGGTCATGCACGACGAGATCAAAACCCGCCTTGCGCAGATTGAGCGCCATGGATCCGCCCATGGTGCCGAGTCCGATGAATCCGACTTTCATGTTTCTCTCCTTGTTGTTCAGAATTCCCGGCTCACCGCAATGTCGCGCATCACGGCGTCCGGGGTGTGCAGGTGTTCGGTGCCGCGGGTGTCGCCGCCGGCGCATCCCTGCAGGTACGCGCCCAGCATGCGGGCATGCGCAACCACCGACCGGCCGAAGCGCACGCGGGCTGCAGAATAACGCGGCAAGGCCGCTGCTGCGTCATTGTCGCTGTCCCGCAGCAGATCGGCCAGTACCATCGCATCACCGGCTGCCTTGGATACGCCCATGCCGCAATGCGGACGCGCGACGAAGGCGGCATCCCCGAGCAGTGCAATGCGGCCAGACGCCATCTGCGCCGATTCGAGGTCAAATATCGCCTGGAAAAACGGTTGCCGCGTCCGGGCGACGACTTCCGCAAACTGCAGTGACAACTGTTCGCGCGCGGCTCCGCGCATGGCTTCGAGTACTGCGGGACGGATCAGCGGTGGTGGAATCGACATGTCGTGCCGGTGGCCGTGGATGTCCGTGCACAGCTCCGGCAGTTCGCGTTCGGCGTGTGTCGGGCGGTACCAGACAAAATTGAAACAGCGCTCGCCGGTGCGTGTCGAGTTGCCGAAACCGGCCACCGGATAACCGAGCATGTGCTCGCGCGGCGCGAGGCTGAAGGCGAATTTCGGGAACAGGTCGCGGCGGGTCTGCGGCGTCAGGTCGGTTTCGCCGGCCAGGCCGCGCCAGGCGATGTAGCCGGCGTACTCCGGCACAGTGGCCGGCGCAAGCTGGTTGCGCACCACCGAGCGTATGCCGTCGGCACCGATCAGCAGGTCGCCTTGCGCGGAGGCGCCGTTGCCGAAGGCTGCGGTCACGGCTTGCGCGTCCTGTGTCACACCGGTGCAGGCGTGGCCGAGGTGATAACGCTGTTGCGGAAAAGCGGCCAGCAGCAGCGTGTGCAGCCGTCCCCAGGTGGTCAGGCATTGCCGCAGCGGCAGCGTGCCCAACACCGCGCCGCTGCGGTCAAATACCACGCGGCCCTCGATGTCCACGCCGATGCTGTCGTCCACCACAATGCCGATGCGTTGAAGTGTCATGAACAGGTCGGGATGGGTGATGATGCCGGCCCCGCGTCCGGCCAGTGGCGCGGCGGACTGTTCGTAGACCTCAACATCCCAGCCCTGGCGGTGCAGCAGGTTGGCGATAAACAAGCCGCCCAGCGAGCCACCGATGACCAGCGCACGCGGCAGGGGCATGCGGCTCAGACCGTTGCGGCTTCGGCCGCCGGGTAATTCAGTTCGATGGTGACGCCGCTGGGATCTTCGCAGAACACCTGGTGCAGATTGAGTGACGGCACCGTGCGTTCGCGGAACGGGACGCCGTGCTGCTGCAGGCGTGCGCGCATGGCGCCGAGGCCGGTGGCGACGAACGCCATGTGATCGACAGTGCCGCTGCCCTGGAGTGATGCAACATCGCGATCTCCCAGGTAATCCTGCAATCCCTGCGGATCGTCCGGGTCGATGCCGATGATGTGCACGACACCGGTGGATTCCGGATAGGGTGCGCCGTTGTACAGCCACAGGCCGGGGAAGTTGAACGGCGGCCGGAAGCCCGGCTCGAAACCCATCACTCCGGTATAGAAGCGGCGCGATGCCTCGATGTCCAGCGTGCGGATAGAGTAATGATCCAGCCTGCCGACAGGCATGCGCCGCTCCCCGGGATTAGTGCTGCGGCGTTATTGCAGGGGTGAAAACGCCGAGGGCATCACGATCTTGTTTTCCTGCGCAGTCAGCAAGGCGTCGGGCATGCCTTCCTTCTTGGCGACCGCGGATGGCGGCCAGACGCCGGCGGCGACGGCTTTTTCACGCGTTTCATTGCGCGCGTCCAGCGACGGGTACGACCAGATATGGGTGAAACGGTTGACGCCCCCCAGCTCCGCATACCAGACGCCGACCAGCGGACTGAATTTGACGCGTGCCGGCATTGCTTTTTCCCAGACTTTCTGGATTTTCGGCAATTCGCCCGGCGCGTAGGTGTAGGTGCGCATTTCGAAGTACGGGCCCATCTTGCCCGGTTTCAATTCCGGCGAGAACGAAAACGGGATGAAAATTTCAGTACGCATGTTGAGCACGAACTCGCCGATTTTCGGCGGCCAGTTGCCTGACGCCGCGGCTTCGCTGCGGATGCGGTCGCGTTCCGTCAGGTCCTTGTACGGCCAGACATGGATGATCTGGTTCAGCGGGCCGATCTCGGTGTGCCAGAAGGCGGCCAGCGGCGAGAGTTTCTTGCGGAACTCATAGGCTTCGCCAAAACGTTTTTCGACTTCGGCCTGTGATTTGGGTTTGATGTCGTACGTGCGCACTTCGTAAATCATGGTTTCCTCCGGATGATCAGCGCTGTATGGAGCGGCGAGTTTACCAGAGGCGGCGCGGGGCGCCCGCGCCGTGCCGGAATGTTCAGAGGCCTTCGTCGGCCTGTTGTCCCGTGTGGTAGGTGGTGTAAACCAGCACCGGGATGCCGAGCCCGCCGAGGTGCTGCGTGATCAGCGGCTGAACGTCGTTCCAGGCCAGCCGGCCGACGCCGGTGGCCAGCCGCGGCAGGGCGATGCTGGTGAATTTTTCAGCGACCGCAAGTTTCTGCAGTTCACGCAGCGCATGGCCCGCATGCTGCAGCGTCGCCAGGCCGGGATTGCCGCCGTGGTGGCCCTCTGCACCGTCCTGGGTGAAAAGGCTGACGACGCGGGTGCCGTCGGCACCCATCCATGCCCACAAGGTGCCGGGTTTGGGATGTTGTGACTGGCAGTAGTGCCGGAAATCCTTGTACATCGCCGGCCAGCGCTCGCGCAACTGCAGCGCGAGCCCGCTGTGGAACGGGTCATTTGGGGATACACCGTGGGCGATGACCTGCGCTTTGCTGAGTAAGATGTCGCCGCTGACTTCCTTGATCATGAAATTCTCCGCATGTCGGGTTGTGCTGTCCGGGTCGTCCGGTGCTGGATTCACCTCGCACCCTAACACCGGAAATGAAATGCGGACTTGATGCAGCGCAAATGTCGGTCAGTCAGCAGTGCGCGGCACGGGCTACAGATCTTTCGCGGTCTCTGCGAGCAATTGCCGGAACCAGCGGTGCGCGGGTTGTTTGTGGGTGCGCTCATGCCAGTACATCGCAATGCGGACATCGGGTACATCCAGCGGCAGCGGCAGGATTTGCAGTGGATATTGCGCCGCCATCACGCGCGCAAGGCGTTCCGGTAGCGTGGCGATCAGACTTGATTGTGCTACCGAATTAGCGAGGGCGAATGCGTTTTGCACCTGCAGCGCAATGCGCAACCGGCCGCCGACTGCGGCAACTGCGGCGTCAACCGCTCCGGTCGATACGCCGGTGCGCGGCCGTTCGACGCGGACATGGGCAGTTGCCAGGTACTGTTCCGCAGTGATGCGGTTTTTCAGGCGTGGATGGCTGCGGCGCGCGATGCACACCAGCGGGTCGCGGAACAGCAACTTGACCCGCAGCAGCGGCGGAGGGGCCGGCAGCCAACCCAGACGGATGTCGATTTCACCGCTTTCGAACCAGTCGGGTGCGTGTTCCGGGTCTGTGGTGCGGAAAGCGACGTCTATGCCGGAGGCATGAGTTTGGATATGTGCGACCAGTGGCGGCGCAAGCAGGTACTCGACGAATTCCGGAGTCATCACCACAAACCGCACGCGCGTCGTGGCTGGCACAAATTCGGCCGGCCGGCTGACCAGGTGTTCAGCACTGGCAAGCAGCGCACGCACCTCGACTTCCAGTTCGAGTGCCCGCGCGGTCGGCGTCATGTGGCCATGACCTTTCAGCAGCAGCGCGTCGTCGAACAGGCGGCGCAGACGGCCCAGGGCGTGGCTGACGGCGGGTTGGGACAATCCCAGCCGCAACGCCGATTTCGAAACACTGCGTTCAGACATCAGCGTCATGAAGCATTGCAGCAATCCGAAATCGAGCCCCTTTATATTCACGATATTAATAACCCTAATTAGTCTAAATATATAGACCAATTATAGTGGTGGATCCAGAATCACATAAGGATCGTCTGGAACCCGGCGAAAGTGTCTTTAGGCAGTTGCCTTCAGGCAGTTACCTTAGGCAGTTACCTTTATGCAGTTACCTTTTATGCAGTTACGTTTTAACGCTGTTTCAGAACATTATTTGACGGTTCAGGGTTCGACCGGAAAACCCCCGGAGAGGGACGGTTCGGACAAGCGTGGAGCGGGGCTTATTTTTGATGGAGGAGAACATGAAACAGTCTTATTGCCGTGCTGTATGGGTCCTGCTGGTGTGCGTAATGGCGCTGCCGTCGATGGCGGTGCGCGCGCAAACCTGGCCGTCGAAGCCGATCCGTCTGGTGGTGCCGTTTGCGCCCGGGGGCAATACCGACATCATTGCGCGATTCATTGCGCCCAGAATGACGCAGGATCTCGGCCAGCAGATCCTGATCGACAACCGTGGTGGCGCGGGGAGCACGCTGGGTACCAACATCGCTGTCAAGTCCCCGCCCGACGGATACACCATTGTGATGGTGTCGACCGCTCACGTGATCAACCCTGCGGTCATCAAATCGCTGCCCTATGACTCGATCAATGATTTTGCAGCGGTGACGCTGGTTGCGGATGTTCCGAATGCGCTGGTCGTGCATCCCTCGCTGCCGGTGCACAACATCCGGCAACTGGTCGCGCTGGCCAGGTCCCGTCCGGGTGATCTCATATATGCCACTCCGGGCCGCGGCACATCTACGCACCTCGCCATTGAGATGCTGGCGTCGGCGGCAAATCTGAAGATGCTCCATGTGCCATACAAGGGAGTCGGCCCGGCAACAGTGGATGTGGTGTCGGGGCAGGCGCACATGATCTTTGCCGCCATGCCCGCCTTTATCGAGTACGTCCGCAGCGGCAGGCTGCGCATGATCGCGCAGGCAACCGCCACCCGCTCACCGGTTGCGCCCGAGGTGCCAACCATGATTGAGCAGGGCTACAAGGATTTTCTGGTGTCGAGCGGATTCGGCATGTTGGCGCCGGCGAAGACGCCCAAGCCGGTGATCAACCGGCTGAATGCGGCAGTGGTCAAGGCATTGCAGGAGCCCGCCGTGCGCTCCGGTCTTTCCAGCCAGGGCGCGATTCCGGTCGGTAATTCACCGGAGGAATACGACCGTTATAACCGCACCGAGATCGAAAAGTGGCGAAAGGTGGCGCAAGCCGCCGGAGTTACGCCAGAGTAGGTTCCCGGCGATTTTATGTCAGCTTGAATTTATTGATCAATGGTTTCAGACAGGGAGTTTTGTGTTCATGAATCGTCAGAAAAAAGTCTCACAACCCCGCAAGATGAAACTCATCGTCGAGAAGGACGTGCAGATTCCATTGCGCGACGGCACGGTCATCTATGCCGATGTGTTCCGGCCGAATTTCCGCGAGCGCATGCCGGTGATTCTCAATGCCGGGCCGTACCAGAAGGACAAGTTATGGATTCCGCCGGCGGACCTTGAGGAAAAGGCGAATCCCCATATGAACTGGGAGACCGCCAATCCCGAGTGGTGGTGCCCGCGCGGTTATGCCTGCGTGCGGATCGATATGCGCGGTTCAGGGAAGTCGCCGGGCAAGTCCGACCCGAGTTCCTTCCAGGAAGGGCTCGATACCTATGATGCGATCGAATGGCTCGCCAAACGCGACTGGTGTTCGGGCAATGTCGGCATGCTCGGAATTTCATATCATGCATCGTCACAATGGCGAGCTGCGAATCAGCAGCCGCCGTCGCTGAAGGCGATCATGCCGTGGGAAGGCCGCGCCGACCAATACCGCGACCAGGCTTATCACGGCGGTATTTTTGCGCTGGGTTTCATCGGCAACTGGTGGCTGACGCACACCGCACATCAACTGCTCGGCAAACCGCGCAGCTACAATCCTGATGCTTTCCACAACGACATGATGTGGAATTTCATGCGCAACGATCTCGATTCGGAGTACTGGCATCTGAGCAGTGCGCGCTGGGACCAGATCAAGGTCCCGGTGTACAGCGTCGGCAACTGGGGCGGCTTCTCGATGCACCTGCGCGGCAACACTGAAGGTTTCATGAACGCGGCGTCGAAACACAAAAAACTGCGTATCCACACCGGCAGCCATTTTCATCCCTTCCATGCCGAAGAAGGGCGCATGGACCAGTTGCGCTGGTTCGATTACTGGCTGAAAGACATCGACACCGGCATCATGGACGAGCCGCCGGTCAAGCTCGAGATCCGCACCGGCGGCAGCAAAAAACCCTATGCCTTCCGCACCGAGAACGAATGGCCGCTGAAGCGTACGAAGTGGACCAAGCTGTATCTGAAGCCCGAGCGTAAAGCACCGGGTGGACCGGATGAGGTCGAGGGGCTGCTCGCGAAGTCGGCGCCCAAGGTTGCGTCAAAACTGTCGTACACGCCGAGTGGCGTGACCAGCGCAGGTGTCGCCGGCGGGTCCTCGCTGTCGACCACCCACGGCAATGTCGGACGCACAGGGGTGTCGTTCGTGACGCCGCCGATGGCGGAAGACACCGAGGTCACCGGTCCGCTGGTGTTGAATCTGTGGGTATCGAGCACCTCGGAAGACATGGATATTTTCGTCACCATCCGCAACATCGATGCTGACGGCCATGATGTCTGCGAAGTCGGCCAGCACGGCCAGCCCGTCCCCTGCGTCACCAAGGGCTGG
>JBBQAO010000047.1:0-26260 GCA_038316355.1 Burkholderiales bacterium
AGGGCGCAATAACCAACGGGCATTGCGCCGCATGAATAACCATTGATGCAATGCGCCTCGAAACTCCTTTGGGCACCGCCACACCCGTCGCATCACCACCCCGCCTTGACGAATATGTATAACGTGCATATATTATAGGCATGCCTGCCGAATTCGAACCGAACAAAGGATACGGCGAACATCCGAAAGCATGGTGTGTCGCTTGCCGAGAGTGACGGGGTGCTGAATGATCCTCTCGCGCTCACCATCGAGGATGACACTGCCGCCGGCAAACAGCGGTTTGTCACCATCGGAATGTACACATTCGGCGCGCTGAGGGTCGTGGTTCACACTGAGCGGAGCAGCGGTTCACGAACCATTTCTGTGCGCATGGCCGACCCCAGAGAACGGAGAAATTATGAAAAAAGTGTATGACTTTTCCAAAGGAAAGCGTGGCGCGGTGATTCCCGCTGCAGGCAAGACCCGCATCACCATCTACATGGACGATGCGATTGTCAGCCACTTCAAGTCCCTGTCGGAGAAAACCGGCAAGGGCTATCAGACGCTGATCAACGAAGCACTCAAGGCCCAGGTGGGCCTTGCGGAGCAGCCGGTAACACAGGAACTTGTTCGGAAAATCGTGCGCGAGGAGCTTGCGGCGCATGGTTGAGCGTCAACAACAATGCCGATGGAAGCAAGCCCGTATGAAACGAAGTGCCCCCAGGGGGACTTCCTTCGGGGCGAAATACGGGACTTATTTCCCCGTAATCCGCTTGCGCTCCCCCCGGGCTACGCTCTCTGATAATTACGGACATCAATGAAAATACACGAACTCGTCACCCGCTGTGCCCTCGCCCGCGAAAGCGCCGATCCGATGACCGCGATGCGCGAGGTGCTGGAAAGCCTCAGCACCCGGGTCGAAGAAATCGAGCTGGCCCTGAGCTATGTCTCCGGCACCGGCGGCAATGCGCGCCAGGTGTTTTACCGTTCACCCGACCTGACGCTGCTCAAGGTGCGTTTCCCCAACGGCCGGCGCACGCCGCCGCATGATCACGGCACCTGGGCGTCGATCCTGTTGCTGTCGGGCGAGGAAAAAAACACGCTCTACCGCACCGACAACAGTCAGCTACGCCGTGCCAGTGAAGTCACACTGAAACGGGGCGCAATACTGAACATGCGCGCCGAGACGGCGCATGTCGCGGAATGCCTGGGCGACACACCGGCCATCGGGCTGCATGTCTACGGCGGCGACATTTTCGAGCTGCCGCGGCGGATGTGGCACCCGCAGACGCTGCAAGCACACCCGCTCGACTGGGATCTCTACGAAACTTTTGCCCGCATGGCCTCGGCAGCGGACGGCGCTCCCACACCCTGAAGCTTGGCAGCATAAGTGCCTGCATGAAATGAAGTGGAATACGGAATTCGTGTTCCCGTAATACGCGGGGTTTATCCTGATGGTGTTGCAGGGCTCCTTACGGGCTTCGAACTCTGCGGAGATTAACCGGCATACTCTCCGCACCATCAGCGGCGAATCTTGTGACCCCACAAGCTAATGCAGAGTGTTGTGTTTTTCTCTGCCCTTTAGAATCATAAATAATTGATTTTATTGATATTTTCAGAAATGCCGCCCACCCCAAAAGTTAGCGTTCACTAGCTCACTTGCTATTTGTGCATTGCAGCACGAGAATCCACCCTCTCCTTTAACAACAACAAAGGAGGCCGGTATGGATACCGACCCGCGTCTGAAGCAGTCCCGCGCAGCACTTACCCTCGCCGCCCTCGGTATCGTCTTCGGCGACATCAGCACCAGCCCGCTCTACGCGGTCAAAGAAACCTTCGCGTCCGGCCACGGCATTCCCCTCGAAACTGAAACCATTCTCGGCGGCATCTCGGCCATCCTGTGGGTGCTGATGCTGGTGGTGTCGCTGAAATACGTGGTGCTGATCATGCGCGCCAATAACCGCGGCGAAGGCGGCATCATGGCGCTGCTGGCGCTGGCCGCTTCCGCCTGTAAAAACAACCCCCGCCAGTACGCCGTGATCCTGTTCGCCGGGCTGGCCGGCGCGGCATTGTTCTACGGCGATGCCGTACTGACTCCCGCGATATCCGTGCTCTCTGCCGTCGAAGGCCTGGAAGTCGGCACCACGGCATTAAAACCTTATGTGCTGCCGATCGCAGTCAGCGTGCTGATCATGCTGTTTTCTTTCCAGCGTTTGGGCAGCGCCCGTGTTGGCGCCTGGTTCGGCCCCATCGTCATCCTCTGGCTGCTGGCGCTGGGGGCTGCTGGTCTGCACGGCATCGCACAGTCACCAGCCATTTTGCAGGCACTGAATCCAACCCACGCGATTATGTTCGTTACCCAGCACGGCTTCGCCTCATTCGTTGTGCTCGGCGCGGTGCTGCTGGCCTTTACCGGCGCCGAGGCGCTGTATGCCGACATGGGGCATTTCGGCAAGGAATCGATCCGCATTGCCTGGTTCGGGCTGGTGTTTCCGGCGCTGGCGTTGAATTACCTGGGACAGGGTGCCCTGCTGATGGTCAATCCGTTAGCTGTGCAGAATCCGTTTTTTCTGCTCTATCCGGGGTGGGCCCTGTACCCGATGGTGGCTCTGGCGACAGCGGCCACTGTAATCGCCTCGCAGGCGACGATTTCTGGCACCTTTTCGCTGACGCGGCAGGCAATCCAGCTCGGTTACCTGCCGCGGATGAGTGTGCTGCATACCTCCGTGAAGGAAGTGGGACAGGTCTACATGCCGGCAGTGAACTGGGTACTGCTGGCGGTGGTGCTGGCCGCCGTCATCGGTTTCGGTTCGTCATCCAAACTCGCTTCGGCCTACGGTGTTGCCGTCACAGGCACGATGATGATCGACACTTTCCTGACTTTTTTCGTGATCCGCAAAGTCTGGGGTTACAACCTCGGGCTGAGCATCGCCGCCACCGGTTTTTTCATCCTGCTCGATCTGGCGTTTTTCTCGTCGAGCCTGCTCAAAATCAGCAGCGGCGGCTGGTTTCCGCTGGTGCTGGGCGCGATGATGTTTATGGTAATGCTGACCTGGTGGCGCGGCCGGCGCATCCTCGCCGATCGCCTGAAGACTTCAGCCATCCCGGTGCAGGATTTCCTCGGCTCATTGTTCAAGTACCCGCCGCACCGGGTGCCGGGCACTGCCGTGTTCATGGTTGCCGACGCCAGCGCGGTGCCGCATGCGCTGCTGCACAACCTCGCGCACAACAAGGTGCTGCACGAACGCGTGATATTCCTCACCGCCGTAGTCGAGGAAACACCCTGGGTGCCGTTCAATGAACGCGTCGCAGTGGAAGCGCTGGGCAACGGCTGCTGGCGCATCCGCGTGCGTTTCGGTTTCAAGAACCGCACCGATGTGCCGCAGGCGCTGGCGCTGTGCCGCGAACACGGCCTCGATTTCGAGATGATGGAAACCTCGTTTTTCCTCAGCCGCGAAACGCTGATCCCGGTAATCGGCGACGGTGGCATGGCCCTGTGGCGGGAGCGCCTGTTCGCCACCATGGCGCGCAATGCCAGCAGCGTGGTCGAGTATTTCCATCTGCCGGCCAATCGCGTGATCGAACTGGGTACGCGGATCGAAATATAAGCCTGGCTGACCGATTACCTGGAAACCACGTTCATGGTTCGACAGGCTCATCACGGACGGAACTCAAAATGACCGTTCGCCCTGAGCCCGTCGAAGGGTAACGGTCCCTTTTTCAGGCGCTCCAAAATTCGAGGTTCAACCTCAACGGCGTACGCCCGGCGTTTCCAGCGGTAACCCGGCAGCGCGCCGGGCCAGGTACAGCTCGAGGTCCAGCAGTTCATCCGAACCAAACGCCGGCATCGCCGCGCGCACGCCGAAATAACAGGCACGCAGGCGGCGGTGCAGCGAGCCCACGCCCTGCCATTCCAGACGATACGCAGGGTAGGCGTTGCCGTGGCCTTCGCTGATGGTCTCGGCGAGCAGCTTGCGGCCCGCGTTCTGAACGTGGCAATTCACGCAGGCGAGGTTCATCTGTCCCTGGCGGCGGGAATAAATGTCACGTCCTCGTTCGAGATGCGGGCGATTGGCGGCTTCCACCGCAACCGCCACCGGCATCCCGCGCGACTGGTGCGCCACGTAGGCGGTCAGCGCCAGCAGTTCTTCCGACTCGTACTGCAGCGGATCGGCAGCCTGATTGCGCTCGCGGCAGATGTTGATGCGGCCTTCGATATTGCTGACCTTGCCCGTCGCGGTATCGATCCGCGGATAACGCGCCGCAACGCCTTTCATGCTGGCTGGCGCATCCTGGTGGCAGCCGGCGCAGGACCTGTTGTTACGGCCTGCCAGGGCATTCCATGATTTTTCACCGCGCGCGACCCATAACATGCCGGGATTGGCGAAATCATCCGCCTGCAATGCACGGACATCGGCGCCGGCATAACTGATGCCGGAGCGCGGCGGCTGCGCGGCGGCAACCGCGGCGCACTGCAGGACCAGTAGAACAAGCGCGGCCTTTCGCAATAACCGCAATGTCACGGACCGGTCACCGCCAGTTGCACGCGCTCTTCGCCGCGCCGGCCGGCATCATCAACCCACTGGAAAACCAGCTCGCCGCTGTCCCGCGCCACCGTGAAAAACTCCAGCGACGGATTGGCGGCCATGCCCGAGCCCATTTCGGCACGAAAGATCTCCGCGTCGTTGTAACGCACGCTCAGCGCATTGATCACGTTCTTGGCAATGGCGCGGCCGTTGACGTCAAAACGGAACCCCGTCTCCATCGGATGCTGGATGGCAATGCGCACACTGATCACTTCGCCGCGCCTGGCCGTTTTCGGCAACTGAATCCGCGCCAGCATGTCAGCCCGCGTCCAGACAGGCCGACTCGGTCACTTCGACCTCAGCGCTGCCCGACCAGAACGAACCGTCGGACAACTGGGAAATCGCCAGCACGACCTGCGTACCATTGAGCCGCACCCGGGTGGAGATTTCCGCCCGGCCGGTGTGCGGCCCGAGCACGAACTTCGCAATCAGCGGCCGCGGATTGCGCGGCGACAGCAGCGTGATGCTGCGCACATGGTTGGTTGCGGTCATCGGGTTGTCGACGCTGACTTTCAGCGGTACGGAATGGCCGTTGTCGGCCAGCCGCGGCGTGTCGATGGTGACCCGCCCGGGCGTCAGCGCAGCACCCCCGGTGATGTCGCGCACCAGCGTCGCCAATGGATCCGCCGGGGTCTGGGCACGCGCCAACCCTGCGGCCATAGCCCACAGCCCGGCACACCACAAAAGGAAATTACGACGATTCGGCATCAGAAGTATCGGTATGCATCACCGCAAAGTCTGCAAATAAGCGACGACATCCTCGATCTGCTGCGCGGTCAGGATGGGTTTGCCGCGGTATGCTTCGGCGACCCGGGTCAGTCCATTGACACGGTAATAGGACGGCATCACCGTATCACGATTGAGGCGCGATTGGTCCGCCACCCGCAGCCGCAGTTGCGCCGCGCTCAAACGCGCACCGACACCCGACAGCGGCGGTGCGACATTACCCATGAAACGTTCGCCGGATTCCGGCACTGCATGGCAGAGCAGGCAATTCGCATCGCGCCCCGCCATCACCGTGCGGCCCCGCACCGGATCGCCCGGCACCGATGCCAGCGGCACGGGAATCGCATCCCCGGTCACGGCAAATGCGGGCAACGGATCGGTAGCGGCAGGAACCACCGCGCAGCCGGCAACGGCGCCGAACGCAGCAATCCACCACGTCCGGCGCAGGTTGCCGAGCGGCCTCTGCATCTAGACCAGCGTCAGCCCCTGATGCTTCAGCGGCAGCGTGTGCACCGGTTTGCCGGTCGCCGCAAAAATCGCATTCAGCACCGCCGGCGCCGTCACGCAGATCGTCGGCTCGCCCACGCCGCCCCAGAAATCGTAGGTCGGCACAATCACGGTTTCGATCTTGGGCATCTGCGCGAGGCGCGCGATTGGATAGGAATGGAAATTCAGCTCCACCGCGCGACCATCCTTCACCGTGATCTCGGACTGCAGCGAATCGAAACCATAGGCCACCGAACCCTCGACCTGGGCGGCAATCGTCGCCGGATTGACTGCGTGACCGCAGTTGGTCGCCAGCACCATGCGGTGCACCTTGACCTCGCCCTTGCTGCTGACCGAAACCTCGGCCACCGCGGCGGAATAACTGGCATACCCCATGAACTGGGAGATGCCGCGGAACACGCCCTTCGGCAGCGGCTTGCCCCAGTCACCCTTCTCAGCGGCCGCATCCAGCACGGCCAGATGCTTGGGATGATTTTTCATCAGCGCCCGGCGGAACTCCAGCGGATCCTTGCCCGCCGCCTTGGCCACCTCGTCCATGAAACACTCAAGGAAAATGCCGTTCTGGTTGGTATTGACGCCACGCCAGGGACCGACCGGCACATGGGTGTTGCGCATCGCGTATTCAGTGCGCATGTTGGGCACCGTGTAACCGATCTGCGCGTCATGCGGCTCGGACCACAGGCCCTGCAACTGGCGACGATCCTTGCCGTCCTTGATGTTGTGCGGCGCCAGCCAGGCATTGATCGACTGGCCGGAAACACGAACGTGCATGCCGACCAGATTGCCGTTGCTGTCAAGGCCCGCCGACAGCTTGCACTGCGCGATCGGGCGGTAAAAATCATGCGCCTGATCTTCTTCGCGACTCCAGATCAGCTTCACCGGTGTGCCCGGAAACTGTTTGGCTATCATCGTGCCCTGCCGCACGTAGTCCTGGGTGCCGCCGCGCCGGCCAAAGCCGCCACCGAGACCGTGGTTGTAGGCCTCGCATTGCGCCAGTGGTACGCCCGAAGCCGTCGACAGCGCCGCCAGCGACGCTTCCGCGTTCTGGCTGGGCATCCACACTTCGGCCTTGTCAGCGGAAATCCTGACCGTACAGTTGTTGGGTTCCATGCAGGCATGCGCCACGAACGGCAGGCTGTACACCGCCTCGACTTTTTTCGCCGCGCCGGCAATCGCGCCCGGGGCATCACCAACATTGATGTCGGCAAAGGCATCGCTCGCGGTCAGGCCTTCCTTCAGATGCGCCGCAATGGCTGCGCTCGACTGTTTGCCGTGCGCGCTTTCGTCCCAGACGATCGGCAATGCATCCAGCGCCGTCTTGGCCCGCCACCAGGTGTCGGCCACCACTGCCACCGCGGTGTCGCCAACCCTGACTGCGCCGCGAACACCACGCCGGCCCTTGATCTTGCTGTCGTCGAAACTGACCAGTTTGCTGCCATATACCGGGGCATCCTTGATCGCCGCATGCAACATGCCGGGTAGTTTCAGGTCGATCGAGAACATCTTGCCGCCGTTGACCTTGTCGGCGGTATCCAGCCGTTTCATCGGCTTGCCCGCGACTTTCCATTCGCGCGGGTTTTTCAGCTTGATGCTTTTCACGTCAGGCGGCGTCAGTTTTGCGGCTGCCGTCGCAACCTTGCCGTATGAGGTCTTGCGTCCGGAAGCGGCATGGCTGATGACGCCGTTGACGACGGTCAGTTCTACTGCCGGCACACCCCACTCATTGGCCGCGGCCTGCAGCAGCATGATGCGCGCTGCGGCGCCGCCCTGGCGCACATAATCCTGCGAACCGCGGATGCCGCGGCTGCCGCCGGTGGCCATGTCGCGCCAGACGCGTTTGCGCGCCAGGTTGCCGCCGGGGGTGATCTGCTCAATCGCCACTTTTTTCCAGTCGCATTCGAGTTCTTCGGCGACCAACTGGGCCAGCCCGGTATGCGTGCCCTGGCCCATTTCGGCACGGGCAATGCGGATCACGCAACTGTCGTCGGGTTTGATCACCACCCAGGCATTCACTTCGGTGGCGGCATCCTGGGCGGCGGCAGATTTCGCGCCGAAAGGCAGGCTGAGTCCCAATGCCAGGCCGCCGCCGGCAGCGGCGGAGCCGACGATGAAACGACGGCGGGAAATATTGGCAATTCGGCTGGTGATGTTGTCGGTGTTTTTGCTGGCGGCTTTGCCGGAGATTTTCTTGGTCATGGTTGTTCTCCTCAGGCCTGGCTTGCGGATTGTTCGTCGACCACCGCGACCACTTCGTCACCGGTCGGTCCTGCACCCATGTGGATCACCGAGCCGCCACCCTTGCCGGTGCCGGCGGCGAGGTGCACTGCCGCACGGATGCGCTGATAGGTGCCGCAGCGGCAGATGTTGGTCATCGCCTCGTCGATATCCTTGTCGGTGGGCTTGGGTTTTTTGGCCAGCAACGCGGTGGCCGCCATGATCTGACCGGACTGGCAATAACCGCACTGCGGCACGTCCAGTTCGACCCAGGCTTTCTGCACGGCGTGCGAACTGTCGCGCGACAGCCCTTCGATGGTCACCACCTTGTCGCCCGGCTTCACCGCGCTGACCGGCAGCACACAGGAGCGCACCACTTCCCCATTCAGGTGCACTGAGCAGGCGCCGCACTGCGCCACGCCGCAACCGTATTTGGTGCCGGTCAGGCCGACTTGTTCGCGGATCACCCACAGTAATGGGGTATCGGGTTCGACATCGACATCATGCGAACGACCGTTGATGTTCAGTTGGGCCACGTTTGTCTCCTAGCGTTGATTCGGATGGTGCGCCGTCAAAGCATGCTGCGCAGTCACTGATTTCCTCGGGATGTTTTGCATCTGCGATCGAATGTCGCAATAAGGCACGCTTACGCACACTGGTTAGCAGATTATGCCTGCGCCCGCCCAAGGTCAACTCAAAACCAGAGTTTGTCTTTACCCGGGTCAGGACTACCGCCGGCCACGGCGTCCGCCAGCCTGCCATTGTTGGAGCAGTGCCTGGATATCGGTCATTTTTCCAGAGTCGCTGCGCAAATAGTCAAGAAAGGTCCGGCCAACAATCGACAGCGGCCTCGTCCTGGAGTAAACCGCATACCATTTTCGTTCGATCGGGAATCCCGCGACGTCCAGCAATGCCAGTTCACCCTGGACGGATTCCATCGAAAGCGCGTGCAACGACAACACCGCGACTCCGAAGCCGCCAGCGACAGCCTGCTTGATCGCCTCGTTGCTGCCCAATTCCATGCGCACTTTCGGCCTGAAGCCGTGGCGGACGAAATAGCGTTCGCTGGCCATGCGAGTCCCGGAACCCGCCTCGCGCACCAGAAACGGCAGATCGCCAAGGGCTGACAGCGGCAGGCGGCGTTTACCGACCAGCGGATGACTGCGCGATGCCACCAGCACCAAAGGGTTATCCAGTACCGGGTGCGCATGAATATCCAGATCGGTTGGCGGCACGCCCATGATGTATAGATCATCGCGGCTGGACATCAGCCGCTCGACCACATCATCGCGACGCGCGACTTCCAGAGCCAGATTAATGCCCGGGTAGGCCTCGGAAAACGGTCCGAGCAGGCGCGGCACAAAATAAGTCGCCGTGGTTACTGCTGAAACACGCAGCGCACCCCGACGCAGTCCCTGAAGGTCGGCGACTGTCATTTCGAAGCGGGCCCAGGTATCGAACATCGCCCGTGCTGTTTCTAGCAACTCGGCCCCCGCGGCAGTCAGCAAAACACGGCGGCCTACCTGATCGAACAGCGGCATGCCGACTGCGCGCGCGAGTTCCCGGACCTGCACCGAAACTGTCGGCTGCGAAAGATGAAGTTCGTCCGCGGCACGGGTAAAGGAAAGCTGCCTGGCTACAGCTTCGAACACCCGCAACTGATTGAGTGTCATCGGCAAACGCTTGCGTTTACTCATGGGAACTGGTTTTCAAGAATTTTCATCTATAGGTTTTAATCTATGCGTTTAATAAAAATATATCATTTTTAATAATAACCCAGCCCGACTATCCTGCGCAGCACTTGTTCCCAATGCTGCTTAAAAAGGAAAAATGAACATGGACCTGAACCAGCCTCCGCAACTGACCCGCACTGCCGTTGCCATCATCGAAGGCGATGGCATAGGCCCGGAAATAATGACTGCCGCCCTGCGCATCCTCGACGCCGCAGGTGCGGAAATCGATTGGCAACCGATCGCTGCCGGCAAGCAGGTTTATGAAAGCGGGGTGAGCTCGGGCATTGCGGCAAACGCATGGTCAACACTGCGCAGCACCGGATTGCTGCTCAAAGCGCCGATTACCACGCCGCAGAGCGGCGGCTACAAAAGCCTGAATGTGACCATTCGAAAAACTCTCGGCCTTTATGCGAATGTACGGCCGTGCGTAACTTACCACCCGTACGTCGACACCCGTCATCCAGGCATGGACGTGGTGATCATCCGCGAGAATGAAGAAGACCTCTACGCTGGCATCGAGCACCGCCAGACCGATGAGGTGTATCAGTGCCTCAAGCTGATTTCACGGCCGGGTTGTGAACGCATTGTGCGCTACGCCTTCGAGTACGCACGCGCCAACGGCCGCAAACGGGTCAACTGCTTTACCAAGGACAACATCATGAAAATGACCGATGGCCTGTTTCATCAGGTATTCGACGAGATCGGCGCCGAGTATCCGGATATCGCGAGAGAGCACCGTATCGTCGACATTGGCGCTGCCCTGCTCGCCACCGAACCGGAACGTTTCGATGTCGTGGTGATGCCTAATCTTTATGGCGATATCCTGTCCGATGTGGCCGCGCAGACGGCGGGCTCCATCGGTATCGCGGGATCTTCCAATATCGGCGACCGCATCGCCATGTTTGAAGCCGTCCACGGCAGCGCGCCGGATATAGCTGGTAAAAATATTGCGAATCCTTCCGGCCTGATCCAGGCCGCCGTCATGTTGCTGAGCCACATCGGAAAACCCGACATCGCCGCTCGCGTGCAGAACGCCTGGCTGCGGACCATCGAGGACGGCGTTCATACCGGAGATATTGCCGGGCCGCAAACGGTCACGCATGTCGGCACCCGTGAATTTGCCGATGCAGTCATTGAACGCCTCGGCATGAAGCCGGAAAAACTGAAGAAGGTCGAGCCCAAGATCCGCAAACCCCATGCTGTCATAAGGGCAGGCGCCGCAAAATTGCCCGCGAAAAAAGGTGTCGTCGGCATCGACATTTTCCTGAACTGGCGCGACGGTGAGCCTGAAAAACTTGGAGTCAGTCTGGAAAATACCAGCGGCAAACTGTTCAAACTGGACATGATCACCAATCGCGGCGTGAAAGTATGGCCGGATGGGTTCCCTGAAACGCTCTGTACCGATCACTGGCGCTGCCGCTTCATGACCCGGGACGGCGGTGATGATGTCAGTCATCAGGAAATAATCGCACTGCTGGGACGTGTATCGGCAGCGGGCTTTGACTTCATCAAAACGGAACACCTTTGCACTTTTGACGGTGCGCCGGGTTATTCAATGGGACAGGGCCAATAAAATCTACGGCACTGCGGCACCGTTCATGCGGGCCAATATGGTTTGTGTGCGCCGCTGCAGATAGCTGGTGTTGCTGCCCGGGCCGTAACGGCGCGGGCTCGGCACAATGGCTGCCAGCCGCGCAGCTTGCTCGGCACCCAGCGCGGCGGCACTGGTGCCGTAATGATGGCGGGCCGCGGCTTCCGCACCGAACACGCCGTCATCCCATTCAATGACGTTCAGGTAAATCTCGAGGATGCGCCGCTTGCTCATGATGGTTTCGAGCATCACGGCAATGACAGCCTCCTGCGCCTTGCGCCACCACGCCCGTTCGCCGGAAAAAAACAGGTTTTTTGCCAGTTGCTGGGTGATGGTCGAACCGCCGGCGACGATTTCACCTTCGCGCAGGTTTTTTTCGTAGGCCTTCCGGATGCCCTCCCAGTCAAAGCCGTTATGGGTCGCGAATTTCGCGTCCTCCGCGGCAACCACCGCACGTTTCAGGTGGCCGGAAATGCGCTGGTACGGCACCCATTGCTGGCGCAGCCGGGCTTTGGGATCGTCCTCGCGCAGGATTTCGAGGCGTGCGCGCATGAACGCGGTCGACTCGGGGTTGTGGCTGGCCCAGTAGCAGATATGCACCAGAAACCAGAATTGCAACGCGGCCAGCACGATCAGCACCAGCAGCAGGGTGCGCCAGCTCCAGCGGAAGATGGATTTGAGCATGGTGATACGTCGATTTGAAGCGTGCTTTTGAATTGACCGGGTCGTCTGCCACACCGATATTACGCAAATTTCAGCGTAATGTTCCGCTTCAGCCGCGAAGTTTTTTGATCACCGGCGCAGTCTGTGGCCGCACGTCGCGCCAGATGTAAAAAGACTCCGCTGCCTGCTCAACCAGCATGCCAAGGCCGTCCACGGCTCGCTGCGCACCGCTGTGGCGCGCAAACGCAAGAAACGGCGTGTCACGGCCATAAACCAAGTCGTAGGCCAGTGCGCCGGGGGCAAAAATGTCTGCCGGCAGCGGCGGCATCGCGCCACTGAGGCCCGCGGAAGTAGCGTTAATGACCAAGTCAAATTGCGCTCCGGCGAGATCGGGATATGGCAAGGCCGAAATCCCACGCAGCGTGAAACTTGCGTGCTGCTGAAAACGCCTGACGAGGTTATGCGCCTTATCCAGTGTGCGGTTGGCAACCACCAGCCAGTCTGGGCGTTTCTCAAGTACCGGATGCATGACCCCCTGAGTCGCGCCACCAGCACCCATTAACAGTACTCGTTTGCCGCAAATCGGGAATCCGAGGTTTCGTTCTATATCGGTGACCAGGCCGATGCCGTCGGTGTTATAGCCGACAAGTTCTCCGCTTACGAGCTTAATCGTGTTGACGGCTTCGGCATCCACAACCCCACCAAACGAAATATCATTAGGCCTAACTTCCTTAAGCTTAAACGCCTCGCCCTTAAACGGTACTGTGACGTTCAGCCCCTTGCCGCCCCTGCGAAAAAACTCTTCGACTTTTTCGGAAAATTTATCTGACTCGCAAAAAAGCGTTGTGTAGACAATGTCCTGCCCGGTCTGGCGCGCAAACTCGGCATGGATCTGCGGCGATTTACTGTGCGCGACCGGGTTGCCGATCACTGCGTATTTATCGCTCAAACGGATCGCTCACTGGCTGACGAACTGATCCGCCCGCGTAAAGCTCCAGGTGCGGCTGATATGCAGGACATCGGTGTCGCGCGCGATGTCCGGCGGCAATGCCGCATAAGGCGCAGCCATTTTGACGATTTGCACCGTGGCGTCGTCCAGCACTTTGTTCCCGGAGGAACGATCAATCTGGATTCGCTCCAGGCTGCCGTCGGCCCTGATCGACACCGTCGCCACCAGACTGCCGTAAATCCGCTGGTCACGCGCGGCCTGCGGATAATTCATCTCGCCAATGCGTTCTATTTTCTGTCGCCAGTCTTCGATATAGCGCGCGAAGCGGTATTCCTGGGTGCGCGCGCCGACAAATTTGCGCCGCGGGCGTTCCTGATAGGCGTTCCAGTCGCGGCCGATCTGCGCCTCGAGCCGGGCGATCGCCAGACTGCGTTGCATCAGTTCCGTGCCATCGATCTCCGGCGCCTTTTCCGGCGTCGGTTGCGGCGCCGCTTTGGCCGGCGCACTGTCGACCTGGCTCACGCCGGCCCGCGCCAGCAGCTGGCGCGCTTCCCGTTCGAGCTCAGCCACGCGTTTTTTCGCCTGCTGCAGTTCGGTGGTTTGTGTGTCCTGGGTAATGGCCGGCAGCGGGCTGCTCGCACGCTGTTTGGCGTCGGTGTTGCCGCCGCCGTCGAGATTATGTTGCGCCAGCGCGTCAGCCTTGGCCGGTTTGGTCTGGGACTTGGTGTTGACCAGCACCACGTCCAGCGCTGGTGCCATGTTCTGCAGTCCGCGCAAATCGGGCACGGTGAAGGTCAGCCCGAAAATCACGAAGGCATGCACCAGCAGCGATATTCCGCCGGCAGCACCGATGCGGGTGGGTATGGTCATCTGCGCATAACGCCGGTCAAAACCGGCAATGCGCCGCTCCAGCTCGGCGACACGCGCATCGAGGCGGTCCACAGCGCCGGCCCATGAACCGCGACGCGGATGTTTCGCGCGGCGCGGCAATGGCAGGACATTCCTGACGGGCTGGACACTCATTTCGGCTATTCTAGACAAGCCCCTGTAAATAGCAATAAAACATTAAAATCAGTTAATTAAGTGTTTTGCTTAAAGCTGATTCCAGGATCAGAGCTGCAGTTGGTAACCACTAACATCCCGGCGGATCCAGTTCTGTTTTGAAATCGAGGTGCACCCCGAGGTCGAGCAAATCCACCGCTCCAACCGTGAGCTCGATCCGGGCGCCTGGCGCCACCGTGGCGACCAGCGACGGCACACGCTGGGTGATCGGCAGCGCGTCCAGCCGCACCAGATTTTCCCGCAGCACCACGCCGGTGACCGTGGCCGCCTGCTCCTGCAGCAGCCAGCGCAGGCTCCAGTAACGTTCCATGTTGCGTTGATATTCGCCGTACACATCGTAGGCCGCCTCGAAGTCCCGCATCGCCGTGAGCAAGGCCGTGTCCTTGGCACTGTACACCGGTGCCTCGCCGCGCACGCGCGCAATCAGCTGCCGCTGGTTGACCAGATCCGCGTAACGCCGCAGCGGCGAACTTGCCCACATATACTGCTCGACACCCAGCCCGTCGTGCGGCCCCGCTGCGGTGCTGGTGCGCACCTTGCCGCCGCTTTGCACGCGATACAGGGCAGGCTGGCCGGCGTCGTGCAGTTCGCCGGCCCAGGTGCTGTTGGCGAGAATCATCAATTCGGCAACAGCCTGGTCGATCGGCGTGCCGCGCTGGCGGCGGGAAATCGCTACCCGGCCATCCGTCACCTGGAACGCGAACTCGGGGCGATCCTCGGGTTGCGGCAGATCACCCTTGCGCGCGACCAGCCGGCTGCCTGAAAACTGCCACAGCCAGGCCAGCGCCTCGCCCTGGGCATGCGCGACTGCGCCGGACGCCAGCGTCGCCGCGTTGAACACCGGCTCCAGCGCATCATGGCGCAGGTTGTCGGCGATCAGCACCCGCTCGAGCCGGGTTTCATGGCCGGTAATGGAAAAATCAGCCGCGACATCAAAATAAATCGACAGGGCCGGACACTCGCGCCCCGCCGCCAGCGTATACGACTCCACCACGGCGTCGGGTAACATGGTGATCTTGCCGCCGGGAAAATACACCGTCGACATGCGTTCGCGCGCAATCACATCCAGCGGTGAATCCGGCGTAATGCCCAGCGCCGGCGCAGCAATATGGATGCCCAGCCGGCGTGCACCTCCGGGCAGGGTCTGCAAGGAAAATGCGTCGTCGATTTCGGTGGTGGCCGCATCGTCGATACTGTACGCCTGCACTTCGGCCAGCGGCAGATCGGCGGGTAGCGTGACCGCGGGCGACTCCGCAAACCCTGCGCCGCGCGGAAAATGTTCGAACAGAAATCGGTTCAGGTGATAAGCGTGAGTGTCGGACAGCGCACCGCAGCGCTCGAGCAGGCGCACTGGCGTCAGTTTCGCCGCCGCGCTGGCTTCTTCCAGCGCCTTCCATTCGATGCTGTTTTTATCGGGCTTGTAGAGCAGGGCGTCGAGCAGCGGACGGAATGCCGGCGGCAGGCGACCGGCGGTCAGCTCTTCCACGTAAACCGCTTTGGCCTGCGCCTGCAGCTTTTTGCGTTCGACGCTGGCCAGCGCCGCTTTCAGCGATTCTTCGGACGCGGCCTTGTACCGACCGCGGCCTTTTTTATAGAAGTACATCGGTGCGCCGTGAAGCCGCATCAACACGCCGGCGGCTTCGAACGCTCCCGGCGCATGCCCGTAATACTCGCGCGCCAGCACGTCATGGGCAAATTCGTCGGCGCCGCAGCATTGCCAGAGGAAATCAATATCGATGGCGTCGGCCTGCGCCTGCGCCTCCTGCATGAACACGGTGTGCGCGGGCAGCTCGAAACGCAGCAGCACGGCAGACGCCTTGACCTTCGAACGTTTGCCGTGCGGCGCCTCGACCTGCAACGATGTGTCGTTGTCGGCCAGCACAGCGCCAACTTTGAACTCACCGTCTTCTTCGTAAAAAACGTTCATTTCTTTCCTTCGGAAAATGGTCATCAGGCCATTTTCCGCAAATATCTCCCTCTCCTTCCGGGAGAGGGGCCGGTGGTGAGGGCATTAAGCGCTCTTACCGGGCAATTGCCCCGATCGAAGCCGGATAAACGTAAGTCAAAACCGCACGGCAGGGCCGCGAATTATACGCGCCCGCGCTGCCAGAATGCGATTACGGAATCGAGGTAATCGGCGAAGTCGCGAAAGCCGTGATCACTGCCATTGACGATGATTTGTTCGCAACCGGCATAACGCGCAACCCCATCGCGATAATCGAGAACCTCGTCGCCAATGGCGGTGATCAGCAGATAACGATCCGGGGAAACACGCTCGACCTCCAGTGCGCGCAGTTCGCCAACATGCTCCGCGGTGAACTGGTATTCCTCGCCGGTATAAAGATTTTTCTGCGGCCCGACATAAGGCGCCAGCAATTCATACGGGCGCACCGCCGGATTGACCAGCACTGCGCGACAACCAAAATTTTCAACCAGATGCGTCGAGTAAAAACCGCCCAACGAAGAACCGACCAGCGTCACGCTGCGCGCAGTATGCGGTGCGATCAGTGCCTGCAGTTGCGTCATCGCCTGTGCCGGCCGGTACGACAGTTCCGGACAGGTGTAATGTTGCGCCAGACCCAGTTTCGCCATGTGTTCGCGTAACAATCCGGCCTTGTACGACAGCGCCGAACTGTTGAAGCCGTGGACGTAAATCAGCACCGGATTACCCGGCAATACGCCGCGCCAGCGCCAGCAGCAGCGCATCATTACCCAGCGCAGCGACCAGCGACACACCCAGCGGACAGCCCTGCAGCGTCGCCAGCGGCAGACTGACCTGCGGCAGTCCGGCGAGGCCGGCAATGCACAACAGGCTCATCGCGCGGGTGCGGAAATCATCGAGTTCAGCGGCAGGCGTGTTCAGCAGCGGAGCGATGCCGGAAACCGTCGGCATGACCAGCACTGCGTTATCGACAAGCAGCGCATCCATGCTGCGCCGGGCTGCATCGCGTACTGTTTGCGCGTTCGCCATGTCTGCTGCGCTGATTGTCGCCACCCATGCCATGCGTTCGCGCACCCCCGGGCCGAGTTTTGGTTGCGCTTCCTTCACCCAGCCGCCGAGCTGGGCATGGATCTCGGCGCCCTGCAGCACGCGAAAGGCCTGGAACCACTGCACCAAACCCTGGGCGCTGACCGTCACCGGTTTCAGCGTACCAAGCGCTGCACTGATACGCGCCAGCGCCGGTTGCAAAGCGGCAACAACTGCAGGATTCAGCATCGCCAGCGCATCCTGCGCCAGCAACATCGCGCCGGGGGCCGGGGGTACGTCCGCACCGAGCAATACCTGCCCAACACGTTCCAGCAATGCAGCGTCGCGGGCAAACCAGCCGGCGGTGTCGAAACTTTTTGCCAGCGCGCAGGCACCCTCGAGTGAAATGCGGCCGTGGGTCGGACGCATGCCGTAAATGCCGCAGAAACCCGCCGGCGCGCGCACCGAACCACCAGTGTCGCTGCCCAATGCAAAATCGACCAGACCGCCGGCCGTTGCTGCGGCGGAACCGCTGGATGAACCGCCGGGGATGCGTCCCGGCGCGTTGACGTTCACCGGGGTGCCGTAATGCGCGTTCTCGCCGTTCAGGCTGTAGGTCAGTTCATCGGTCTGGGTTTTGCCGGGCATGTCGGCACCGGCGGCGAGCAGGCTCGCCACCACCGGCGCGGTGTGTATTGCCGGCGGATGCGTCGCCAGCCAGTCGGGACTGCCGAAACCGGTTTTATGTCCGGCGATGTCGTAGATATCCTTGACGCCGAAGGTCAATCCGGCAAGCGGCCCCTTGCCGGAACCGGCCACAGCCACATGCGTGTGCCGGCAGAATGCGCCCAGCGCATCATCAGGTATTGTTCCCGATGCGTCAGCCATGTCAGACCGCCAGTCGCTGCAGCAGTTTGCCGTGAATGCCGCCGAAACCACCGTTGCTCATCACCAGCACCTGGTCGCCGGCGCGCGCGGCAGCAGTAATCGCTGCAACCATGCCGTCAAGATCGTCATGCACTGTTGCCTTGCTGCCCAGCGGCAGCAGCGCAGCCTTCGCATCCCAACCCAGACCGCCGCTGTAGCAATACACCACATCGGCATCAGCCAGACTGCCCGGCAGCGCCTGTTTCATCACGCCGAGTTTCATCGTGTTCGAACGCGGTTCGATCACGGCAATGATGCGCGCCTTGCCCGCCTTGCGCCGCAAGCCGGCCAGCGTGGTCGCAATCGCCGTCGGGTGATGGGCAAAATCGTCGTACACCGTGACATCGCGCACCGTGCCGCGGATTTCCATGCGCCGTTTGACGTTCTGGAACTGGCCCAGTGCGTCGACCGCCCCGGCCGCCGGCACACCGGCATGACGGGCTGCAGCGATTGCCGCCAGCGCATTCAGGCGATTGTGTTCGCCGAGCAGATCCCACATCACGCGGCCGCGTGAAGCCGTTTCGTGAGTGACTTCAAATGCGCCATTGGCATCGGGTTCACCGGCCTGCCATGCGCCGTCGCCGCCGAAACGTTCAACAGGGGTCCAGGCGCCGCGCGCCAGCACACGGCCGAGTGCGGCATCACTGCCGCGGGCGACGATCAGACCGTTGCCGGGAATGGTACGCACCAGATGATGAAACTGGGTTTCGATGGCCGCGAGATCGGGAAAAATATCGGCGTGGTCGTATTCGAGGTTGTTCAGCACCAGGGTGCGCGGTGCGTAATGCACGAACTTAGAGCGTTTGTCGAAAAACGCAGTGTCGTATTCGTCGGCTTCAATCACGAAGAATGGCGTCTCCGTCAGTCGCGCCGAAACGCCGAAATTCTGCGGCACACCGCCGATCAGGAATCCGGGATTGAGCCCGGCGTGTTCGAGGATCCACGCCAGCATCGCGCTGGTCGTCGTTTTGCCGTGGGTGCCGGCAACGGCCAGCACCCAGCGTCCCTGCAGCACGTGGTCGCGCAGCCACTGCGGACCGGAAACAAAGGGCAGGCCGCGGTTGAGTATGGCTTCCATCAGCGGATTGCCACGGGTGACGACGTTGCCGATCACAAACACATCGGGATTAAGGTCGACCTGCTCCGCTTCATAGCCATTGATCAGCTGGATGCCCTGAGCCTCAAGCTGCGTGCTCATCGGCGGATAGACATTGGCATCGCAGCCGGTGACTTTATGCCCGGCCTCGCGCGCCAGCACGGCGAGTCCGCCCATGAAAGTACCGCAGATGCCGAGGATGTGGATATGCATGATGGGCCGGAAGGATAACAGCAGAAAACAGTAAATGTGTGAAGAAGTGAAAGCGTGAATAGGCAGAACCCTGCCCCGCCTTCACCCCTTTACACTTTCACTCCTTCACCGCTTTCATGTCTTGAAAATGAAATACACCGCGCCGATCAGGCACAGGTCCGCGTACAGGTAATTCATTTTCAGGGTCTGGCCCATGTACAGCATCGCAAACGGCACGAACATCGCCAGCGTGATCACTTGCTGCAGGATTTTTAACTGCCCCAGAGCACGGTATAGCCGAGGCGGTTCGCCGGCACCTGCAGCAGGTATTCAAACAAGGCGATGCCCCAGGACACCAACGCGGCAATCCACCATGGCGAAGTATTCAGATGTTTGAGGTGGCCGTACCAGGCGAAGGTCTTGAACACAATGGAGGCGGTCAGCAGCAGTACCGTCGTCACCATGGGCGGCATTGTGGTTGCGTCATAACTATTTGTTTTAATTGGTTATTTTGCAACACTTACTGTAATGGAAAAATCCGCGCCGTTATAATCCGGCAATGACACCGCCACCCGCGCGCATTCCCGTATGCCTGGTCACCGGCGTCACCGGGGCCGACAAGCGAAGTTTCCTCGGCGCACTGCTTGCGGCGCGCCCCGCGAGTGAACGCTGGGCGGTGCTCGACAACGACGGCGGCGATATCGCGCGCGACGCTGCGACTGCGCAATTGACGGCTGCCGCAATCAACGGCTGCGCCTGCTGCACCGGGCAGGTGGCACTGCAGGCCGGCATTGTGCAACTGGTCCGCCAGTCGCACCCGCAACGGTTGATCATCGTCGCCGCCGCGGCTGCAGAACCTGAGGCGCTGGAACACGCGTTGCAGCAGGAAGATCTGGCGCGCGGCATCACCGTCAGCCACCGGCTGTGCGTGGTCTTGGCGCAATTACCGGCCGCGCTGCCGCCGCCGTTGCATGAACTGCTGCAGCGGCAGATGTGCGCCGCGGATCACGTCGTCGCTGCGCATGCCGCGGTTGCCGCAGCATTACGCGCCGTCGGCAGCGCGCGCGTGCTTCAGATCGAGGACGCGATACGGCTGGTGCTTGCTGATCCGGCGCCAGCATCCAGCGCCAGTTCGCGGCGAATCGCCTCGTAACGCAGTTGCAGGTCGGCGGCGTCACGTCCGCCGAGGTTAAGCACGGCATAGCGATGGCTGCCCAGCCATTTCATCTCGCGCGCGAGGCCGGCGCCGCGTTTCAGATACAGGATCAGCCGCGCGTCGGGATAACTGCGATGCATCGCCGCAATCTGTTCTGCGCTGGGCACGCTGTCTGCAGCGCGTCCGTCAAAACGGCGAAATACGAAACTCGCCGCTGCGCGGAATTCGCCCGCGCCGCTCACCGTCTGCGGCGCATTTCCGACGGCCAGGTCGAGCAGCATGCCGTACGGATCGCAGCCGTCGACACGACGGTAGAGATTGGCAATCTGTGAGGCCATGCGCGGATTGATTTCGATGATGCGGATCGCCCCCGACTGCGGATCAACGATCAGTTCGACGTTGAAAAACCCGTGGCTGTAGTCGAGGCCGGCGAGCAGTTTTTCGGTCAGCGCCACCATGCGCTGCTGCACCTCGGGTGACAGTTGCGACGGATATTCGAAGCGCATGAAAGCCTGGGTGCCGGGGTACATGACCTCATCAACAATGCCAAGCACGGTGATTCTGCCCTTGTGCACATAACCGTCGATATTGACCTGGACACCGTCGAGGATTTCCTCGGCAATCATCGCCCGCGCGCCGATGGTAAACGGCGTGTAGAGTCGCATCAGATTGTCAAACGGCTGCACCAGCTTGCGCAGGATCAGCCGCTCCAGCGGCGAAAAATCCATCAGGGCGCGCAATTGCGCAAAACTGTCTATGCGCCGTGCCAGCACCGAATAGGTGGCTTTCACCGGTTTGACGAAACACGGAAAACCGATGTGCGGCGGATCATTGATTCCGTCATCGTAGGGCAATGCCTCGAAACGCGGCGTCGCCTCCGGCACGATGCGTTGCTGCATGCAGCGTGAATAATATTTGTGCTGGGCGGCGATGATCACCGCCGGATCGGCGCCGGGCAAGCCGAGGCGCTGCGCCAGCGCCGCGGCGATCAGCGTGCCGAAATGTTCGTTGTTGCTGACGACCCCGTCGATGCGCCCGCGGTATTTTCGCGCCAGCCGGTCAACATAACGGCGTGCATCAAAAGTCAGCAGCCGGGCATTGTCAGGGAAGCGGAAAAGGTCAAAACCCTCGAAAAAAAACCGGTAACCCGCCTGATAACGCGGGTGTTCGAGCTCTACCAGATCCCAGTCTTTGGGGAACAGCACCAATATGCGTCGCAATTCCACGCTTTTCTCCGGAAAAGTCCCCTGCATCCATCCCCCCTGTATCCATCCCCTGTATCCATCCCGTGCATCCATCACTAAACCTGAGACTTGGTCTTGGATGCAGCCATTAACATACAGCTGCCTGCCGGATGTTATTCCGCGGAAACAGTTCGGTACTGCCCCCAGGCCACGAATCCGCTGCCAAAGAGCGTGGATTCGATGCGTAAATCGGGCACATATCCCGCCATCAGATCCCATGGCGCGTCCAATCCTTCGTTACTGATGTAACAATTACGCGACTTGAAGCGACGGTACAGACGCAGCGGATCCAGCCAGCGCGGCGGGTGCTTGATGCCGGCGGCCGCAATGCGCGCACCAGGCTTCAGCTGCCGGAAAATATTCGCCAGCGCCCCTGGCGAGCGCAGCACATCATGGGTGTAATTGAACAGCACGGCATCAGCGGTACGCGGCAATGCCACGTTCTCCATGCTGCTTTTGATCAGGATCACGTTTGGCCAGCCCGCCGCCGCTGTTCGTTCACTTGCCAGCGCCAGCATTTCCGGACTGGATTCGACACCGAACACGGCACCGGACCCGCCGATCGCATCTAGCAGCAGCGAAAAGCTGAGTCCCGTGCCGCAACCGGCATCCAGCACCACATCCCCGGTCCGCAATTCCAGCCGGCTGATGGTGCGGCGGCGCAAGGCCATCGTGCGTTGCGCACTGGCATCGTAGTCACGGGCGTACTGACGATAGTGCGCCGGGCCTGATTTTCGATTCATGTTGTCCATCATAACTGCATGCGATACTTGGGCACGGTTATCAGGGGAGAACCAGCATGTCCCAAAGCGACCCATCCGACAGCACAAGCGATCTGCACCGCATTGTCATCGTTGGCGGCGGCGCCGGCGGACTGGAACTCGCCACACGGCTCGGCGACAAGCTCGGCCGCCGCGGCAAGGCAGAGATCACGCTGATCGACCGTTCGCGCACGCATTTATGGAAACCGCTGCTGCACGAAGTCGCGGCCGGCAGCATGGATGTCGACCAGCACACACTGGATTACCTGGCGCAGGCGCGCTGGCATCACTTCCGCTTCCGCCTCGGCAGCATGGCGGGCCTCGACCGCGGGCGCCGCGTGGTGCAGGTCGCGCCCACCTATGATGATGAGGGCCGGCTGCTGATCGGTGAGCGCGAAATCCGTTACGACACGCTGGTCATCGCCGTCGGCAGCGGCACCAATGATTTCGGCACGCCGGGGGCGCAGGAACACGCCATCAGCCTCGACATGCCGGCGCAGGCGGAGCGTTTTCATAACCGGCTGATCAATGCCTGCATCCGCGCCAACGCGCAGCACGAAGCCTTGCGCCCGGAACAACTGCATGTTGCGATCATCGGCGCCGGCGCCACCGGCGTCGAGCTCGCCGCCGAACTGCACCACACCACGCGCGAGCTGGTGGCCTTTGGCCTGGAACGCATCGACGCCGAACGCGACATCCGCATCACGCTGATCGAAGCCGGACCGCGGGTCTTGCCCGCCCTGCCCGAACGTTTGTCGGCATCCACGCAGGAACTTCTGGAAAAACTGCAGGTGCAGGTGTTGACCGGCGCGCGCGTGACCGCCGTCGAAGCCGATGGCGTACGGATTGCCGACGGTCGCAAGATTCCCGCTGAACTGACGGTTTGGGCGGCGGGCATCAAAGCGCCTGATTTCCTCAAAGACCTCGCCGGACTCGAAACCAACAAGCTCAATCAGTTGGTGGTCACGCCGGAACTGCAGACCACGCGCGACCCGGACATTTTTGCGCTGGGCGACTGCGCGGCCTGCGCCTGGCCCGGCCGCGAGCACAACGTGCCGCCGCGGGCGCAAGCCGCGCACCAGCAGGCGACGCTGCTGGCCTCAAGCCTGCAACGGCGGCTCGCCGGGAAACCGGCGCGCCCCTTCGTTTACCGTGACTTCGGTTCGCTGGTATCGCTGGGCAATTATTCGACCGTCGGCAGCCTGATGGGGGCATTGATCGGTGGCAGCCTGTTCATCGAAGGCCTGTTCGCGCGGCTGATGTACCTGTTGCTGTACCGCATGCATCTTTATGCCCTGCACGGTTTTGCCAAGGTGTTTTTCGACACGCTGGCGCGGCTGATCACACGGCGCACTGAACCGCGTGTGAAGCTGCACTGAAAATCGGGCAGTTCGTTGAAATTCGTCGCGGCGGAGCCTACCCCGACATGGGGTAGTAAACCGGGGGTCGGGAACCGAGTAACCATTGATTTATTTGATCTATTTTTCCAGGTTTCAGCTTGCACTGGAATGACTTGATCAGGTTCCTTATTTTTCGACTTCCTGTTTCGTGCCGTTCAGGTCTTCCGTCAGCGCTTCGAACTGCTCCAGTGCCGCGCGCAAGTCTTCGGTGATCTCGAGGGCGATGATATCCGGCGCGGGCAGGTTGGCGCTGTCTTCCAGCGCTTCGTCTTTCAGCCAGAAGATATCGAGATTGAGCTTGTCGCGCTTAATGAGTTCTTCGTAGGTAAAACTCTTGAAGCGCTCGCTCTCTTTTCGCGCATGGCGGTTCTTCGGGTTGTAGCAGGCAACGAAATCGTCGAGGTCGGCGCGCTTGAGGGTGTTTTCCTTGAGCGTGAAATGCTTGTTGGTGCGCAGATCGTAGATCCAGAGCTTCTCGGTCCACGGTTTTTCGCGTGCGGGTTTCCGGTCGAAGAAGAGGACGTTCGCCTTCACGCCCTGGGCATAGAAGATGCCGGTGGGCAGGCGCAGGAGGGTGTGGACGTCGGCCTGTTTCAGCAGTTCGCGGCGGATGGTCTCGCCCGCGCCGCCTTCGAAGAGGACGTTGTCGGGCAGCACCACCGCGGCGCGGCCGTGCTGCTTGAGAATGGTGAAGATGTGCTGCAGGAAGTTGAGCTGCTTGTTGCTGGTCGTGGCCCAGAAGTCGTCGCGGTTGATGATGAGCGATTCCTTCTGCTGTTCGCCCGCGCCGTTGACAATGGTGACGCTGCTCTTTTTGCCGAACGGCGGATTGGCGAGGACCATGTCGTATTCGCCGTGCTTGCCGGCGAGCGCGTCTTTGGTGGTGACGGCCAGCTCGGAATCCGCTTCGTCGCCGATGCCATGCAGCATCAGGTTCATCGCGCACAGGCGGGTGACGCTGTCCACCAGCTCGATGCCGAAGAGCGTGCCGCTGCGGAGTTGTTTTTTCTGTGCGCGGTCGAGCGCGCCGTGCTTGACCAGGTAATCGTGCGCGGCGAGCAGGAAGCCGCCGGTGCCGCATGCCGGATCGCAGATCGTCTTGTCGGGCTGCGGCGCCATCACGTCCACGATTGCGGCAATGAGCGCGCGCGGCGTGAAGTATTGACCAGCGCCGCCTTTCACGTCTTCGGCGTTCTTTTGCAGCAAGCCTTCGTAGGCGTCGCCCTTCACATCGCTGCCGAGGCTGGTCCATTGCTCTTTATCGATCAGATCCACGATCAGCCGCCGCAGCTTGGCCGGATCCTGAATCTTGTTTTGCGCCTTGCGGAAGATCACGCCCAGCATGCCGGGGCGTTTGCCGAGTTCTTCAAGCGTGTGCCGGTAATGCGTTTCGAGATCGTCGCCGTCGAGTTTGATCAGCACGTCCCAGCCGAAGCCCTTTGGGATGGGCGATGGCTTCTTGAATGGCGGACGGCTCTGCTCATCGGCCATCTTGAGGAACAGCAGAAACGTCAACTGTTCGACATAATCGCCATAGGACAGGCCGTCATCGCGCAGGATGTTGCAGTAGTTCCAGAGTTTCTGTACGAGGGTAGCGCTGTTCATTTTTTAAGTGGATTTTCCGGGTAACTGGTATCATTTGATGATGAGCAAAAAGCTTTCCGCTACGAATCCCTACCTGCGTGATCCCGTGACGCGCAAGGAAGGCTTGTGGGTATCCGCCAAGACATCTTCCGCGGTCGAGGGCATACGCCAGCCTTTTTCCAAAGACGCGCTACGCACGGTCAGCGGCTCCAGCACTACCGGCCGTGCCGTCGCAAAGAACGGCGGACCACGTCGATGAAAACGGCTGTCATCGGGGCATAATCCGAGCCGACGGCGGCATGTATCGCCGCAATGTAATTCCGCTTTCCCTTTCCGCTTAGTCCGCCAAAATCCAAAGGCGGCAGCCCTGCCTGCAGTCCCATCAACAGTGCCAGAAGGCGCGCGCAACGTCCATTGCCTTCGCGAAACGGGTGGATGAGGATCAGCTCAGCGTGCACGATCGCGAGAGCATTGGCGATTTCGTCATGATTCGTGTAGCCACACGGAGTATGGCGCGCGAGTTCCTGGCGTTCGAGCTGCGTCATCAATCGTGGAACTTGCGCGGCAGCGGCAAAATGAAAATCACCCTTTGCAATATTCACGTTGCGGTATTCACCCGCCCATGAATAAATTTGCCCCAGCCACACACGGTGCATTTTGCAAATGTCGTTGGCTGTGAAACGGTGATCCAGCGAGAACAAGTCCACGAGACGGTCCTGCGCGCTCAATAGCGCCGCGGATTCGGCGCGCGACATCGCGCGGGCGGTCATCGGCGGCAGCCAGCTCGAAGCCGGATTTCTCGTCGATGTCTTCGTCGAGTTCCTCGCCGCGCAGCATCGAGTAGAGGCGCTGGATGGTGCAGATGGTGACGCGGGCGACGGAGTCGAGTTGGTTCGAAGTCAGATGCTGGACGTTGTAAAGC
>JBBQAO010000049.1:0-25500 GCA_038316355.1 Burkholderiales bacterium
CTAGAGGATGAGCGACTGCTGCAAAAATCTACGTTTCAGGCTCAATGCCTAAGGGCGCAAACGGCATCCAGTCGCTCGTTCTTGAGATGCCTCTCAAGAGTTGCTACACAACTTCGATGAAAATAATCCCATCGAATTCACTGCAAGGAGATAATACAAGGGCGCAATAAACAGCGGGCATTGCGCCGCATGGATATGACCGGTGCAATGCCCGCTGTTTATTGCACCCTGCAGAGACTGCGTCGCAGCTGGATCTGGCGATTGCGGGCATGGCCCCTGGTGGCTGGCCCGCAATGCGTGAGAAGGTCAGTTGAAACCGTAAAGCTTGACCGGATTATCGACAAGGATTTTTTTGCGCAGGGCCGGGTCCGGCGTCCAGGCATTGAACAGATCCAGCAGGTGCCCGTCCTCCGGCATGTCCTTCTCCATCCGCGGGTGTGGCCAGTCGCTGCCCCAGATGATCTGCTCGGGATTGGCGCTGACCAGTGCTTCGTGGATGGCTTTACTGTCCGCGTAATCCGGATACTGCTCGGAGACGCGGTAGGCACCAGATACTTTTACCCAGATATTGCCTTCGGCCAGCAGCTTGCACATATGCTGCACGCCCGGTTGCTTCGCACCCAGCTTGCCGTCGACATTGCCCATGTGGTCGAGCACGACCGGCAGTTTCCAGTGTTTGAAAAAAGGCAGCGCGCTGTCCAGCGCATTGGCATCCATCATGAACTGCGCGTGCAGGCCGAGGTCAGCCATGATCGGCGCCAATTTCTCAAAGGACTGCATGCCCAGCGGGCTGAAGCCCACGCCGTGCGGCATGTGGTGAAAGCGCAGCGCACGCACGCCCGCATCGGCCATGGTTTTTAATTCGGCAGCACCGGTGTCCGGTGTAACGATGGCTGCGGCACGCAGGCGTTTGGGTTCGCGCTTGAGTGCGTCGAGCACCACGCTGTTGTCGGTGCCGTGGGCATTGCCCTGCACGATCACGCCGCGCGCCATGCCCAATGCGTCGAGCATCTTCAGCAGGTTTTCCAGCGGCGCGTCGTCCGGCGTGTAGGAACGTTTTTCCGCGAACGGAAACCTGGTCACCGGCCCGAAGAGGTGGAAATGCGTATCGCAGCCGCCTGCCGGTGTCGGAATCTTCGGCGGGCGGGTGTTGGCGATCGGTGGCAGGCAGGGCAGTTCCATGCGGGTATCCTCAGCGGCATCTTTCATTGAGCGAGCAGCGATGGTAGTGCATCGCCGTGCGCTGCTCAATGCGCGGTCCGGCATCCGGACGACAGCGCGGCACTCGGCCGTTATAATTCCTGCAGCGAAATTCACTATCCCTCAGAGGACACCATGATCCCGTCGAAACGCCTGCCCTATGTGCCCATCATCGATCGTCCGCCGCTGAAACTGCCGGGCGCGGCGCGGATGGTGATCTGGCCAGTGGTCAACGTCGAGGTCTGGGATATCAAGCGGCCGATGCCGCGGCAGGTGCTGCCGCCGCCGACGCACATCACGCGGCTGCCGGATTTTGCGCATTGGGCCTGGCATGAATACGGCATGCGCGTCGGTTACTGGCGCATCAAGGAATTCCTCGACGACCTCGGCATCAAAGCCTCGCTGTTCACCAATGGCAGGGTGTGCACCGATTACACACGGGTGGCCGAGTCAGCGCTGGAGTCGGGCTGGGAATTTGTCGGCCACTCATGGGACCAGCAGCCGACGCATGTCGAAAAAGACCAGCGCGCAATGATTCAGCGCACGATGAATGAGATCAAATCGTTTACCGGCAAGGCGCCAATCGGCTGGCTGGCACCGGGACTGACCGAGACGATGTATACGCCGGATTACCTCGCCGAATCCGGCATCAAATACATCGCCGACTGGGTGGTCGATGACGAGCCGGTCGACGTCCAGACCGCGCATGGCAAGGTGCTGGGCATGCCCTATTCGCTGGAACTGAACGACATCGCGATGATGATGGTGCAACACCACGCCGCGGCGGAATTCGAATCGCGCTGCATGGATCAGTTCGAGCGTTTGTATGAGGAATCAAAAACGCGCGCCAAGATCATGGCGATTGCAGTGCATCCGTATATTTCAGGTGTGCCGCACCGGATCAAGTATTTCGAGCGCGTGTTCCAGAAACTGCGCAAGCAGAAGGGCGTGGTGTTCTGGACCGGTGAGCAGGTTCACGACTGGTACCGGCGGACGCAGAAGGCTGTGCCGAAGGCGGCTCAGCGACAGCGAGTGGTGGCCAGAGAAAAATAAATAAAAACAACAGCTTACGGAGAAGTCGTTGAAATATTATTGAATTAAACCAATGGGTTACCGCATGATTTGTCGGGTTTGTCGTTTCTGTTATTGTCTCGAAACGATATGGTTTGTAGCGACATCACATTGAATTGCATGGGAAAACTGAAAGCCATTGCGCCGCTGTCCATAGGCAGGCTGGAATGTTATCCGGCGTTTTTGTCGTATAAAACTTATGCAGCTTCAGTGATGCAGACTAATTGACAACCGGCCACAGAGGCATCGAGACATCCATGAGAATAGAAATCGACAATCTGACCGAAGCAGAACTCATCGATTTGAACAACCGAGTCGTCGAACGACTGCGGTTCATGGCTCAGGCACGATCACACTCCAGGATGCTTCAATTCAAGATTGGTGATCGCGTGTCCTTTGAATCGGAAGGTCATGGCGTCGTGAACGGTGTTTTGACTCGATACAACAAAAAATCCGTCACCGTGATTTCGGACGCCGGGCAACGATGGAATGTCGCGCCGCAGTTGCTTCACCACGTAGTAGAAGGCGAGTCGAAAGATATCCGAGATGCAAACGTTATCGTCATGAGGAAAAAGTAATGCTGCATAACCCGCTGCTCGACACTGACGCGCGCAAATGCAGCGCGCGCTGGTCAGCGCAACGTTAATCCGCTAACAACTCGAACCACTCCCTCCCAAGTTTCTTCCGGTATTTGTCCGTCACCGGCTTATCGCCTCGATAAATGCCCATTGCAGTAGCCCGGATGCGGCGCGCCCCGAAGGAAATCCCCTTGAGGGGGGGCGCAATCGGGGGGATGAAACCACTGCCATCGTGCCTGTCACGACCGACATGCCCTGGATGACGGACTGTGGCCTGCGGGCCAATGCCCGCCGCGGCACTTCAAACAGGCTTTGCTTCACTAGGTTATTGTATATACAATAACGCCATGCGAATCACCTTCGACCAAGCCAAGCGCGACCAAACCTTGGCTGAGCGCGGGCTGGATTTCGCCGATGCCGTGCTGGTTTTTGAGGGGTGTCGCGTTGGAAGTGGAAGACACTCGAAAGAACTACGGCGAACCACGCATCATTTGCTTTGGCCTGTTGAGCGGGCGGATGGTCGTCGTGGTGTTACACACCGCGTGGCGCGGATCGCCACGTTTTCAGCATGGGGAAAGCCAATGAGCGTGAAAAAACCCGTATCGCGCCGCTCCTTGAAATCTGATCTTGCCCGCGTTGATGCGCATGCGGTGAAGCGTGAGGAATACGAAGATCTTCCCGAACTCACGGACGATATGCTGGCGCGCGCAAAGATCAATAGAGGTGGAAGACCTTTTTCAGCGAATCCGCGCAAGTTGATATCGCTGCGACTGCCGGTCGATGTGCTCGATCGCTGGAAAGCGACTGGTCCGGGTTGGCAAACGCGCATGGCGGAACGGCTGAGCAAGGTTCGTTGAATTGCCGTAGCAAGTGTAGCCCGTAAGAAGCGAAGTGAAATACGGGACCATGTTCCCGAAATCCACTGTCCCCCAAGGGGACTTCTTTCAGGGCGCGCTCCTTACGGGCTACGGGTCACGGGTAGCGCATGGACAGTGCATCCCCGGCCCGGTAAAATCCGCTCCGTCATTGGGGAGTAGCCGCCCTCCATCGAGAGGGGTTTGCGTCAACACACTTGACCTTCGGGTCATGGCGCAAGCGGTTTCCTTATGTTGCAAGACACTTGGCAAGACCTTTGACCATATTGCCTTCGGATTGGCCGGAGAAGCGATGTGGTCATCCGTCTTCTTCCGGCCAAGGAGTTCATGATGGAAGCCTTTCTGATCTCGACCGGCATCGTCGCCCTCGCTGAAATCGGCGACAAGACGCAATTGCTGGCACTCATCCTCGCTGCCAAGTACCGCAAGCCCTGGCCGATCATCATCGGCATTCTGGTGGCGACTCTGGCCAATCATGCCTTTGCCGGCGCTCTCGGCGCTTGGATGACTTCGCTGATCAGCCCGGAAATGTTGCGCTGGATACTCGGGCTTTCCTTCCTCGGCATGGCGGTCTGGACGCTGATCCCCGACAAGTTTGATGAGAAGGATGCGAAGCTTGCCCGCTTCGGTGTGTTCGGCACGACGCTGTTTGCATTTTTTCTGGTGGAGATGGGCGACAAGACGCAGATCGCTACGGTTGCTCTGGCTGCCCAGTACCACGCTTTTGTGCCGGTGGTTGCCGGCACGACGCTGGGCATGATGATTGCCAACGTGCCTGCGGTTCTGCTGGGTGATCGTATCGCGCACCGCATGCCGGTGCGGCTGGTGCATGGCATCGCTGCGGTGATTTTTGCGCTTCTGGGTATTGCGACGTTGCTCGGCGCTGGTAAATCGCTCGGCTTTTAGGGCTGCATGCCCCGGATGGCGGCCTTCGGGCGTCCCCCAAGGGGACTTCCTTCGGGGCGTATCCGGGCTACGGAGCTGGTTGTTACCCTCTCCCCGTTTTTATGGGTGACGAGGGAGCACTTGAAGCGAAGCAGTTAATACGGGCCTAGTCCAGTAGCGCGAAAAAACTCTCGCTGTAATCCTTGCGGTACCTGTCGCTGACCGGTCGCACCGCATCGGCAAAGGCGCGGTGCTGTTCCGGTGTCAGGCGCACGATTTCGTTTTCTGCGGGATCGAGTTTTTTCAGGATGTCGGCATCTTCCGCCGCGGCAAGCTGGCGCTGCAGCACGGTGGCCTCGGCGGCGGCGGTGTCCGCTGCGCGCTGCACGGAGGCCGGCCAGGATTCGTATTGCGCGCGGTTCGCCATCAGGCAGGCGACGCCGTAGACATGGCCGGACAGCGTGATGTGGCGGTGGTGTTTGTGCATGTTGAAGTTGTAGATGTTGGTCAGCGGATTGTCCTGCGCGTCAAAACGGTCGCCGGCGATCTGTTCGACGAAGATCTTGATGTCTTCGAGGATGGGTTCCATGCCGAGCAGGCGCAGCGATTCGGCCTGCAGTTCGCTCATCTGGATGCGGATGCGCATGCCACGGCAGTCGGCCGGGTTGCGGATCGCGCGCAGCTTGTTGCTGAAGTGGCGGAAACCGTTGTCCCAGTACGCCAGCAGGCGGAACGGCGATTGCGCCGCGACTTTCGCACGCAGGCTCTGGCCGAGCCGCCCGTCGAGAACTCGATAGGCGGCTGTGCGGTCCGGGAACAGAAAGGGCAGGTCGAACAGCGCCAGTTCCGGCACCCATTTCGCATAGCGCAGCGACGAGATGTAGCAGGCCGACAGTTCGCCGCTTTCGACCATCTTCGGCAGGTCGCCGGATTTGTGGCCCAGCGCCAGCACGTCGGGCACGAACTGGAAATCTATGGCGTCGCCGGCTTCGCGCTTGAGCACTTCGCCAAAGCGTACGCAGGCCCGGGTGTGGATGGAAGCGGGCTTCTGGTAGCCGCCGAGGCGGATCACGATGGGGGCGGGCATGTTGGGCAGTTTTTAACGGGTTGTGGTGAGAATTCTAGAGCAGGCCGGAGATCAACCCCAGCGCGACAATGAACAGCAGTATGGCGACGAGGATCTGGACGCCACGCAGGGTGGCTTTTCGCAGGTAGTGATTGCCGAAGATTGAGCCCGCCAGAGCCGCGACGACAGCGGCGGCCAGCAGGCTGTAGTCCAGCGCTGCATGCTGTGCAAAGATCAGCGGTGCGTAGATAGACAGGCGGGACACATCGATGAGGAAGGCGATGGCGGCACCAGTGGCGACATAGGTTGCTTTGTCGATTCCCGTTTTTACCAGGAATGCCGAGCGCAACGCACCTTGCATGCCGGCGAGGCCGCCGAAAAAGCCGCTGAGCAGTCCGCCGAATGGCTGGTAGCGCGGTGCAAAGGTGATTTTGCGAAACGCGGGCAACAATTCAGCACATGCAAAACACAGCAGCAGGATGCCGATGACCAGTTTTGCCGGCTCTATCTGGATGGTGCGGCCGAAGATTGCATAACTGAAAAGCGCGCTGGTTTCCGCGACCTGCACCAGCAACCAGGCGCCAGCAAAGGCACCGGCGATGGCAGGCAAGCCGAAACGCAGCACCAGGTTGCGATCAATGTGGCGCCAGACCAGTGCCAGTTTGAATGTGCCGTTCAGAAAATGGACTATGGCAGTCAGGGCCACTGCTTTTTCCACTGCAAAAAACAGCGCAAACGCGGGCAGCAGCAATGTACCCAGGCCAAAACCGGAAAAGAAGGTCAGCCCTGAAGCAAGGGCTGCGACGGTGCATATGATCAGATAACTCATGGCGTGCAGGAGAACACGGGGCTTTGCTCATGGCAAGCGAAGGCCATGGGCGGCTGCCATTGCTGTGCGCCACATTCATGCAGGGTAAAATCCGCTGTGCCAGGATCAAGTCAAAGTCCATATCACGGGAGGGCAAGGCCATGAAGATCAGCGGTATTCATCACACCAACATCGGCTGTCGCGACAGCGACTTGCCGGCGATTGAAAAATTTTACTGCGAAGGCCTGGGGCTGACGGTCGGTCCGCGTCCGGATTTTCCGAACAAGGGACTGTGGCTGTACTGCGGCAATCATCCGCTGGTGCATGTGGTGTCGCGCTTCAAGCCCGACTGGCCCGGCATCGATGAAAAACGCAGCGGTTACGATCACACTGCGTATGCCGTGACTGGCGTGCAGCAATTCCGTGAGCGGCTGAAAAAAGCCTCCATCAAATTCGACGAGCAGAATGTGCCCAACGCCGGTTTCCAGATGTTCATGCGCGACCCGGTGGGCAATAAGGTTGAGTTGAATTTCTCCAGCGAAGAGGCGCCGCAGGAAGTGGCCAGCGGAACGTTGTCAGCGATGCAGTTTCCGGGACATGCTGGCCAGCGCTGATTTATTTATAAGTAATTGATTTAATTGATAAATTAAATGGGCGTAGCGGCAATGAGGCAGGCAAGATGAGGCTGATGGATATCGCACGGGTCATCCGCAGCAAAAATGCGGGACCAACGACATTGACGCTGGATCTGATGTTCAACGATGAGACGGGTTATGAGCGGGCGAAAGCGGCGGCTGCGCTGCAACCCGCAGCGCTTGCAAAGTTGTACGGGCTGGAGCCGCGACAGGTGGTAGTCATTCCGTACCCGCCGGCCTGCGCCATCAAGATCGTGATGGAACGAAAGATTATTGCCGGCACGCCAGGCGACCGTGATGTCTACGGCGCACAGCAGCACGGTCCCTTGCTGGACATTGAATTGTGAACGCACTCGAACGTTTGCGCGCGGAGCTCACGGGCGACGGGACACGGAAGCCGCTGCGTGTGCTGGCGGCATCCGGGCAGCTCGGTTATGGTATACCGGAGGCTGCACTTGCAGAAGGGTTGAAACGCCAGCCGCATTTTATCGGCTGCGACATGGGCTCGGTGGACCCGGGGCCGTATTACCTCGGCAGCGGCCAGCTCGCGACCAGCGATGCCATTACGCGCGATGATCTGGGCAAGGTGCTGCGCGGTGCGCGCTCAATCAAAGTGCCTTTGCTGTTGGGCACGGCAGGTACGGCAGGCGCCACGCCGCATCTCGAAACCACATTGAACATGGTGCGGGAAATCGCCCGCGCTGAGGGATTGCATTTCCGCCTGGCATCAATCCGTGCCGACATGCCGCGTGATGTGTTAAAAGCGGCAGTGCGCGCCAAACGGGTGCGGGCGCTGGGTGCGATCGCTGCGCTCAATGAACAAGAGATTGATGGTGCGGCACACATCGTTGGCCAGATGGGCATTGAGGCTTTCCAGCGCGCGCTGGAAGCCGGCGCCGATGTGGTTATTGCCGGCCGCGCCTGCGACACTGCCGTTTTCGCTGCGATTCCGGCGGCGCTGGGTTATCCGCTGGGTCTGGCCATGCACATGGCGAAGATCATCGAGTGCTGTTCCATCTGCACCACACCGGGTGGTCGCGATGCGCTGCTCGGCACGCTGGAAGGCGACAGCTTTACCGTGGACAGCATGAATCCGCTGCGGCATGCGACGCCGATGTCGGTGGCCGCGCATAGCCTGTATGAGCAGGGCGATCCTTATCAGGTTCATGAGCCTGAAGGCACCTTGCACACCGATACCGCTCGTTACGAAGCTGTGGATGAACATCGCTGCCGCATTTCCGGTGCGCGCTGGGAGCCGGCGCGGCAGTTCACGGTCAAGATCGAGGGCGCGACCCGCGTCGGCGAGCGCGCCGTGCTGCTGGCCGGTTGCGGCGATCCGCGCGCCATTGCGGCGATGCCGGAAATACTCGTCAATGTCGAGAAGACGGTGCGCGAACTGGTGGCGGGATCAGTCAGCGGTCCCTTTGAGATTTTTCCCAAGGTCTACGGCATCGATGGCGTCACGCACTGGCCCGCTGCGGTGCCGACACCGCCGCGCGAGGCATTCGTCATGGTCGAGGTGATTGCGGCGAGCATGGCCGACGCCAAGTCGGTGGCGACAGTGTTCAAGCAGTATTTGCTGCATAACGGGTTTCCCGGGCGCATTTCCACCGGTGGCAATCTCGCGTTTCCGTTCACGCCGCCGGAAGTGCTGGCCGGCACCGCCTACCGTTTCAGCGCGTATCACGTGGTTGAGGTGGATGAACTCGCACCATTGTTTCCGTTGCAAATCGAAGACTTGTAAATTTTGCAGGCGCGACAGACGCCATACTGGAGGAGACGACGTGATCACGAATATGCGTAATTCAGTGGCAGTGGATGGTATGGCGCGGCTGATGCTTAGCGGCTTGCTGGTTTTGACGCTGCTGGTTGCAGCGACCGGCGCCGGCGCGCAACAGGCCAAATCCGGAGAGAATTTTCCATCGCGGGCCGTACGCTGGGTGGTGCCGTTCACACCGGGTGCGTCGAATGACGTGATTGCGCGGCTGTTGGCGCAGACACTCACCGAAATGTGGGGGCAGCAGGTGGTGGTGGATAATCGCGGCGGCGCCGGTGGCGTGGTGGGTGCGGATATCGTCGCCAAATCGACGGCCGATGGTTACACCCTGCTGTTGGCAAACCCGGGCGCGAATGCGATCAATTTTGCCTTGCGCAGGAAAACACCTTATCGCGCCGAGGATTTCGCGCCGGTGATTCTGTTGGGCTGGTCGCCGATCCTGCTCGTCACCAGTGCCGGTTTTCCGGCCAACGGTGTCAAGGACGTGATTGCGATGGCCAAGGCCAAACCAGGACAATTGACCGCAGGTTCATCGGGCACCGGCGGCAGCAGCCATCTCGCGATGGAATTGTTCAATCAGGTGGCTGGGGTTGATATTCTGCATGTGCCGTACAAGGGCGCTGCACCGGCGATCACCGACATGCTGGGCGGGCGTGTTTCGATAATTTTTACCACCTCAGTCACGGCACAACCCCTGATTACCGCCGGAAAGCTCAAATCGCTGGCAGTCGCCGGCAACAAGCGTTTGCCGATTTATCCCGACGTGCCCACCTCGGCAGAGCAGGGGTTGAAAGGGTTTGATGTGCTGATCTGGTTTGGTGTTTCAGTGCCGGCGGCCACGCCCAAGCCGGTTGTTGCCAAGCTGAATCGGGACCTGCAGCAGGCCCTGCAGGTCGGCAGCGTGAAGGAGCGCTTTACTGCGCTCGGACTGGAATCGCAAGGCGGGACGCCGGAGCGTTTCGCGGCATTTTTGCGTGAGGATACAGAGCGCTGGAGCAAAGTCATCAAGGCCGGGAATATCCGCGGCGACTGAAATCGGCAGTCATTCATGTGTTGCGAATGGGAGCGAGCAATTGAAATTATTGACTTTTATTGAGGGCAACGTCGTGCGCCCCGGAGTGCTGCATGACTATCGGGTGATCGACCTCGCGGCTGCCGGACTGCCGGTGGATGAAACAGGCGATCTGATGCGTATCGTGCGCGGTGGCGACGCGATGCTGGAGCGGGTGCGCGAGGCGATCGACAGTTCAACGCGGCGTGATTTCGACATAGACGATGTTAAAGTCATTGCGCCGCTGTTCAATCCGTCGAAAATCATCGCCGTCGGCCTGAACTACATCGACCACTGCGAAGAAGCAAAACTGCCAGTGCCGAAAGAGCCGGTGCTGTTCACCAAATGGTCGAACTCGATCACCGGCCCGTATGACGATCTGAGCTGGCCGGAGAGCGTGACCCGCGAAGTCGATTACGAAGTCGAACTCGGCGTGGTCATCGGCCGCCGTGGCCGCAACATCAGTGAAAAAGACGCGCTGGATTATGTCTGCGGTTACACCGTGGTCAACGATGTGTCGGCGCGCGACCTGCAGTTTGCCAATGCCAAGCAGTGGGACCGCGGCAAGTCGCTGGATACCTTCTGCCCGTGGGGGCCGTACATCGTCACGCGTGATGAAATTAAAAACCCGCATGACCTCGAAGTGTGCACCGTGCTCAACGGCCGCGAAATGCAGAAGTCGAACACCAGCAAGCTGGTGTTCAACATCAATCAGATCATCGCCTACGCATCACAGGGTACGACGCTGATGCCGGGCGACCTGATTCCGACCGGCACGCCTTTCGGCGTCGGTTTTTCGCGCACGCCACCGGTATTCCTGAGGCATGGGGATGTCTGCGAATGCTCGGTGGAAAAAGTAGGCAAGATCATCAACAAGGTCAATCTCGAATAAATGATACTGGCGGCGGGCATCCCGCTCCGCTGCACTGGACAGGGTTGGTCAAAGAGGAGGTCGCAAGGTGAAGCTCTGGTATCAAAGCATGTCGCGGCAGAAGGCGTGGGGGCATTACAACGTGGCGCTGCGGCGTATCCTCGACCGGGTCAAGGATCCGGACACCGAAATCGAGGTCCATGGCATCACCAAGCGCGGCGGCCTCGCCGACCAGTTTCATTACCTCGATTACCTCGAATCAGGCGAGGTGATGGAAAACGTGCAGATCGCGACCCAACGCGGTTTTGATGCCTTCCTGATCGGCAATATCGGCGATCCCGGCATTCATTCCTGCCGTGAGCTTACCCACATGCCGGTGCTCGGGCTGTGCGAGACGGCGCTGCATACCGCCTGCATGATGGGGCAAAACTTTTCACTGGTGACCATCAACGAGAAGTTCACGCCGCGCATCATCGACAACGTGCATCGCTACAAACTGGAGCGGCGGCTGGCGGCGGTCAACCGCATGACCATCGACCGCATCAACGACCTCGACGCGGGCTTCATCAACGCTGCGGCGCGCAAACGCATTTTTGACCAGTTCATGAAGGCGGCCAACGCCAACGTCGAACAGGGCGCGGAGGTGATCATCGCTGCGGGCGGCGTGGTGATGGCGCTGCTCGCAGAATTCGGCGTGCATGAGGCTGCGAAAAACACGCCGATCCTCAACGGCATCGTGGCGCTGGTGAAAATGGGCGAGGCCGCGGTCAAGATGAACCGCATCATGGGCGGGAAGTTCCTCAGCAAGCGTCTGTATTACGCACCGCCGGGCAGCGACCAGATCGACGAGATCCGCAAGTATTACGGCGATGTCTACCCGACCGTCAAAAGCCCGGTGAAAAAGGGCAAAAGCCCGGTGAACAAGGGCAGCAAGGCGGCAACAGCCAAACCGAGGAGGAAGAAATGAAAGCACTCGTCATCGCAGCCGCTGTTGCGGCTGCTGCTGCGACAGGCCCCGCTGTGGCACAGACGTATCCGACGAAACCCGTTCGTTTTGTCGTGCCTTTTGCGCCGGGCGGCAGCACCGATCTGCTGGCGCGGTTTCTCGCGCAGCAACTGGGTGCACCACTGGGACAGACGGTGGTGGTGGACAACCGCGCTGGTGCAGGTGGTGTGGTGGGCGCGGAGATCGTCGCGCGCGCGCCGGCCGACGGTTACACCATCGTGCTCGGCAGCGCGGGGCCGCTGACCATCAATCCCAACGTCCGCGATAAAACGCCGTATGACACGCTGCGCGATTTCGAGCCAATCACGCTGGCGACGGTGAGCCCGTTTACGCTGGTGGTGCATCCCGGGTCGCCGGCAAAAAATGTCAAAGAACTGATCGCACTGGCCAAGGCCAGACCCGGCGAACTGAATTACGGTTCGGCGGGCAACGGTTCGGTCGGCCATTTTTCCACGGAGCAGTTCATGGCGCTGACTGGAACAAAGCTGGTGCATGTGCCGTACAAGGGTGCGGGTCCGGCGGTGACCGATCTGCTGGGCGGCAGGCTGAATCTGATGTTCGAAAACCTGCCGACCATTCAGCCACATGTGCGTTCGGGCAAGCTGCGCATGCTGGCAGTGGGTACCAAGCAGCGTTCGGCGCTGGCGCCGGAGTATCCGACGATTGCCGAGGAGGGCGTGCCGGGCTACGATTCGGCCACGGTGTTCGGCGTGCTGGCGCCGGCAAAAACGCCGTCTGCCGTGATCACGCGCTTGAATCGCGAGATGGTGAAGATTCTGCAATCTGCCGAGGGCAAAACGGCACTGGCCGCGCGCGGCCTCGAAGCCGTGGGCAGCACGCCGCAGGAGTACCGGGCGCAGATCAAGGATGAATACACGCGCTATGGGCGCATTGCCAAGGCGGTGGGTATCAGGCTTGATTGATTGTATAAAATAGTTAATATTAACAATATCTTACGATACTTTCTTAAAATATCATGACTACTGTTTCCGTAAAGCCGATGGCGCCTGCACTGGGCGCCGAAGTGTCCTGCGGCGATGTCCGCGCGCTGGATGCTGCCTCGTTTCAGCAGGTGTATCGCGCGCTGCTCGACAATCTGGTGATCCGCATCCGCGGCCAGGTGCTGACCGATCCGGAGTTGCTGGCCTTCGGCAGGCGCCTGGGCGAGCTCGATTTTGCGCCGCTGGCCAAGACCGGCAAGGAGAAGGCGCGCACGCATCCGGAAATCGTCGTGGTTTCCAATGTCACTGAAAACGGCGAAGCCATCGGTGTGCTGCGTGACGCCGAGGTGGTGTGGCATTCCGACAATTCCTACCGTGACCGGCCGCTGGCCTACAGCGCGCTGCATGCACTGGAAATCCCGCCCAAGGGCGGCAACACCGGTTTCGCCAATATGTACCTGGCGTTGCAGGCGCTGGATCCGGGCTTGCGCAAACGCATCGAAGGCAAGACGCTGAAACACGACATGACTTACAACAGCGCCGGCGATCTGCGTGAAGGTTTCCAGCCGGTCAATGATGTGCGCGATGCGCCGGGCCCGAGTCATCCGATCATCCGTACCCATGCTGAAACCGGTTGCAATGCCTTGTATCTCGGTCGCCGGCCCAACGCTTATATCAACGGCCTGTCGGTAGCAGAGTCCGAAGAACTGCTGGAAGTCTTATGGGCACATGCGACACAGGACAAATTCACCTGGCATCACGAATGGCAGGTCGGCGATATCCTGATCTGGGATAACCGCTGCGTGATGCATCATCGGGATCCTTTTGACGGCGGCTACAGGCGTGTGATGCACCGGATTCAGTGCGCTGGGGACGTGCCGTCGTTAGCGCCAGGTTCGCGCGAAGGGCATCCGCGGGCGGCAGTGACGACGTGACCGGAGTGGCCGGCACATGGGGCTTGTATGCCGTGCTGCTGGTCATCGGCCTTGTCTGCGGTGCGATTGTGGCCTGGCGCATTGGCAGGCGGTTTTTCCGCTCACCGCCTGTCGCAGCTCCGGTGATCAGCGGCTACGTCGGCGAACGGATTGCCTGTCCGGTCTGCGGCGATGATTGCGTGGCGCTGGATGTCGTTGATTTCAGCAAATCCTGTGAAGAGCAGCGTGGCAAATTTCTCGTGCAGTCGGGAATTCCTGTTTATTACTATTTGTGCCAGGGTTGCCAGTTCTGCTGCGCACCGTGGATTGCCGGCTGGACGCCGGCTGAATTCGCGGAGCGGATCTATAACGACGAGTACATCCTGGTGGATCCGGATTACCGCGATGCGCGGCCGCGGGGCAATGCGCAAAGCCTGATTTCCACATTCGGCGATCACGGCCGCAACATCAGACATCTTGATTATGGCGGCGGTGCCGGGCTGTTGAGCCGGCTGCTGAACGAGAAGGGCTGGAAATCCGCATCCTGTGATCCGTTTACCGACAAGGGGATGGACGCGGGCACGCTGGGGCAGTTCGACCTCATTACAGCGATTGAGGTTTTTGAGCACATTCCTGATGTGGATGGCTTGATCACAGGTTTGTCTGCGTTGCTGGCCCCCGGCGGTATCGTGGTGTTCAGCACCATGGTCAGTGACGGGCGGATCACCATTGGCCAGCGCCTCACGTGGTGGTATGCCGCGCCACGCAATGGCCACATCAGCCTGTACTCGAGAAAAAGCCTGGCGCTGCTTGGCGCAAAACAAGGCTTCAATCTGCTGAGTTTTACCGATGGCATGCACATGTTCTACAAACAGGTACCGGCCTGGGCCAGTCATTTGCTGCAGAAAAACTAGCGGGTGTTTGATCAGCAGTGGCGCGGCAAATTTTGTTGCGCTGCAGTGTGCGGAGCACTGCGCGCTGGCCCGCGCTTGGCTGAAATCGTAAGATAGCGATACCAACCGAGCAGGCAAACACAGGCGCATGCATTCCCGGCGCGCAGCAACCGTTCTGCAGAGGCGCATCGCAACGGCGCGCCTTAACATGAGCAAGAGGAACAATCCATGAGCAAGGCCAGTACTACGGGGGGCAGTGTCGCGGGCAAAGCGCGGCGCGGCCTGGATGTATTGCGTGACCCGATACTCAATAAAGGCACGGGATTCACGGAGGCGGAGCGCGAGGCACTGGGCCTGCGCGGCCTGCTGCCGCCGCATGTGCATACCCAGGACGAGCAGGCCACGCGTTTCCTCGCCGGTTTTCGCCGGCTGACCGATCCGCTGGACAAGTTTGTTGCGCTGAATGCATTGCATGATCGCAATGAGAGCCTGTTTTTCCGCATTCTCAGTGAACACATCGACGAAATGCAGCCGCTGGTCTATACCCCGGTGGTCGGCCAGGCCTGCCAGGAGTTCGGCCGCATTTTTCAGCGGCCGCGCGGCATGTTCATCAGCATCAACGACCGTGGTCGCATCGCGGAGATTCTGCGCAACTGGCCATACCCGGCGGGCATCATCGTGGTCACCGATGGCGAGCGCATCCTCGGCCTCGGTGACCTCGGTGCCAACGGCATGGGCATCCCCGTGGGCAAACTGTCGCTGTACACGGCCTGCGCCGGCATTCATCCGGAGCTGTGCCTGCCGATCACGCTGGACGTGGGCTGCAACAACGACGCCTTGCGCGATGACGTGTTCTACGTCGGCCTGCGCCAGCGCCGTGTCACCGGTGCCGCCTATGACGAGTTTGTCGAAGAGTTCATGATGGCAGCGCAGGAGGTGTTTCCTGACGTAATGATCCAGTTCGAGGATTTTGCCAATCACAATGCGTTCCGTCTGCTCGAGAAATACCGCGATCGGGTGTGCAGTTTCAATGATGATATCCAGGGCACTGCGGCCGTCGCGCTGGCGGGGTTGTTTTCCGCGCTGCGCGTGACCGGCGGCAAACTCACCGACCAGAAAGTGCTGTTCCTCGGCGCCGGTGAGGCGGCGACCGGCATTGCCGATCTGGTGGTGTCAGCGATGGTGGCGCAGGGCATGACGCGCGAGGAGGCATTGCGCACCTGCTGGCTGGTGGATTCGCAGGGGCTGGTGGTCAACAGCCGGCAGAAACTCGCGCAGCACAAACTGACTTATGCCCATGAGCATGCACAAGTCGGCGACTTCCTGACGGCGATCAAAACGCTGAAACCTACAGCGATCATCGGCGTGTCCGCGGTCGGTGGCACCTTTACCCGCGAAGTGCTGGAGGAAATGGCGCGGCTCAATGAGCGGCCGATCGTGTTTGCGTTGTCGAATCCGACGTCGCAGGCGGAATGCACTGCTGACGCTGCCTATCGCTGGACTGGCGGCCACGCCTTGTTTGCCTGTGGCAGCCCGTTCGATCCGGTCACCATCGCCGGCCAGACTTTTGTGCCGCGGCAGGGCAACAACTCGTACATTTTCCCCGGCATCGGCCTCGGCGCGATTGCGAGCAAGGCGAAGACGATTACTGATGACATGTTCATGAAGGCGGCGCATACGCTGGCGCATCTGGTCACGGAGTCCGACCTGGCGCAGGGCAGCCTGTATCCGGCCTTGCCACGCATCCGTGAAGTATCTGCGCAGATTGCGGTGGCCACGGCAGCCGCGGCGCATGCCGGCAAACATGCCGGACGGCAGAAACCGCTGGATCTGCTGGCAGACATCGAAGCGCAGATGTTTGACCCGCATCACTAATGGAGTAATGACAGGCCCTGGAAAATAAAACGGGCCACTGCGCAGTGGCCCGTTTCATACGGGGCCGGTTTGACTGGCCCTGCAGTACAGCTTACCGGTTTACCGCGCCGGGTTTACGATCACTGTGCTCCCGCCGCTGCTGCCAGTGCTGCCTTTGGCGCCCGTTGCACCGGTGCTGCCAGTGGCGCCGGTGTAACCGGTATTGCCCGTGTTGCCGGTGGCGCCTGTGGCACCGGTGTAGCCGGTGTCGCCTTGCGGTCCCATCGGGCCGGTACAGGCGCCCAGGCCGAGCGTTGCGAGTAACAGAATGGATATCGTTGAATATTTCATGGTGGCTGCCTTTGGGTTAGACGCCGGGGTTAACAGCGGCCCAAAAGGCCGCATAGGTCAATTTGGCGGTATCCGCAGGGGCGGTTTGTTCACTGGCACACGCACACAGGGCTGAACGCATGGTTCAGCCCTGTGCTGCGCCGCGGTGGTGACTATGAGCCCTGAACGATTGCCAGATTGTTTTCGACAGCCTTCACGCCTTCGACGGATGCCGCAAGTTGTGTTGTACGTTCGCGGCTGGTGTTGGCAGCCGCCGTGCCGAACAGGCTGACCACGCCTTTTCGGCCGAGGGTTTCTGGTCGCAGGCGACGAGGCCCGGTGTCAATACGCCGGCGGCGGCGATGGCCAGGGTTTGGCGGATTTGTTTGCTGACTTGAGTCATCATCTGACCTCCATGTGCCTGGACGGCGTTAAAGGCTGCGCGTGGTCTCATCGAATGCGCGTTCATTGCGTTTTTCCCAGGCTTGTACCTGCTTCTCGGCTTTAGCCATGGCGATGCCGTACGATTCCTGGATCTGGCCGAGCAGCCGGTCGCGCCGGCCGTCGATGATGTTCAGGTGATCCTCGGTCAGCCTGCCCCATTGTTCCTTGATCCTGCCCTTGGTTTGTTTCCAGTTGCCTTCAATGCGATCCTGATTCATATGCGTCTCCTTGGTTATTTATTAAAATATGCGGATTAAAGCTGTGGTCCTGCTGCATCGTTGCGGTGTCGTCCTGTGTGTTTGCCGGGCGCTTGGCCCGGTAGTCCCGGATGCCGGGGACGGGAAATACGGCATCCACGGAAACTGGCGCACAGAGCGGGCCAGTTTATAAATAATCGTTTAAAAACAATTAGTTATATTAATATTCGTGGGTATCGGCAGGGGCCGGATTTGTTGCCGTGCGCGGACAACAAAGCAGGTGGCGAGGGCTTGTTCAAGGGGAATGGTCGTCGCCACAAACGAAAAATGCGGATTTTGTCGTGAGTGCCCGCGGGATTCCGTGGCCTGAGGACGTAAAAAAACCGGGATGGTTAGATCCCGGTTTTTAATCGCTGAGCGCTACTACTTCAGACTTTAATGCGTGATGCAAGGATGGTCACAACTTTTCCGTCAACAACGGCTGCAATCGAATGTCCGGCAAGTTTGTGCTGACGTACTGCTGCACGGACGGCGCTGCGCGCTGGCGTACCAATGCCGGCACATCGAAATTGAAAGGTGCACTTTTACTGGTGGTTTTTTTCTTGCCGTTATTGGAAGATGTCTTTTTCATATTCTTCCCTCTGCAGTTGTAGCCCGGATGAAGCGCAAGCGAAATCCGGGGGATGTCGGCATATCGGTGGATTACGCGGCTGCCAGCAACTCGCGCAACACATAAGGAAGAATGCCGCCGTGTTTCAGGTAATCGACCTCGATGCCGGTGTCGATGCGCAGCGTCAATGTTACGCGCTGTGTTGAACCATCGGCACGGGTCATCACCATCGTCACATCCTGCAGCGGCTTGACGTTGCCGCCGTTGATGCCTTCAATGGTGAAGGTCTCGGTGCCGTCGATTTTCAGCGATTGCACGCTGTCGCCCGGTTTGAACTGCAGGGGCAGCACGCCCATGCCGATCAGGTTGGCGCGGTGGATACGTTCGAAGCTCTTGACGATTACGGCGCGCACACCCAGCAGTTGCACGCCCTTGGCCGCCCAGTCGCGCGACGAACCCATGCCGTAGTCATCGCCGCCGAAAATCACCAGCGGCGTGCTTTTGGCACGATAGATTTCAGAGGCGTCAAAAATCGTCATTTGTTCGCCGCCGGGCTGCACCTTGGTGATCGGGCCTTCGGTGCCGGGAGCGACCATGTTGCGCAGGCGCACATTGGCGAAGGTGCCGCGCACCATCAATTCGTGATTGCAACGGCGCACGCCGAAGTGACCCCATTCCGAGGGCGGGGTGCCGTAGGGTTCGAGCCATTTGCCGGCCGGTGTACCCGGTTTGATTTTGGTCGACGGGCTGATGTGGTCGGTGGTGATCGAGTCACCGAGGATCGCCAGTGCACGCGCGCCTTTGATGTCATCGACCTTGTCTAGATTACGGGTGACGCCTTCAAAAAATGGTGGTTCCTTGATGAAGGTGGATTTGGCATCCCACTCGTAGACCGCACCCTTGATCGTGGGAATGGCTTCCCACAATTTTTTGTTGCCGGACATATCGCCATATTCGCGGCGAAAGTTATCCGCGTTGGAAGCGAACCTGAGCAGTGCGGCGACTTCAGCGTCGGTGGGCCACAGGTCTTTCAGGTATACCGGTTTGCCGTCGCGGTCCTTGCCCAGCGGATCCTTGGTCAGATCGGTGCGCACGGTGCCGGCCAAGGCGTATGCCACCACCAGCGCCGGGCTGGCCAGGTAGTTGGCGCGCAGATTGGCGTGGACGCGGGCTTCGAAATTACGGTTGCCGGAGAGCACGGCGCAAGCCACCAGATCCTGCGATACCACGGCTTCTTCGATCTTGGCATCCAGCGGACCGGCGGCGCCCATGCAGGTGGTGCAGCCGTAGGCAACGACGCCAAAGCCGAGTTGCTCGAGATGCGGCAGCAGGCCAGCGTCGCGCAGATAGGCGGTGACCACTTTGGAGCCGGGCGCGAGGGAGGTTTTTATCCGCGGGTTGATCTTGAGGCCGTGTTCGTTCGCACGTTTCGCCAGCAGGCCGGCGGCAAGCAGCAGCGCCGGATTGGAAGTGTTGGTGCAGGAGGTGATTGACGCAATCAGCACATCACCGTGGCCGACGTCGAACTCCGCATGGCCCGAAGGCACGCGGCGCGTCAGGTCGGCGGCGGGGCGGGCGTAGCCGTTTTTGTCGGTGGGTGCGGAGAACAGTGCGTCGAAACCGCGGCCGAGGTCGGGCAGGTTGACGCGGTCCTGCGGACGCTTCGGGCCGGACAGGCTGGGCACGATGCTGTCGAGATCGAGGTTGATGACTTCGGTGTAGTCGATGTCTCCGGATTGCGGCATGCCGAACATGTCCTGCGCTTTGTAATAAGCCTCGATGGCCGACACCAGTTCCGGTTCGCGACCGGTGGTGCGGAAGTAGTCGACGGTTTTCTCATCGACCGGGAAGTAGCCCATGGTCGCGCCGTATTCCGGCGCCATGTTGGCCACCGTGCAGCGGTCGGCGGCGGTCAGCGCCGTGGCGCCGGGGCCGAAGAACTCGACGAATTTACCGACAACCTTGGCCTTGCGCATCAGTTCGGTGACGGTCAGCGCGAGATCGGTCGCGGTGACACCTTCGCGCAGCTTGCCGGTCATGTGGCAACCGACCACGTCCGGTGTCAGGAAGGCATTGGGCTGGCCGAGCATGCCCGCCTCGGCTTCAATGCCGCCGACACCCCAGGCGACGATGCCGATGCCGTTGACCATGGTGGTGTGCGAGTCGGTGCCGAACACGGTGTCGGGGAACCACACGCCGTCTTTTTCCCAGACGCCCCGCGACAGGTATTCCATGTTGATCTGGTGGATGATGCCGTTGCCCGGCGGCACCACGCGCACGGTCTTGAACGCACCCTGCGCCCATTTGACGAAGCGGTAACGCTCGGCGTTACGCTTGAATTCGATTTCCTGGTTGACCTGCACGGCGTCCGGTCTGTTGTAGACGTCGATTTCTACCGAGTGATCGACAACCACGTCGACCGGCACCAGCGGTTCGATGTTGCCCGGTGGCACACCGAGGCGTTCCGCGGCTGCGCGCATGGCGGAGAGGTCGTTCAGCGTGCCGAATCCGATCAGGTCCTGCAGCACAATGCGCACCACCACAAGCGGGATTTCCATGGTGCGCGCGCCTTTGGGTTGCCAGGCGGCGAGAGCTTTGACGTGTTCCGCGGAAACGCGTTTGCCGTCGCAGTGGCGTACCAGTGCTTCGAGTACCACGCGAATCGAGCGTGGCAGGCGCGAGATCTTGCCCAGGCCCGCAGCCTCAAGCGCGGCGAGGCTGTGGTACTTGGCGGTTTTGCCGGGGGAGGGGGTGAATTCCTTGAGGGTTTTGAAGGTGTCTTGTGCCATGTTGGGCTCCGGGTTTGTTCAAATATGCCTGACAGTTACTTGAGATTACGCACCCCGGTAAAGCCCCCTCTCCTGCCTTGGGGCGGGAGAGGGCTGGGGTGAGGGCAGGGGAGGCACGAGACTCCTCACCTGACCCTCTCCCCGTTTGCGGGGAGAGGGAACTTATTTTTCTGAAGATGTCAGGCCGCAGCCATCAGTTCGCGCAGAACAAACGGCAGAATGCCGCCGTGCCTGAGGTATTCCACTTCAATCGGCGAATCGACGCGCAGCGTCACGGTGACGTTTTGCGTGCTGCCGTCCTTGCGATGGATGATCAGCGTCACATCCTGCATCGGTTTGAGGTTGCCGCCTTCCACCCCGATCAGGTCGAAAGCGTCGTCGCCAGTGATGTTGAGCGACTGCACACTGTCATTGCCTTTGAACTGGCAGGGCAGCACGCCCATGCCGACCAGGTTGGAGCGGTGGATGCGCTCATAGCCGCGAGCGACAACGACCTTGACGCCGAGCATTTGTGTGCCCTTGGCGGCCCAGTCACGCGATGAACCGGTGCCGTATTCTTCGCCGCCGAATACGAACAGCGGTACGCCGTCTTTCTGGTAGCGCATCGAGGCTTCGTAAATCGTCATTTTGTCGCCGCTGGGCTGGTGCAGGGTCACGCTGCCTTCGCTGCCGGGCACCAGCAGGTTCTTGATGCGCGGGTTGGCGAAGGCTCCCCGCACCATCACTTCGTGGTTGGTGCGGCGTGAGCCGAAGCTGGACAGATCGGTGCTGCCGGCTGCGACCAGCCAGTCGCCGGCCAGTGTGCCTTTGCGGATCGGCGCCACCGGGCTGATGTGGTCGGTGGTCAGCTTGTTGCCGTAAATGCCCAGCGCGCGACCGCCTTTGACGTCGCTGACTTTCGGCAGTTCTTTTTTGAAACCTTCGAACAGCGGCGGCTCAAGCAGGTAGGTCGATTTCGCATCCCAGGGAAACAACGCACCTTTGGATTCGGGGATGGCATCCCACAGATCTTTCGCGCCGTCGAGGTTGCCGTATTCGCGCTTGAAGTTTTCGCTGTTGGTGGCGAATTTCATCATCGCATCGACTTCGGCCGGCGTCGGCCACAGGTCTTTCAGGAATACCGGCTTGCCGTTCTTGTCATTGCCGAGCGGGTCGGTGTCGACATTTTTCAGTATCGTCCCGGCAAGCGCGAAGGCGACAACCAGCGGCGGGCTCATCAGGAAGTTGGCCTTGAGGCTTTGATGGATGCGCGCTTCGAAATTGCGGTTGCCGGAGAGTACGGCCGCGGTGATCAGGTCGTTCTTGATCACGGTGTCTTCGTAATCCTTGTCCAGCGGTCCCGCGAGGCCCATGCAGGTGGTGCAACCGTAGGCGACGACATAGAAGCCGAGCTGCTCCAGGTACGGCAGCAGTCCGGCATCCTTCAGATAGGCGGTAACCACTTTGGAGCCGGGTGCCAGCGAGGTCTTGACGCGGGGATGGGGCTTCATGCCTTTTTCGACGGCTTTTTTTGCGAGCAGGCCAGCGGCCAGCAGTACCCAGGGGTTGGAGGTGTTGGTGCAGGAGGTGATCGCGGCGATCAGGATGTCGCCGTTGCCGACATCCATGCCAGTCTTGTTGGGCACGGGCAGACGCTTGGCCATGTCGGCGGCAGGTTTGCCGTAACCACCGTCGGCAGTCGGTTTCTCAAACAGTTCGGTGAAGCGGCTCTTGATGCCCTCGAGGTTGATGCGGTCTTCCGGTTGTTTCGGGCCGGAGACGCTGGGGCGCACCGTCGAGAGGTCGAATTCAACAACCTGTGAGTAGTCGATGTCGCCTTTTTTCGGAATACCGAACATGCCCTGTGCCTTGAGGTAGGACTCGATGGCATCGCAGTGTTCTTCGCGGCCGGTCATGCGGTAGTACTCGAGGGCCTTGTCGTCGATCGCGAAAAAGCCGCAGGTCGCGCCGTAGTCGGGCGACATGTTGGCGACGGTGGCGCGGTCAGTTGGCGACAGCGACGCGGCACCTTCGCCGAAGTATTCAACGAACTTGTTGACGACCTTGGTCTTGCGCAGCAGTTCGGTGACGGTCAGCACGAGGTCGGTCGCGGTGACACCGGGGTTCAGCTTGCCGCTCATGTGCACGCCGACCACATCCGGGGTCAGAAAGTAGTAGGGCTGGCCGAGCATGCCGGCTTCGGCTTCGATGCCGCCCACGCCCCAGGCCAGAATGCCGATGCCGTTGACCATCGTGGTGTGCGAGTCGGTGCCGACAGTGGAGTCGGGGTAATAGACACCGTCTTTTTCCCAGACGCCGCGTGACAGGTATTCGAGATTGACCTGGTGGCAGATGCCGTTGCCGGGCGGCACGACGCGAATGCCGGAGAACGCCTGCTTGGCCCATTTCAGGAAGGTGTAACGCTCGCCGTTGCGCTCAAACTCGATTTCCATGTTCTGGCGCAGCGCGTCTTTCGAGTTGCTGACGTCGACCACGACGGAATGGTCGACGACGAGGTCGACCGGCACCAGAGGTTCGATCCGGGTCGGTTCGAAATTCTGACGCTGGGCTTCGGCACGCATCGCGGCGAAGTCGTTCAGCGCCGGGAAACCGGCCATGTCCTGCAGCATGATGCGCGCGAGCACGAAGGGGATTTCCTGGGTGCGTTCTGCGTTCGGCTGCCATCCCGCCAGTTCCCGCACGCGGTCTTCGGAAATACTCACGCCGTCGCAGTTGCGCAGCACCGACTCCAGCACCACGCGCAGGCTCACCGGCAGGCGCGAGGTCTTGCCGAGGCCGGCTTCTTCAAGAGCGGCCAGCGAGTAATATTTGCCGGTTTTGCCTGACTTGAGTTTGAATTCCCGTAACGAATTGAAAGCGTTGTTGGCCACGCGGATGCTCCTTGAAAGTGGGTGCCGGAAGAGGGGTGCCGGAAAGCCCTAAATTATAGAGCGTTGCGGGGCAGGAATAAATCAGTATGGCGCGTCCCGATGACGTTCGCCATGCGGAATCAACCGCCTTTTTTCAGGTACAGCCGCCGGTGCTCGGCGAAAGGCCGGCTCCGGTAGGCACCGCTGGCGACAAACTCCGCCAGCAATTTGAATTCCTCGACATCGTGCACTGCGCCGGTAATCCGCATCACCTCGGTGCCGTCGAGGTCGTGAAAGACGAAGGTGGGTGTCGCCCGCACTTTGGCTTCGGTGGCAAAGGCCTTTTCGGTGATGTCGCGACCCTTGAAGTCTTTCAACGGCACGGCACCGAACAGATCGATGGTGAAAATGGTGAAATGCCGGCGGTAGAGCGCCTGCACATCGACGCGGTTCAGCACATGCTGTTTCATGTACAGGCAGGCGGGGCATCCCTCCTGCTCGTACATCAACAGGATGGCTTTTTTGCCGGCAGCCCGGGCATCGCCAAGTTCTGCGCGCAGGTCACCGGTGTTGGCTTCGAAGAAATGCGTCATCGCATCCCGCGTCGTCGCGGCTGTCGCCGGCAATGCCACCGCCAGCATCAGGGCGAGTATCAGGCGTTGCAGGGCTCTATTGAAATTTATCAATAAAAACAATGGGTTGACTGTGTTCGGCATCAGATTACAAACAAGTCGACGAATTCATGCACCGGCGTGGTTTCCAGTTTTTTCTGGTCCGCGCACAGCGCATCAATCGCGGCACGCTGTTTTTCCGGGAAACGGCGGGCAAGGTTGGTGCGGAACTTGGCTTCGAGCAGCGGCACACCTTCCTTGCGCCGGCGGCGATGGCCCAAGGGGTATTCAACGACGACATTGGCGGTTTTGCTGCCGTCCCTGAAAAATACCTGGATGGCATTGGCGATAGAACGTTTCTGCGGATCGAGGTAGTCCTTGCTCCACGGCTTGTGCTCGACGCATTCCATTTTGTCGCGCAACTGGTCGACGCGCGGGTCGTGCGCGACTTCATCCTCGTAATCCGCCGCGGTCAGGTTGCCCTTGATCAGGCCGATCGCCGACATGTACTGGATGCAGTGGTCGCGGTCGGCAGGATTGTTCAACGGACCTTTTTTGTCGATGATGCGGATTGCCGATTCGTGGGTGGTGATGACAATTTTTTTGATGTCATTGAGACGGTCTTTCACCTGCGGATGCAGTTGCACCGCACATTCCACCGCAGTCTGGGCGTGGAATTCTGCCGGGAAGGAAATCTTGAACAACACGTTTTCCATCACGTATGAGCCGTAGCTGCGGGTGAATTTGAACGGCTTGCCCTTGAACAGCACGTCGTAGAAACCCCAGCCCTGGGCTGACAGTCCGGAGGGATAACCCATCTCACCCTTGGCCGCCATCAGTGCGAGGCGTACTGCACGGCTGGTGGCGTCACCAGCGGCCCAGGATTTGCGTGAGCCGGTGTTCGGCGCGTGGCGGTAGGTGCGCAGCGATTGGCCGTCGATCCAGGCATTCGATACCGCGTTGATGGTTTCGTCGCGGCTCAGCCCCATCAGACTGGAGATCACCGCCGTGGAGGCGACCTTGACCAGCAGCACATGGTCGAGGCCGACGCGGTTGAAACTGTTTTCCAGCGCGATCACGCCCTGGATTTCGTGGGCCTTGATCATGCCGGTCAGCAAGTCGCGCATCAGCAGCGGCTTGTTGCCCGCGGCCACGGCCTGGCGTGACAGGTAATCCGCCATGGCGAGGATGCCGCCAAGGTTGTCGGAAGGATGGCCCCATTCCGCCGCCAGCCAGGTGTCATTG
>JBBQAO010000119.1:0-9288 GCA_038316355.1 Burkholderiales bacterium
GATGCCGGTGCCGATTGCCAACCAGTTTGCGTGCTGTCTTTATGGCACCGGATATGCTCAGGATCTGAACCAGGCCAAGGCGATTGCCGCGGTCGAAACCGGCAGTCTCGCCGCCGCCTGACGATTTCATATCGCGGCCGCCATCGTGCTGCCGCTGCTGCGCGGCTACGCGGCGTTTTCGTCCTCTGTATCCTCCCTTTTTACGCATTTTCTCCCGGTCTGCATCGTGGCCTTTGCCGGCGGCCCGTCAGGAGCGCTGTGCTAAACTTCGCGCAGCTTGAGCGTTTGGTCCGTTCGATAAAACAATTCAGAACGAAAGGAGTTCACGCATGGGATTCATATTCCAGTCTCTGGGCCGCACCGTTCTTGCCGGCTTTGTCATTCTTGTCCTGATCATCATTGCCACCGGCGGTGAAGGCGCACGCGCCGGTGACCACGCCTGGTGGGCTTTCGTCTTCCGCTGGCTGCACGTGATGTCCGGCGTGATGTGGATCGGCCTGCTGTGGTATTTCAACTTTGTGCAGATCCCGTCGATGCCGAAAATCCCCGACGAACAGAAGCCCGCCATCGGCAAGGTGATTGCGCCGACGGCGCTGTTCTGGTTCCGCTGGGCAGCAATCGCCACCATGGTCACCGGCCTGATCGTCGCCAGCATGAACAAATATCTGGGATCGGCGCTGATGTTCGGCCAGGGGTATGTCGCAATCGGCATCGGCATGTGGTTGGGGCTGATCATGGCCTTCAACGTGTGGTTCATCATCTGGCCCAATCAGAAAAAGGCGCTGGGCATCGTGCAGGTGGACGCCGATGCCAAGGCCAAAGCCGCGCGCCTGGCCATGCTGACCTCGCGGGCCAATACCATGCTTTCAATTCCGATGCTGTTCTGCATGGTGGCACAGCAAAACGGCGGGCTGTAACTTTCACCGCCTTGTGTTGTCAAAACGCCCGGGGACTCCCCGGGCGTTTTTGTTGGACGTTTTTAACTGCTTCCCGGTGTTTATTGCCGGTACGGGTTGGCCTGAACAACGTCGTCCCGTATCATTACTGATTCTTATCGCCATTTTTTTCGCCACAAGTAAAGGAAAACGCATGCAACACGAACTGCCGAAACTCCCGTACGCCATGGACGCGCTGGCGCCGCATATCTCGAAGGAAACCTTCGAATTCCATTACGGCAAGCACCATCAGGCTTATGTCACCAACCTCAACGGCCTGATCAAGGGTAGCGAGTTCGAGAACTCGTCGCTCGAAGACATCATCAAAAAATCCTCCGGCGGCGTGTTCAATAACGCAGCCCAGGTGTGGAACCACACCTTTTTCTGGCACAGCATGAAACCAGCCGGCGGTGGCAAAGCGGCGGGCGCGCTGGCAGCGGCCATTGACAAAAAGTGGGGCAGTTTTGATGCCTTCAAGGAAGCCTTCACCAAAAGTGCAGTTGGCAATTTCGGTTCCGGCTGGACCTGGCTGGTGAAAAAGGCCGATGGCAGCGTGGATCTCGTCAACACCTCCAATGCCGCCACGGTGCTGACCACCGGCGACAAGGCGTTGCTGACCATCGACGTCTGGGAGCATGCCTATTACATCGATTACCGCTATGCGCGGCCGAAAGTCGTGGAAACTTTCCTCGGCAGCCTTGCCAACTGGGATTTCGCAGCAAAGAATTTTAGCTAAATGAGTTGGCTGAAATGCGTTGGCTGAACTGAGTTGCTTGTTGTTGCAAAACAAAAAGCCCGGAGATTCCGGGTTTTTTTTGGTGGACGGCGTTCAGCGCGGCGCCGGCGCTTTTTCCAGACCTTCGATTTTCATGCCCGGCTTGATGCCGCGTTTGTGGAACCAGCCGAGATTCATTTCCAGTGCGTAACGAGCCGGTTTTTTGGCACTGTGCGAGTCTCGGGTATGCGGCTGCATGTTCTCGATGTTGATGATGACGCCGGCGTCGTCGATGAAGGCGACCGACAGCGGGACGTAGGTGTTCATCATCCACATGCCGTGGTAGGCAAGGTTCTGGAACACGAACAGCATGCCGCGGTTTTCCGGCAGCATGCGCCGGTGCATCAGGCCCTGCATGCGGTCGGCGTCATTGCTGGCCACCTCGGCGCTCAGCGCATGCTTATGGATGGTCAGTTCGACCTGCGGCATTGCGGCCTGCGCCGATACCGGTGCGAAGTACAGTGCGAAGATCAGCGGCAGCAGGCGTTTCATGCGGGTGCTTCGGGAACGGCGCCGGCCAGCCAGCCGGCAATGGCATCGCGCAGGCCGGGCACGTCACCGATGGCCGGCAGCAATGTGATGGTCAATGCGGGCTGACGGCCACGAATCTCATCGAGGAGTATCGGCAGGTCTTTTTTCAGGTGGCCGCCCTGCGCCATGAACAGCGGTGCGATGTGGATGGTGCTGTGACCGGCGGCCGCCAGCTCGGTGATGACATCGGCCAGCGACGGCGTCTGCATTTCGAGGAACGCGAGTTTCACAGTCAGGTCTTTGCGGTTTTCAGCAACCCGGGCAGCGATGGCGCGGAAGGGTTCTGCCCATTCCGGATCGCGCGCGCCGTGGGCGAAAAGAACCAGTGCGCAGTGATGAGGGATGAGTGATGAGCGCAAATCTTCTCCGCGGCTTGTTTCAGGGTTTTCGCTAATCACTCATTACTCCGCATTTATCGCTAACTTGTTCCGCTGCTGCCAAAACCGCCGGCGCCGCGGTCGGAGGCGGTGAAATCATCAACGATGTTGAATTCAACTTGCACGACGGGTACGACCACCAGTTGCGCCAGGCGTTCCAGCGGATTGATGGTGAACGCGGTGTTGCCGCGATTCCAGGTCGAGACAAACAGCTGGCCCTGGTAATCGGAGTCGATCAGCCCGATCAGGTTGCCGAGCACGATGCCGTGTTTGTGGCCGAGGCCCGAGCGCGGCAGGATGATCGCGGCGAGCCCGGGGTCGGCGATGTGTATCGCCATGCCGGCGGGGATCAACTCGGTCTGTCCCGGTTGCAGCGTCAGCGGGGCATCGAGGCAGGCGCGCAGGTCGAGGCCGGCGGAGCCGGGGGTGGCGTACTGTGGCAACTGCTCGCGCAACCGCGCGTCGAGGATTTTGACGTCTATTTGTTTCATTAAGGCGTGAACACGTGAAGGAGTGAACATGTGAAGGGGTGAAGGGGTGGAGGGGTGAAGGAGTATGGGCGTGACGCGTAATGGGGTACCGCATTCACGGCTTCACCCATTCACCCTCTCACCGCGCTTTGCGGCGCGTGGCGCTGTAGAGCGCGGCAATATGTTCAATGATCTGCCGCGCGACCACAGTTTTCGGCGCACGCGGCAGGCGGCGGGTGCCGCCATCGTCGAGCAGCGAGACTTCGTTGTCGTCTGCGCCGATCGCAGTCTGCGCGAGGTTGGCGATCATCAGTTTCACTTTTTTGCGGCGGCGTTTTTTATCGGCATAGGCATCGAGGTTGCGGCTCTCCGCGGCGAAGCCGACACAGAACGGTGGCTTGGGCCGCGATGCAACCCAGGCGAGGATGTCGGGATTAGGCACAAAATCCAGCGTCAGTCCTTTGTCGCCGTTTTTCTTGATTTTGTGTTTGCGCGGTGCGCTGATGCGGTAATCGGCAACAGCGGCGACGCCGATGAAAATGTCGGCCCTGGCCGCATGTTTTTTGACCGCATCGAACATTTCGGCGGCGGTCTGCACGTGTTCGACGCGTGCCCCTGCCGGCGGCGTCAGGCTGACCGGTCCTGACACCAGCGTCACTTCGGCGCCGGCGGCGATCGCCGCGCGCGCCAGCGCGTAACCCATTTTTCCGGAGCTGCGGTTGGTGATACCGCGCACCGCGTCGATCGGTTCAAAGGTCGGGCCCGCGGTCATCAGCACGTGTTTGCCGGACAGTGTTTTCGGTTCGAGCAAAGCGCTGATCGTTTCGGCGAGATCATCGGCTTCGAGCATGCGGCCCATGCCGGTTTCGCCACAGGCCTGGTCACCGCTGTCGGGGCCGAGCACGATCACGCCGTCGCGTTTGAGTTGCGCAATATTGCGTTGCGTCGCCGGATGTTCCCACATCTGGCGGTTCATCGCCGGCGCGACGATCAGTGAGCAGTCACGGGCGAGACACAGCGTCGACAGCAGGTCATCGGCGAGGCCCAGCGCGGCCTTGGCGAGGAAATCTGCCGTGGCCGGCGCGACGACGATGGCGTGTTTGTCGCGCGACAGTTCGATATGCGGCATGCCGTTGGCGACGCGTCCGTCCCACATGTCGGTGTAAACCGGATGACCGGACAGCGCCTGCATTGTCGCTGGCGTGATGAAACCGCAGGCGGCCTGGGTCATCACCACATGCACCTCGATGCCATGCTCGCCCAGCCGGCGCACCAGTTCGGCAGCCTTGTACGCGGCGACACCGCCGGTCAGGCCGAGCAGGACCTTTTTACGTTCGTTTTTTTGTTCAATTTTACTTTGCATATCAGGTACCTGGCGCTTCCCGCTGCAGGGGATGGCCAGTGTAACTGTAAATTCAGGGGCGGGTAAACCAAGGGCAGGGCGGCGCGTTCATATTATTGAAAGTTCCATAAATAATGACAAAAACATGCCCATGCCGGCCCAAGCTGTCATGTTTTTGGAAAATATCGACAATGACCCACCCGGAGCAACCCGATATGGCAATTACCGACTGGCCGCTCGATGAACGCCCGCGTGAGAAGTTGCTGGCCAAGGGGCCGCAGAGCCTGTCCGACGCCGAACTGGTGGCGATTTTTCTGCGCACCGGCATCAAGGGCAAAAGCGCAGTGGAACTGGCGCGCGACCAGCTGGTGCGTTTCGGCTCGTTGTCGGCGCTGGCAGGGGCCGCCAACGAATCCTTTTGTGCCGAACCGGGCCTCGGCCCTGCCAAATACGCGCAACTGCAGGCGGCGCTGGAGATCGCGCGGCGCACGCTACGCGAAAAGCTCGATGCCGGCGCTGCCTTGTCCACGCCCGGGGCGGTGCGCGACTACCTGCGGCTGGTGCTGCACGGCCGGCCGCATGAAGTGTTTGTGGTGGTGTTTCTCGATGCCCAGCACCGGGTGACGGCCTGTGAAGAACTGTTCCGCGGCACGCTGACCCAGACCAGCGTGTATCCGCGCGAAGTGGTTAAACGCGCGCTGCATTACAACGCGGCCGCAGTGATTTTGGCGCATAACCATCCCTCCGGCGTCGCCGAGCCCAGCCGTGCCGACGAGGCGCTGACCGTGGCGCTGAAACAGGCGCTGGCCATGGTGGATGTGCGCGTACTCGATCATTTTGTCGTTGCCGGCGACGGGGCATTGTCCTTTGCCGAGCGTGGATTATTGTAAGTTATTGTTTTTATTGAAATAACTGTTTTGCGGGGACATATCCCGGATGCCGGTAGAGGTTGAGGCGGGCAGTGGTTCCAGTGTATGATCGCGCCTTTTCTGAATTTGCGGAGCACTGCCATGCCTCGGGTCTGCGACGTCACCGGCAAAAAACCGATGACCGGGAACAATGTTTCCCATGCCAACAACAAGACAAAACGTCGTTTCCTGCCCAACCTGCACAAGCGCCGGTTCTGGGTGGAAAGCGAAAATCGCTGGGTTAACCTGCGTGTGTCGACCTCCGGACTGCGGACCATCGACCGCAAGGGTATCGATGTCGTGCTCGCCGATCTGCGCGAGCAGGGCATGAACATCTAAGCATCAAGATTTAAGCACCAAGAACAGGACAAATCATCATGCGCGAGAAAATCAAGCTCGAATCCACCGCCGGCACCGGCCACTTCTACACGACCACCAAAAACAAGCGCACGATGACGGAAAAGATGGAGATCAAGAAGTTTGATCCTGTCGCGCGCAAACATGTGGCGTACAAGGAAGCCAAGATCAAGTAGTGCTGCGTCAGCGGCAATGAAAAGCCCGCCGGAAGGCGGGTTTTTTATTGCCGCAAAAGCGCCTTTTCAAGAAGTTTGATCCTGTCGCGCGCAAACATGTGGCGTACAAGGAAGCCAAGATCAAGTAAGCGCTCCCGACCCAAATAAAAAACCCGCCAATCGGCGGGTTTTTTATTGGCAGCTTTTATATCAAGCGTAAGAACGCAGCCTGCGCGAGAATTGTTCAAGTGCTTCGATGCCGCTGCTCTCGGCGCGATGGCACCAGTCTTCGAGCTGTTTTACCAGTTGCTCCTTGGACGCCGTGGAGCGTTGCCACAGTTGCGCCAGGTCATCCCGCATGGTGTACACGGTCGTCAGCACGGTGCTGTGCTTGATGGTCGCGTCACGCTGTTCCAGTTCCGCAGCAGGCAGCGCAGTCTTGTCGATGTGCAGCCAGCGCTTCAGCTTGCCGGTGTCGACGCCGGCGGCCTTGCCTTTGAGTGACTGCAGCTCCTGGGCACAGGTCGCGCGCAGCGACGCGGCGTATTTGGACACAACTTCATAACGATGGGTCACCACCGCCTGCAGTGTGGCGAGGTCGCAGTTGGTTTTGGAGCTGTCGAGGATCAGCTTGGGCGCGATCTTTTTGACGCGGGCCAGTCCGAAGGTCTCGAGGATGCGGATATACAGCCAGCCGATATCGAACTCATACCAGCGGTTCGACAGTTTGGCGGAGGTTGCGTAGGCGTGATGGTTGTTGTGCAGTTCCTCGCCGCCGACCAGGATGCCCCAGGGGATGATGTTCCTGCTGGCGTCCTCGGGCTGGAAGTTGCGGTAGCCCCAGTAGTGGCCGATGCCGTTGATGACGCCGGCAGCCAGGAACGGGATCCACAGCATCTGCACCGCGAAAATGGTGATGCCGATCGGTCCGAGCAGTATCACGTTGGTGATCAGCAGGATGGCGATGCCGTAACGATCGTGGCAGTACACCTTGCGCTCCAGCCAGTCATCGGGGGTGCCGTAGCCGTACCGTTCCAGCGTGTCCTTGTTGCGGCCTTCCTGGCGGTAGAGCTCGGCACCCTGCAGCAGTACCTTGCGGATGCCGAAAATCTGCGGGCTGTGCGGATCGTCGACGGTTTCGCACTTGGCGTGGTGTTTGCGGTGGATGGCTGTCCAGTGTTTGGTCAGCATGCCGGTGGTCAGCCACAACCAGAAGCGGAAGAAATGCGCAACGATCGGGTGCAGGTCAAGCGCACGGTGCGCCGAGTGGCGATGCAGGTAAATCGTCACAGCAGCAATCGTGATATGGGTGGCGACCAGCGTGTAAACCACGTAGCCCCACCACGGTAAATCCAGAATCCCTGTATACATTCAGCGTCTCGCTTTTATCGTAATAACCCGTGATAACGACTATATCGGGGGGAGTGTAATGAAGAACAATAGCCGGGGATACCCTGCCTCACCGGATTTACCGGGAACTATGTCATAAGTTATTGTTTTTATTGAAAAAGTTCTATTTTTCCGGCGGCGCTTTAATTTCACCAAGGACGCGTACTTCGCGCTGCGGAAACGGGATTTCGATCCCCTGCTGCCGGAAGGCGCGCCAGATTTCCGCGTAGAGGTCCGAACGCAGGCTGGCCAGGCCCTGATCAGGGTCGTTGATCCAGACCCCCAATTCAAGATTGATGCCACTGTCGGCAAAGGCCGTGATCAGCACGCCTGGTTCCGGAGTCTTCAGTACCCGAGGATGGTTTTTTGCGACATTGGCAATGATTTCACGCGCTGTATCGAGATCTGTTGCATAGGCGACCTGTATCGGCAGGGCAACGCGTATATTGCGGTCGCTGAACGAATGATTGACTACCGTGGAGGTGATGATGGTTTCATTGGGGATCAGTGCTTCCAGTCCGCCAAGGCCGCGCACCACGACATAACGCGCCGTCATCTGGGTCAGTGTGCCGGTATGTTCGCCGATGGTGACCACGTCGCCGAGGCTGACCGAGCGGTCCATCAGGATGATGAAGCCGCTGATGTAGTTGGCGGCGATTTTCTGCAGGCCGAAACCGATGCCGACGCCGAGCATGCCGCCGAACACCGAAAGCACCGTGAGATCGATACCCACCGCCGGCAGTGCGATCAGGAATGCCGCCAACAGCAGCAACACCTGTACCAGTTTGGAGAACATCACGCGCAGATTGATCTGCAGGCTGCTGGCGTTCATCAGGCGTGATTCAGCGAGGCGCCCGAGCCACAGCGCGATCAGCAGCGTGGCGATAATTGAAAACGTGCCCTGCAGCAACAGCAGCAGCGAAAATTTCTGTTTGCCGACGCTGAAATCAACATCCAGCAGGGCGTCGCGGACAAAGGGCCACAGTCCCGTCAGGTAAATGGCGACGCCGAGCCAGGCCAGCCAGCTGATCCAGCGTTCCGATGCACGCAGCCACGGGCTGGGGGCAAAGGTGTGGCGCATGATGTACATGGAGATGCGGATCAATGCCATCGCCAGCAGCAGCGCAGCGGCGATATTGAGCAGATGGGTGCTTTGCCAGTGGTGCAGCACGGACTTGGTGATCAGCACCAGCACCAGCGTCGACACCGGGAACAGCAACCGCCGCATGCTGCCGATGCCCAGCGCCTGCGTGGCGTCTACCGGCACATGGCCGAGTATCCGCAGGTTATAACGTCGCGACAATAACCAGCCGACGAGGGCGCAAGCCGCGAGTACGCCGACCTGCCAGAGGATTTTTACGTTTTGCAGGTCGCCCCAGAGATTGAGCAGCAGGCCTTGGAATTCAGCGGATGCGGACATGAGTGTGCTGGTGGGGGTTCAGGTAAATTCCGGGAAATTCTAGCACCGTGCCCATCAGGCGCCGCTGCGTTCCAGCGCCGCGGCAAAAAAACCGTCGGTGTTGTGGATGTGGGTCCACAACTGGAGTTGTTCCTTGCATTCGAGCTGGATGTCCTGGCGCCGCAGCAGTTCGCCGCAATCGAGCGTCTTGAATTCCGGATGCACATCCAGGAAGGCGCTGATGATGTCCTGGTTTTCCGCAGCGAGCAGGCTGCAGGTCGCGTAAACCAGCCGTCCGCCGGGTTTGACCAGGCGCGCTGCAGCGTTGAGGATCGCGGCCTGTTTGACCACCAGTTCGGCGACCGATTGCGGCGATTGGCGGAATTTCAGATCCGGGTTGCGGCGCAGCGTGCCGAGCCCGCTGCACGGAGCATCGACCAGCACACGGTCGATTTTGCCGGCCAGACGTTTTACCTTGGTGTCGTTCTCGTGCGCGATCACCAGCGGGTGCCGATTTGTGAGGCCCGATTTATTAAATAGAAGACAACCACAAACCGCGGGGCAAACCGAAACCCCCGCCGAAAACCACCCGCCCAACCAAACAGAACCCCCAGGTGAGACCCCACCACAACCAAACCCAAGGAAAAACG
>JBBQAO010000116.1:0-9461 GCA_038316355.1 Burkholderiales bacterium
GTGTTACTTGAGAATTTCTTGCCGGGAAAGCTGGATAAGCTTGGTATTGGCTATGAGGTCCTGCGCGAGGTAAATCCCAGGCTCATTATGGCTTCAGGCTCCGGATATGGAAGCACCGGACCCTACCGGGAATATCCGGCAATGGATATTTCCATTCAGGCTATGTCAGGGGCGATGAGTGTTACAGGGTTTCCAGACGGGCCGCCGACAAAAATTGGGCCGGCGCTGTGCGATTTTTCCTGTGGTGTCCATCTCTACGGGGCAGTTGTGACGGCTCTGTACGAGCGGGAAAAAACAGGGCATGGTCAAAAGGTTGAAGTGGCGATGCTGGACGCGATCTATTTTTCTCTCGCATCAAGTCTTGGACTGTATTTTGCCTCCGGAAATTATGGCGGAGCTGTCAATTTTCAACAAAGAACCGGGAACACGCATAGCGGAAGAGCGTCGGCACCGTATAGTGTTTATCAGGTGAGTGACGGCTATATTGCCATCCTTTGCACCAATAACAAGCACTGGGTTTCCCTGGCTAAAGTGATGGGTAGAGAGGAGTTGGCATCGGATCCGCGATTCGATACCGCGAAGAAGCGTGCCGCACTCAGCGAAGAGGTCGACAAGATCGTTGGTGAATATGCGGCCCGATACAAACGTGATGAGTTATTTTCCATTCTTTTGCCGCATCACATTCCTTGTGCGCCAGTGCGCGATTTGGCAGAGATTACCAATGATCGGCACTTGCATGAGCGGGGAATGCTTGAATGGATGGAGCATCCTAAATATGGCCGGATTGCGGCTGCACGCAGCCCGCTTCGTTTCGAAAATCAGGGGCTTACACAACTAAAACCCAGTGCGGAATTAGGTGAGAATAATTACGATGTTTATGGTGAGTGGCTGGGGATCCCGAGGGAAGAGTTGGATGCACTAAAGGCAGAGAAAGTTATCTAGGCCGATACTCATGCGGTGGAACAGCAGATCTTTCGTGCCGTTCATTTAACGGATACCCGGGGCTGAGCGAGCGCTTGTTCGTGAGTGACTGTTGGCGCGGCCAGTTTGTAAAGCGAGCGGCGCGTGTTGCTGAACAGCGAGCGCATTTTTTCGGTCCACGGCGTCTTGCGTGCCAGCTGTGCCGCCGGGCTTTCCCAGACATCCGGACCGGCGAGTTCGTATGCGGTCAGATATTTTGGGCCGTCGCCAGTGCCGCCCAGGATACCCGTCGACATGTAACGCCGTGCACGTAACACGCCGGGGATGCCGGCGCAGCGCGGCAGGTGTTCCTTGTCATACCATTCGTTGTATTCATCGACGATATGGTCGGGGATGTCGGTATGCACGACGTACATCCACGGCGCATCCGGGACAGGGACGTTGCCGACCTCGCACATCAACCTGAAGTTCATGCGTTCGCGCTTGTCACCGCAGAGCTTGCGCATGCGCAGCGACCAGGGCGTTGGATTGGCGGCGATGTGCTGGAAGTCCTTTGCTGCCTCGACGGTCTCGTCGGTCGTTTCATACCAGGCGAGGTAGCGGATGTCGGCTCCGTTGTCATTCGATTTTTCGCAGAAGTAGCGGCGTGTGCGCACGAAGCCCGGCATGGCGGTCAGCTGCGGCACATGTTCAAACGTGTACCAATCGTTGAATTCCGCGTCGTGTGCAGCAGCAACATCGAGTCGGACCGTAATCAGTCCGCTGGCCTGGGCATCCATCCGATCAGGCGGGGACTTCGAGGTCTACCAGCGGGCCGTACTGCTGGCCGCCGAACACATCGCCATCGTTGACGTCACCGGAAATCACCGGGCGCGGGATGGTGATCTTGATCGCATTCGCGGCATCGTAGTTGATGATGGCAACGACTTCAGGCTTCATGCGGTAGGTTTTGGCGAACCAGCCGGCGTTGATGATTTTGGCATCGCGCACTTTTTCGTAAACCGCGCGTTCTTTGAAAATGATGTCGAAGGTCAGTTCGAACGGTCCGGAATTCTTGCTGCGGATCAGCTTGGTGACCTGCCAGAGTTTGGTCATGGCTTTAATCCCTATACTTTCTCGTAAGCGATGCGGAACATTTCCAACGGGCTGTCCGGCTCGACGACATGGTTCATGTTGAAGCGGTAACTGGCGCCCTTGTCGATCTCGGCGGGCGAGTAGGGGAAGGCGACCGAGGTAATCAGTCCCGTCCATTCCGGTACCGGGTAATGCACGGCGATGTGGCTCAGGGATTTTGCCAATGCGTTGGCCAGTTTCTGATCGGGTGCTGTGATCTGGAACAGCAGGCCGACCTCGTGACCGATGCTCATGTCGGGTTCGAGCACGCCCATCGCCGCGTTGCGGCCGAACTGGCGCACGTCAAGCCGGTAGCGGCTGTCGATGCTGTCGCCCATCACCGCGCGAATGCGGTCGCGCGCGGCCGTGATGAGGTCTTCGAGCCAGCGGTCGAACTGGCGCAGGATGATCGGGTCGCGCACCGAGCCGAGCACGATGCTCTGGTAACCGGCGAGTTCAGCCCCCTCCAGCTTGATCGTGTAACGCTCCGCATGTTTGAAGGTGCTGCCGGAAACTTTGACCGCGCGATCCGACACTGCTTCGTAGCGGGCGTTGACGGTATTCAGTACACCGGAAGGTTCGACCAGTTCGTAGGGCGTGGAGTTTTCATACAGATTGTGCGAAGCGACGCTGGCCGGATCGCAGCGGTAATCCGGGTTCGGCGGTTCGATGATGAAGTGGTCGTCGGTGACGATCGCGAAATTGCAGTCCGGGTATTTGCGCAGGACCACGCTGGCAGCACCGCATTCCATGATCTTGGCCATATGCCAGACGGTCGCCGGGTTGAATCCCTTCATCACCGGCATCGCGGCAAAAATCGAGGTGTCGCTGGAACGTCCGGCAATGACCATGTCGGCGCCGTTCTGCAGTGCTTCGATATAGGGTTCGGCGCCACACATGCCGACGATGTGCGAGCTGCGGTCGATCACCGACTCGTTGAATACCGGGGCATTGGCCAGCGGCTTGATGCGGCCTTCCTTCAGGCGTTTTTTCAGGTAAGCCTTGTCCTGCTCGGATTTGATGGTCGCCAGCTTGAAATTCAGTTTTTCTTCGCGCGCGATCTCGCGGGCAATGCCGGCCAGGCGGTCGACCTGGGCATCGGTGCCGGCGGTCATCGCCGAACCGACGAGCACCGGGATTTTTGCCGCGCGGGCCGCGAGGATCATCAGCCGCAGGTCGCGTTTGCAGGCGGCGTCGGAAAACTGCGGTTCGCCTGAGCCGAGATGGTGCGGGCCGGGATCGGTGGAACCGCAGTCGGCACCGATGAAGTCGGGCTTCAGCGTCATCGCCCGTTTCATGGTTTCTTCGCGGAAGCCGGAACCGAGAATGCCGGTTGCGGACAGGATGCGGATTTCTTTCATGCGAGCAGCTGCGAGTCGGCGACCGCCGGTCCGCGCACGGTCGTGCGGTAGAGCAGGCGCGGCTGCGGATCATAGTCAAAAGTCGCCTTGTGCTGCACGGCGATGTTGTCCCACATCAGCAGGTCGCCCGGTGTCCAGTGGTGGGAGTAGATGAACTCGGGGCTGGTGATGTGATCGTAGAGCTGGCGCAGCAGCGCGTCGCCTTCCTCCAGCGGCATCTCGTACATGTGCGAAGTGTGGCCTTCGTTGACGAACAGGCCCTTGCGGCCGCTGACGGGGTGCACACGCACTACCGGTGTGGCCATGTCGGGCACGCTGGCCAGTTGTTCCGCTGTCGGCGCATGTTCCTGGACGGTGCGGATGCCGCGGCGCATGTCATCCTGCTGCGCTTCGTAGTTCTTGATGCGGTAGTCGCGGTAGCTGTGGATATTCTTCAATTTCCCGACTTTCTGCTGCAACGCTTCGGGCAATGCGTTGTAGGCCGCGGTGCTGCTGGCGAAATGGGTGTCGCCCAGCGGTTTTCCATCCTTGAGCGGAATCTCGATGGCATACAGCGCGGAGAGCAGGCTGGGCTGGGTCTTGTAGGACAGATCGCTGTGCCAGAAGCGGCCGGCGTCCTGAGCGCCGATGGCGTTGCCTTGGGCATCGACCTTGTTCGACAGGATGAAGATTTCGGGTTGATCGGCCAGCCGCGCTTCCTTGCGCACATGGTGTTCCAGGGTGCCGAAGCGCCGGGTAAAGGCGATCTGCTGATCCGGCGTCAGTTGCTGGCCGGGGAACACCACAACTTCATTGTCGAAGAAGGCCTTGCTGACCTGGGCGAAGGTATTGTCGTCGAGCGGTTTGGACAGGTCGACGCCGGTGATGCTGGCGCCAATGTGCTTGCCGAGCTTGGTGACCGTGATCATGAAGAGTCCGAAAAGGAAGGATTTGCCGGGGCATGGTAGCAGTGCCGCAAGGGCGGATAAAGCGACATTCCATGTTGCGGATGGTGCGGCAGCAGCAGGGGTTGCTCCGCGGCCCTGATAGAATGCCGTTTTTGCCCACCCACTGAGGGAGTTGCAACACCATGAAGCTCTACGGTTCGCCCACATCACCCTACGTGCGCAAGGCGCGCGTGCTGATTCACGAAAAGAGCATGCCGGTCGAGTTCATCATCGAAGATCCATGGGTCGAGGACAGCCCGATCATCATCAAGAACCCGCTGTCAAAGGTGCCGGCGCTGGAAATCGGCGCCGACAGCTATATGTTCGAGTCGACGCTGGTCACCCATTACCTTGACCACAGTGACGGCAAGTCGCTCACGCCGCGCGACCCTGCAGGCTACTGGCAGTCGCAGTGGTGGCAGGCGCTGGGGCAGGGCATCCTCGATGCTGGCATTGCCCGCATACTTGAGATCCGCCGCCCTGAAGACAAGCAGATGCCAGAGAAGATCGCGCGCGAGGAGCAGCGCATTGCTCGCGCCGTCGATCTGGCCGAAAAAACACTCAAGGAAGGCGGCGAGTTTCTCGGCAGCCGCTTTGGCCTGGCAGACATTGCCATGGGAGTGGCGATGCAGTACACCGACTTTCGCTACCCGCACGACTGGCGCAGCCGCGCGCCGAAGCTGGCGAAGTGGCTGGCGGGAGTGGCTGCGCGGCCGTCCTTCGAAGAAACGCTGCCGCCGGGATTCGTCAAACCCGCGGATGCCTGATTGACAGCGTGACGCATGAAAAAGGGCGCTGCGGCGCCCTTTTTTGTTGCCATGACCGCGGTTCGGTGAACTTGAAACCCTGCTTCGCTGCTCTGCTTCAAGTGTTCCCTTGTCCAAGTGTACCCTTGTCTCCTTCAAGTTTTTGGGCGAGGGTTTGGGCGAGGGTAGAGTGAGGGGGACCTCATTTTATTAGTTGCGCTCAGTCTCTCGAATGCAGCGGCAAACGGAACCACAGCACACAGCCGATGCCGAGCATGATCCACGCGACCCAGGTCAATACGCGCCACGGTCCCCCGCCGCGACTGATGATTTCGATGTCCTGCACATAAACCGTTTCGCAGGCGCCGTTGCCGGTATCGGTGCGCACGATGCTGGTGCCGCGGTGGAAGGGCCGGCCATCATGCTGATGTGAATACTCGGCAAGGTAACCGCGGAAACGGATCTGGTCGCCGACGCGCACCGAGCGCAGTTTTTTCGCGATCTCAGGGTCGTCGGTCAACAGGTGGTTGTTGGAAATCGCCGTCGGATCGAATGCGGCAAAGGCTTCCCGTGTCGGGGCTTGCCAGTAACAGACGAACTGGCCGCTGGAGAACGACTGGCCGCGATAGGCGCCGCTGACGGCGTTTTTGCCCCAGATCACGCACAGATCGACGACGTTCAGGTGGTCGTTCCATTCGCGATGGATGTAATCCCACCAGCTGTCGCTGTCGTGACTGCTGACGATGAGGCCGTGCAATTCATAGGTGTGCAGCGGCTGGATGCGGTAGGTAACACCGTTTACCGTGGTTGTCCGCGGCGGCTCCTGCACCTGGACTTGTTCCGGCTCCTGCCGCAGGCTTTCGAGCAGGCGGCCGGTTTGCGGGAGTTCATGGCGGTGCCACAGGGATGCGGCCAGCAGCGCGAAGCCTGCGATGAACAGCAGCCCGACCAGGGCTCGCATTGAAGCCTCAGCGCATCACAAAGGGATTGGGCACTTCGGTCGCGGTGGAAATCCACACGCTCTTGGTCTGCAGGTATTCGTAGATCATGTCCTGACCGCTTTCGCGGCCGATGCCCGAGCGTTTGTAGCCGCCGAAGGGGGAGAGGTAGGACACCGCGCGATAGGTGTTGACCCAGACCGTGCCGGCCTGGAGTTTTTCCGCCATGGTGAAGGCGCGGCGCATGTTCTGCGTCCACACACCAGCGGCCAGGCCGAATACCACGTCGTTGCCGATGGCGATGGCTTCTTCCTCGTCCTTGAACGGAATCACCGACAGTACCGGACCGAATACTTCTTCCTGCGCGATGCGCATCGCGTTATTCACACCAGTAAAGATCGTCGGCTCGACGAACCAGCCGCTGCCGCATTCCGGGCGTGTCGCGCGTGCGCCGCCGAGCACGGCCTGCGCGCCTTCCTTCTTCGCGACATCGATGTAATGCAGGATCTTTTCGTACTGCGGCGCGTTGGTGACCGGGCCGACCTGGGTATCCAGATTCATCGGGTCGCCCATTTTCGCGGTCTTCGCCAGGGCGACCAGTTTTTCAACGAACTCGTCGTGGATGGATTGTTGCACCAGCAGGCGCGATCCGGCGATGCAGGTCTGTCCGGTGGCGGCGAAGATGCCGGAGATCACACCTTTTACCGCATTGTCGAGATGAGCGTCGTCGAACACGATGTTCGGCGATTTACCGCCGAGTTCCATGCTCACGCGTTTCATCCCCCTGGCTGCGGCTTCGTAAATGCGCTGCCCGGTGGCATCCGAACCGGTGAAAGCGACCTTGGCGACTTTCGGATGTTCGACCAGCGGCGTGCCGACTTCGGCGCCAAAACCGCTCACAACATTGACTACGCCCGGCGGGAAACCCGCTTGTTCAATCAGCTTCATGAACTCCAGCGCGGACGCCGAGGTGTATTCCGAAGGTTTGATGACGACAGTGTTGCCGGCGGCCAGTGCCGGTGCCAGTTTCCACGCCAGTAACAGCAGCGGCGAATTCCACGGAGTGATCATCGCCACCACACCCAGCGCTTCATGGCGCGTGAAGTTGAAGGTGTCCGGTTTATCGATCGGAATTACCGCGCCTTCGATCTTGTCGGCAAGGCCGCCGAAGTAGTAATACCACTGCGCCATGTAGGCGGTCTGCGCGCTCATCTCGGCGTAGAGTTTGCCGTTGTCACGGACTTCAGTTTCAGCGAGGGCTTTGGAATGCTCTGTGATCAGATCGCCGAGTTTGCGCAGCAGGGCACCGCGTTTAGTGGCATTGAGTTTGGGCCATTCACCGGAAGTGAAGGCGCGATGCGCGGCTTCGACGGCGCGCGCCGCATCGGCAGCATTGCCGCGCGGGATCAACGCCCAGGGATTGCCGGTGTACGGATTGTCGCTGGGGAAGTATTCGCCGCTGGTGGCTTCCAGCCACTCACCACCGATGAACATGCGATAACGTTGCAGGGTGTCGGCGCTCATAATTTATAAGTAATTGATTTTATTGGTTATTTTAAGGCGTCTGCACCAAGCAGCGCAGTGCAGAAGCGGTGTTTGATCGCCGTGCCGTCACGCACCGGTAGTGCCATTGGTGCTGCCACGGCCGACACCTTGATATCGCCGAACACCGGACCGGACTGCTGATGGAATTCTTTGATCCACAGCTTCAGCTCGGCCTGCGTAGTGATGGTTGCCGCCGACTTGAACCCGGCGGCCTTGGCCATGCCACTGAGGTCGACGCCGCGTCCGGTGTGCGCAAGCTGCATGCCGGTCTCGCCGTAGTGGCCGTTGTCGATCACAGCAATGGCGAGATTCTTCGGTGCATCGACGGCGATGGTGGCCAGCGAACCCAGACCCATCAGCATTTCGCCGTCGCCAGTGATCACCAGCACACGGCGTCTCGGTTGCGCCAGCGCAAGGCCGAGGCCGACCATCGCCGCGCCGCCCATGCCGCCCCACAGATAGAAGTTGAGATCATGGTCGCCGGCAGCGTAAGCATCATAGGTTGGTGAGCCAAGTCCAGTAACAACCAGCGCATCGCCGCGATCGGCGAGCAGTGCCGCGACGACTTTGCGGCGGTCCAGTGCAGATTTTTTATCGATGGATTTCACGTTAATTTTCCTTTTACCAATCACCTAATTACTTAATCACCAGTCACCCTCATTTGCTCCAGTTCTTGAAGCCGATAACCCGTTGCTGAATCAGCACTGCAACCGGTCGGTAAGTTTGAAAGGCGAGGCTGGCAGAGGCATGCACAGTGTCGCGGATGTCCTCGGCGTGATCGGCGGAATGCACGATAACCCCGGCGTTTTCCAGCGCAGTGGCGGTACTGCCACCCATCGGCACCTGCCAGGGGTTGAACTCGCCCCAGACGCCGCGCATGGTCACCAGCATCAGCAGCGGCAAACGACATTCCTGGAATATCGACAGCATGTTGATGCAGTTGCCGACGCCGCTGGACTGCATCAGCAGCACGCCCTTGGCGCCGCCCATCCAAGATCCGGCCAGCATGGCGACACCTTCTTCCTCGCTGGTCAGCGATACTGCGTGCATGGATTTCTCGGCATGACAGCGACTGATCAGTTTGCTGTGGCCGGCATCGGGCACGTAGGCCACCTGGGTGACGCCGGTTTCTTTCAGCACATCAAAAATCTGGTCCGGCCATAACGTGGCGCGGGTTTGCTGGTCAGTTTGCACAATACCTCCTGTATGCGGGACAGTCAGTGTAGAACGATTGCGGGCGGTCGCCAATGTACAGGCGATGCGAAGCCCATCCTTTATAATTGGCTGAAGATTTCAGCGCTTCGCATTTCATTTCACCTGACATGTAGGCTCAATCTATGCTGTCCATGCCCGACCAAAACAGCCATACCGACCTGCGCGACGGCGTGCGCGCCGTGTGCAACGCCTTCGACAGCGCCTACTGGCAGCAGGTCGACGAGGTGCGCGGCTACCCCGAGGCCTTCGTCCAGGCACTGACCGATGCCGGCTGGCTGTCGGCGCTGATTCCCGAGGAGTACGGCGGTTCCGGACTGACACTGACCGAAGCCTCGATCATCATGGAAGAGATCAACCTTAGCGGCGGCAACTCCGGCGCCTGCCACGGCCAGATGTACAACATGGGCACGGTGCTGCGTCACGGCTCTGATGCGCAGAAGAAAAAATACCTGCCGAAAATCGCCACCGGTGAACTGCGCCTGCAGTCGATGGGCGTGACCGAACCCACGGCCGGCACCGACACCACCAAGATCAAGACCGTTGCCGTGAAAAAAGGCGACCGTTATGTCGTCAACGGCCAGAAGGTATGGATCTCGCGCATCCAGCACTCGGAACTGATGATCCTGCTGGCGCGCACCACACCGTTGGCCGACGTCAAAAAGAAATCCGAAGGCATGTCGATCTTCATCGTCGACC
>JBBQAO010000138.1:0-7088 GCA_038316355.1 Burkholderiales bacterium
AGCGGAAAGTCAAAAGCTTCCCTCACTCCTGGGGTGAGGGAAGGTCGCTGAATTTGCCGCACGCACTGAATAGATACAAATATTCAATAAAAACAATTTGTTACATACTTTGCCTGACCCTGCTCCCGACGTAAAATCAACCGTAATCCTGCTACACTCCGCGGCGCGCGGGAATAAATGCTGCCGCAGATACGTTAATCAATGAGCGGCCTGCTCGCCCGAATAATTTTTTTGCTTAACCCTTGGGAGAATCCTCAATGAAACACGCACTGATCGCTGCTGTCATCGGCACCTCTACCCTGCTCGCCAGTGGCACCGCCGCGGCCCAGGCCAAACCGGAAGATGTCATCAAGTTCCGCAAGGGCGTCTACCAGGTTGTCGGTTGGCATGTGCGCCCGATGGGCGCAATGGTCAAAGGCCAGATGCCGTATGACCAGGCAGAGTTTGTCCGTAACGCCGAAATCGTCGCCATGATGAGCACGGTAGCGCCGCATGCTTTTGTAGCCGGCTCGGACAAAGGCGAGACCAAAGCCAAGCCGGAAATCTGGTCGGATGCAGCCGGTTTCAAAAAGGTGATGGACAACTTCCAGGCTGAAGCGGGCAAAATGGTGCAGGTCGCAAAAACCGCAACCTCGGTGGACCAGGTACGCGGCCAGTTCGGCGCACTGGGCAAATCCTGTGGTGCCTGCCACGACAATTACCGCACCAAGTAAGCGTCACTGTCCGTAAAAAAAGCCGCCCCGGGCGGCTTTTTCATGGCTGCAAGCTGTTCAGTACTTATTTTTAGTAATTAACCAGAAACCAGACCCCCGCCGCGCAAACGGCCAGCAGAACGATCGCAAGACCGGCGCTGCGCATCGGCGCCGGCACCGTGCCCGGCAGCAGGTGCTTGCGCCCGGTGAACATCGGCTTGATCAGATTCTCCGACTTCCACAACAGGTAATACAGCACCGCTGCGACATGCACGCCGATCAGCGTCAGCAGCACGTTGAAGTTGTACTTGTGGATGGTCGTCAGCAAGTCGCTCAACTCCTTGCTGACATGCTTGAACAACGGCCCTTCGTTGATGATGTCGTCATTGGCGAACAGCCCCGTGCCCGTCTGCGCCAGCACGCACAGCAGGATCAGCACCACGCTGATGCCGCCCAGCGGATTGTGGCCGGCGAATTTTGCCGCAGTGCGCGACGGCAGGGTCTTGATGTAGCCGATCAGCGCACGCGGACCATAGATGAAATCGATAAAGCGGGCATGGGTGCTGCCGACAAAACCCCAGAGGATGCGGAACAGGATCAGCGCCAGCACCGTGTAACCCGAATACATGTGCCAGGTCATCCAGTCCATCTCGCTGGACAGCCATGAAAATGCGATCAGCAAAACCAAGGTCCAGTGAAACAACCGCACCGGGATGTCCCAGACCGGCACTGCCTTGTTTTCGCCCAACTGCATTTGCGCCATGAAGCGTCTCCTTAAACGGTAACCGTATGCGTAACGAGTGCCGAGCCGTCCCAGTGATGCAATTGGTAGGCCGGCGGCTCGTTCAGTGCTGCTTCAAACCGGCCCGCGCCGAGCCGGAGCCGCGCCTGGAACGCCGTGCTCGGGCAGACCGACACCAGAGTACCATGCCACGCCGCCTGCGCGCTGCGATGCACATGCCCGCACAACACGGCACACACCTGCGGGTGGCTGGCGATGATGCTGCCCAGGCGCTCAGCACTCCGCACCGACACGGCAATGCGGTCCATGCGTGAAAATCCGGTGGCAACCGGCGGATGGTGCAGGAACACCAAGGCCGCCTGCTGCGGCTGTTCGTCCAGCAAGGTCTCCAGCCAATGCAGTTGCGCCTCATCGAGGTCACCGTCGTCCCGCCCCTCGATCACGCTGTCCAGCGCAATGATGCGCAGCTCACGCACATCGCGATAATAATAGATGCGTCCGCTCTCATTCCGTCCACACTGCTCAAGATATTTGTGATCACCGAAGGCCTGCCGCAGCGGCGCGCGCCGGTCATGATTGCCCGGCATCAGGCACAGCGGAATACGCACGCGGGACAGCAGTTCACGCAAACGCGCGTATTCCGCTGGCGTCCCGGCATCCACCAAGTCGCCGCTGGCCACCAGCAGATCCGGCGCTTTGTCGAGCCCCGCCAGATGGGCAACGCAGCGCTCGAGCCCCGCCGCAGCATCGACGCCGAAATTATTGCGTCCGGCGGCCATCACGTGCAGGTCGGAAAACTGGGCAATCACCACCGGTTTTCGGGCTGCGGCATTAGAACTCATCTGAAAACGGGGCGCCGACAGCTCATTGCAGCAAGATACAGGGGCGCGCGAGGCACCGAGAGGACATTACTTACCGGTAGGGCGAGGAGGAATGCAGCGTGCGACGCAGTCATGTCAAGTGCGGCCGTTTTGCGATGATTTCTGGTCACAGCACCACCATGTCTTTCAGCGTCACGTAATCAACTTTCCCCGAACCGAGCAACGGCAGGTTATCCACCTTGACCACGCGCCGCGCCACCGCCAGTTCCTGCGCGCTGATCTGCCGCGCCGCCTGCTGCAGCGCGATGCGGTCGAGTGCCGGATCGGTGGTCAGCAACACCGTGCTTTCGCCAGTACGCGTCATCTCGACCACCGCCGCATGTTTGTATCCGGGCGAAGCGTGGTAGGCGATGAATTCAACGCGCTCCAGCGACACCATTTCACCGGCGATTTTGGCAAAACGTTTGACCCGGCCATGCACGGTGACAAAACCATCCGCGTCGACGCTGACCACGTCCCCCGTGTTGTACCAGCCCGCGCCCACTTCGGAGCGCGGCGCCTGCATGACCCCGGGCGCGTCATAAAACAGGTAGCCCTGCATCAGGTTGGGGCCGCGCACGTGCAACACGCCGCCCTTGTCGATCCCCGGCACCGGCACAATGCGGTACTCCATGCCCGGCAGGAACCGGCCGACCGTGCCGGCACGGAAGGTGAGTGGCGCGTTGAACGCCATTGCCGGTCCGCACTCGGTGGCACCGTAACCTTCGTGCACACGCAGGCCGAATTTGCTGAACCACAACTGGGTGACTTCCGGGTGCAGTTTTTCACCGCCGGAAATGACAAAACGCATGCGGTAGAAATCATAGGGTTGGGCCTGGCGGGCGTAATTGCCGAGGAAGGTGCTGGTGCCGAAGATGTAAGTGCAGTCCCGGCTGTAGGCGTACTCCGGAATCACCCTGTAATGCAGCGGGTTGGTGTAGAGAAACAGCCGCGTGCCGGTCAGCAGCGGCATCAGCGTGCCGACGACCAGGCCGAAGATATGGTACATCGGCAACGCGTTCAGGTATTTGTCATCGGGGCCGAAATCGATCACCGCGCGCAACTGCGCCATCGCGGCGAGCATGCCGTCGTGCGACAGCACCACGCCCTTGGGCCGCGCCTCCGAACCCGAGGTAAACAGCACCACCGCGGTGGCCGCCGGATCCTGCGCCGGCAACACCTGGCGCGGCCGCAGCAGCGCATACACAATCCACAACTTGTCCGACAAGGTCAGCGTTTCGCGCAAATCCTCCAGATACACGATGCGGCAGGCGGCAGCACCGGCGAGCAGCGGTTCAAGTTTGGCCGCGGCCACAAAACTGCGCGACGTGATCACGGTCCTGATCGTCGCCGCCGCGCAGGCGCCGCGCAGCGACTCGACGCCGCTGGAATAGTTGAGCATCGCCGCCACCCGGCCGCGCGACACCAGCCCGAAGACCAGGCACACCGTGGCGCCGAGATTGGGCAGCAGCACGCCCACCCGCTCCCCCGGCTCGGTGAATTTTGCCGTCAACCGGCCGAGCGCCAGGCTGCCTTTCAGCAGGTCGGCATAAGTTCGCACCTGGCCGCGGATGTCTTCAATGACGCAGTTGCGGCGGCCATGCAGTTCGACCGCGTCCAGCAACGCGCTGAACAATGCCCGGCGCGGCTCGGCATCGGCCATGGCTCGCTGCATCAACGCCTGCAGCTCGTCATTCATGCGCCGCCGGCGTGTGCCGGCGACACCCGTTGCAAAAGCGGTGGGCCGGGAAAGCCGCGTCGAGGGCTGGATCACCAGCGTCACCCGCTGCAGCCAGCGATGCGGCCAGCGCGCACTGGTCGCAGCCCAGCGCGTATACAGCGTGCCCTGGATGCGCAGCGGAATGATGTCGGCATCGGCACGCACGGCAATCACGCCGGCAGCACCATAGACTTTCATCGTGCTGCCGGTGGTGGTCGCCCGCTCCTGGGGGAACATCACCACCGCCCGCCCGGCACGCAGCTCGCGCACCAGTCGCTTGATGGCATCGCCGCCGATGGCGGGTTCGGCGCAGTCCGCAATACGCCGCAGCAGCGCACCGATGCGATGTGTCGCCAGCGTCTGCGGCAACACGATCAAGGGATTGCCCGGCAGGAACAGCGCCGCCAGCAGCGGATCGAGCAGCGAATCGTAATTGGCCAGCACCAGCGGCCGGCCACGCGCGAGCTGGCTGCTGTGTCCGGTGAGCGATACCCGGAACAACAAGCCCAGCAACAGTTTGAGTATGGCGCGCAGCATGTGCTGATCCGGGCGATGCCTGGATGAAGTTGGAATCAGCACAGGGTTGTAACGGCTAGTCACGCAGTAGTCAAACATCCTGCCGGATTGCGGATGCAGCGCCGCAACACGGCAGCCTCCCCCTGTCTCTTCCCTGACCGTCCCTGATTGCCCCCGATTCACTCTTGATAACGCCGGAATGGCACGAAAAATACTTACTCTCCGCCCAAACTTGCCAACACCACCATAGGTAGTGGTTGTAATCCATTGTTTTTATTGGCATTTGTTGAAACTTCCCATTTTGTTAGATTTGCCTGCGCCCGCTTCCTGGCCTCTAATTCCATACACGGAAGCCACTGACTTCCGCCGACTTTTTAATTAATAACCACAGGGGATCGCCATCATGGAAATGCAAGTACCTGCCGCAGTCATCGACGTCCACCACGCCGTCGTCCGCCCGGTTTTCCGCAACGACACCAAGTTCCGTTTCTCACCGCAACTGCACGCGCACTTCGACCGCCCCACGCGCGCCCTGTGGTCACGCTGGACCGCCGCGCCGCGCCCCTGCTTCAATCCGGGCCTGCTTTCGGACATCGATGCTTATTACAATTTCCTCGCCGACAGCGACGGCGAAATTGACTGCGGCGATGCGACAGAATCCATCGAATACGTGATTCTCGCCTCCGGCATGCACGGCGTGTTCAACCTCGGCGGCGATCTGGATCTGTTCCGCGAGAAAATCGAGCGCCGCGACCGCGCCGCGCTGTCGGCCTACGGCCGCGCCTGCATCGACGTGCTCTACCGCAATTACATCGGCCACGGCCTGCCGGTGACCACTGTCTCGCTGATACAGGGCGAATGTCTGGGCGGCGGCTTTGAGGCGGCGTTATCCAGCGATGTCCTCATCGCCGAAAAAAGCGCGCGCTTCGGCTTCCCGGAAATCCTGTTCAACCTGTTCCCGGGCATGGGCGCGTACTCCTTCCTCGACCGCAAGGTCGGGCAGCGCACCGCCGAAACCATCATCTCCTCCGGAAAAATCTACAGCGCCGGGGAAATGCGCGACCTGGGTGTGATCGACGTCGTGGCCGAAGACGGTGCCGGTGAAGCTGCCGTCAACGCGCTGATCAAGCAGCGCAGCCGCTCCCGCAACGGCATGGCCGCACTGGCCGCCGTGCGCCGCCGCGTGCACCAGATCAGCTACGACGAGCTGCTGGACGTGGTCGGGGTCTGGGTCGATGCCGCGCTGCGCCTGAGCACGCGCGACCTGAAACTGATGCAACGACTGGTATCGCGGCAAAACGGTCTGCAGGAACCAGTCGTTGTTCACTGAGCTTGTCCGCCAAGATCGTCCGCCGCCCTCGCAAAAACCGGAAAACACTTGAAAAAACATCAGCCATCGGGCTCTGCTAGACTGCCCGTAAAACAACCATCCCCCTCCGGAAAAGCCGAGACCGCGCGCATGTCCGATCAGGATCACTCCTACACCATCGAGCAGACTGCACGGTTGCTCGGCATCTCTCCGCAGAAACTGCGGCGCTGGGATGAACAGGGCATCCTCGGCGCCCAGCGCACGGAAGGCGGCCACCGCCGCTACCCGAAGGAAGTGATCGACCGTCTGGTTCAGGCCAACGACGGTGCGTTTGCCGAAAAAACCTCGCGCGAACTGGCCAGCATCAAAAAGACGCTCGCCGAAAAACGCCGCATCATCCAGCTGCTGATTGAGAGCGAGGGCCGTTACCGTGACCTCGTCGAAACTTCGCACGACCTGATCTGGCAGACCGATACCGAAGGACGTTTTACCTATCTCAATGCCGCGGCCCACGAAATTTTCGGTCTGGCACCTCGCGACCTGATCGGACGTTGCTTTTTCAGTTTCGAGGCCAACGGCGCGCATGTGCCCAACCGTCGTTTCCTGTCGACCTTGCGCCGCAACGGCGAAGTGCAGAACCATGTGACCCACTTGAGCACCGCGCGCGGCGAAGATCGCTGGATCGGCATCAACGCGCGCATCACCCGGGATGAAATGGGCGAAATGCTCGGCATCCGCGGCACCGCCCGCGACGTCACCGAACAGCATCTGGCGATCCGCCGCGCCGAACACGTGGCTCTGCATGACGCGCTGACCGACCTGCCCAACCGTGGCGCGCTGCAGCGCCAGGTTGAAGCCGCGCTGCTGACCGGTCAGGCCGGCGCGATCGTGATGATTGACATGGACCATTTCAAACGCGTCAACACGGTGTTCGGCCATGGCGCCGGCGACCAGCTGGTGCTCGGCCTGTCCGGCGTGCTGCGCAGCGTCGCGCGCGACCGCAAGGGCGAACTGTTCCGCGTCGGCGAAGACCAGTTTGTGCTGCACCTGCCCGAGGCGCGCCGCGAAGACGCCCAAGCCGCCGCCGCGATCGCGCTCGAGGCCGTGCAGAATTACCGCCTGGAAACGGCGCACAACCGCGTGGTGTCCAGCATCACCGCCTCGATCGGCGTGGCACTGTATCCGCTGCACGGCAACGACTGGGCCGCACTGCTCGCCGCAATGGACGCTGCGACCCACCAGGCCAAGG
>JBBQAO010000072.1:0-19097 GCA_038316355.1 Burkholderiales bacterium
GCCTCGAGGAACGGCAGCGACTCGATGTCGCCCACGGTGCCGCCGACCTCGACCAGCGCGATCTCGGCCTCGCCTGCTCCGCGCCGGATGTACTGTTTGATTTCGTCGGTGATGTGGGGAATGACCTGCACCGTGCCGCCAAGGTAGTCGCCACGGCGCTCCTTCTTGATCACGCTTTCGTAGATCTGGCCGGTGGTGAAGTTGTTGCGCTTGCCCATGCGGGCATCGATGAAGCGCTCGTAATGGCCCAGGTCGAGGTCGGTCTCGGCACCGTCTTCAGTGACAAACACTTCGCCGTGCTGGAAGGGGCTCATGGTGCCGGGGTCCACATTGATATAGGGATCCAGCTTGAGCATCGAGACTTTGATACCGCGCGATTCGAGAATCGCGGCGAGGGAGGCGGCAGCGATACCTTTGCCCAGGGAAGAAACAACACCACCAGTGACAAAGATGTATTTGGTCATTTCATTTTAGGCCAACACTCAGGTAAGCCAACATCCGTTCATTTTATCGCAATTCCCGGCACCGTCCAAACAACAGCACATCAGGCCGGCTTGCCACCGCGCGCCAGATACAGCCAGGTCTCGACCACGGTGTCGGGGTTCAGTGACAGGCTCTCGATGCCCTCCTTGACCAGCCATTCCGCCAGATCCGGATGGTCTGACGGCCCCTGCCCGCAGATGCCCACGTACTTGTTGGCCTTGCGGCAGGCGACGATCGCCAGATGCAGCATGTGTTTGACCGCGGGATCGCGCTCGTCGAAGGCGTCGGCAATCAGCCCGGAGTCACGATCCAGCGCCAGTGTCATCTGGGTCATGTCGTTGGAACCGATCGAAAAGCCGTCGAAATGTTCGAGGAACTGATCAGCGAGGATCGCGTTCGACGGAATTTCGCACATCATGATGATGCGCAGGCCGTTTTTGCCGCGCTCCAGGCCGTTATCAGCCAGCAGCTTGAGCACTTTTTTGGCTTCGTCGACGGTGCGGATGAACGGCACCATGAGCTCGATATTGGTCAACCCCATCTCATCGCGGACTTTTGTCATTGCCCGGCACTCGAGTTCAAAACAATCCTGGAACACCAGTGAAATGTAGCGCGAGGCACCGCGGAACCCGAGCATCGGGTTTTCTTCATGCGGCTCATAACGCGAACCGCCGGTCAGGCTGGAATATTCATTCGATTTGAAATCCGACAGGCGCACGATCACCGGTTTCGGCCAGAATGCCGCACCCAGCGTGGAGACGCCCTCGACCAGTTTCTCGACGTAGAAATCCACCGGGGTGGCATACCCCGCGCTGTGCTCCTCAACCGCGAGTTTCAGGTCAGCGCTCAGGTCCGGATACGCCAGTACCGCCTTGGGATGCACGCCGATCATGCGCGCGATGATGAATTCCAGCCTTGCCAGACCGACGCCCTCGTTGGGCAGGCGCTGGAACTCGAACGCCAATTCGGGATTGCCGACGTTCATGGTGATTTTCACCGGTGACTTCGGCATGCTCGACAAAGCGAGGTCGATGATTTCGGTCTGCAACTCGCCGCGGTAGACGAACCCGGTATCACCTTCAGCGCAGGATACCGTGACCGCCTTGCCGTCCTTCAATACCTGGGTGGCATCGCCACAACCCACCACCGCCGGGATGCCCAGTTCGCGGGCAATGATTGCCGCATGGCAGGTGCGGCCACCGCGGTTGGTGACGATGGCCGCGGCGCGCTTCATCACTGGCTCCCAGTCCGGATCGGTCATGTCAGTCACCAGCACATCGCCGGGCTTGACGCTGTCCATCTCAGTCGCGCTCTTGATCAGGCGCACCGGGCCGCTGCCAATGCGCTGCCCGATGGCCCGCCCCGTCGCCAGCACTTCGGAACGCTCCTTCAGCCGGTAACGGCGCAAGGTGTCGACTTTTTCACTGGCTTTCACCGTTTCCGGCCGCGCCTGCAGGATGTACAGTTTGCCGTCGTTGCCGTCCTTGCCCCACTCAATGTCCATCGGCCGTTTGTAATGCGCCTCGATGACCATCGCGTATCGGGCCAGTTCATTGACCTCGGCATCGCTGATCGAAAACTGCCGCCGTTCGGCTTCCGGCACTTCAATGGTCTGCACCGATTTGCCGGCCGAACGGTTATCGGTAAACACCATGCGCAGGGCTTTGGAACCCAGGCCGCGGCGCAGGATGGCGCTTTTGCCTTCCTTCAGGCCGCGCTTGTAGACGTAAAACTCGTCGGGATTGACCTGCCCCTGCACCACGGTTTCACCGAGGCCGTAGGCCGAAGTGATGAACACCACCTGGTCAAAACCGGATTCGGTATCCAGCGTGAACATCACGCCGGCGGACCCCTTGTCACTGCGCACCATGCGCTGCACTGCCGCGGACAACGCGACTTCGTCGTGGGTAAAACCCTTGTGCACACGATAGGAAATGGCACGGTCGTTGTAGAGCGACGCGAACACCTGGCGAATGGCATCCAGCAGGTTATCGAGGCCCTGCACATTGAGGTAAGTCTCCTGCTGGCCGGCGAACGATGCGTCAGGCAGATCCTCCGCGGTCGCCGAGGAACGCACGGCAAAGGAAACCTCGGGACCGGAATCCTTGACCAGGCGCGCATAGGCGGTTTCGATGGCCTTGCGGAATTCCGCACTGAGGGTCTGGGCAACGATCCAGCCGCGGATCTCGCGACCGGCGGCGGTCAGCGCATTGACGTCATCGGCATTGAGTCCGGACAGGCGGGCCGATATTTTTTCAGCCAGGCCGTTTTGCGCCAGAAACAGACGATAAGCGTCAGAAGTTGTGGCAAAACCGCCAGGAACCCGCACACCGGCACCAGACAGTTGACTGATCATTTCACCGAGAGAAGCGTTCTTGCCGCCAACACGTCCCACATCATCCATGCGCAGCGCGCCGAGTTCAACCACCAGTTCCTTGCCGCTCATGCCGATTCCCTTGAATGTAAGGCGCTTGATTGTAAGCCGCGTCAAAAGCGGATATTTTACCGAATCCCCACACCGGTTCCGAGCATGAACACCTCCCGCACTGCTTTTTTTGTCTCCGATCGCACCGGCATCACCGCGGAAGTGCTCGGCCACAGCCTGCTCACCCAGTTCGACGGCGTCCGTTTGAAGGAAATCACCGTACCATTCATTGATTCCGCCGAAAAAGCCCGGGCCTTTGTCCGGCAAATCAACGATACCGGCACTGCGGACGGCGTCCGACCCATTGTGATCAGCACGCTGGTCAACACCGAGATTGCCGGCATCGTCGCCACCGCGAAAGCCTTATTCCTTGATTCCTTTGAGATTTTTATCGCTGCGCTGGAGCGGGAACTGGGCGTCAAGGCCTCTCACGCCATTGGTCGCTCCCACAATACTGATGATTTTGTCAACTATCACCACCGCATGGAAGCGGTGAACTATGCGCTGTCCCATGACGACGGTGTATCCAAACGCGAGCTGACCGAGGCCGACATCATACTGATCGGGGTTTCACGCAGCGGTAAAACGCCGACCTGCCTGTACCTGGCGATGCAATTCGGCATCCGTGCCGCCAACTATCCGCTGATTCCTGAAGATTTCAGCACCATGCAGTTACCGTCGCAGATCAAATCACTGCGCGGCCGCCTGTATGGACTGACCATCCGCCCCGCCCGCCTGCAGCAGATTCGCAACGAACGACGCCCCGGCAGCAAATACGCCACGCTGACCAATTGCGAATTCGAAGTGCGCGAAGCCGAAGCGTTGATGCGCCAGGAAGGTATTCCCTATCTGGATGCCACCAGCAAATCGGTCGAGGAACTGGCAACCACCATCCTGCAGGAAGCCAAACTGGAGCGGCGGATTTACTGAGCAAGTTGCCGCACGCGTTCGAACAGACAAACGGCTGCAGCAGCGCCAACGTTCAGCGATTCCGCACGACCCGGCATCGGAATATGCACGGTTTCATGCGCCAGCGCGGCCAGTGCCGGCGACAGGCCCGCACCCTCATTGCCGAACAGCAGCGCCACATCCCCGGTCAGATCGACTTTAAACACCGGCTTGCCCTGCCCCATGCCAGTGGCAATGATGCGTCCGGCGTAACCCTGTGCCAGCACCCGCAGATCCACGCCTTCGATCACGCGCAGCGCAAAATGTGCGCCCATGCCGGCGCGCAGCACCCGCGGCGACCAGGCATGTACTGAATGCCGCGACAGGCAAACGGTGGCAATGCCGGCCGCCGCCGCTGAACGCAGGATTGAACCGACGTTGCCCGGATCCTGGATGTCCTCCAGCCACACGCTGGCACCTTCCAGTGCCTGCGGCGCGGCAACGCGCGGCGTCGGCACCAAGGCGATGATGCCGGTGGGGGTCGCCACCGAAGACAACTGGCGGAACAACGCGTCGGACAATATCAGCGCGTTGTCAATCTTCAGATCAGACAGCAGTTTCGCCACTTCGGCGTTCTCTGAACCGCCGCGGCTGACCACGATTTCATTCGGCGCGCCGACATGCTCCGCGTAGGCCGCGACCAGATGGATGCCGTCGAGCAAGGACAACCCTGCATCGCGACGCTCGCGCGACGACTGCGCCAGCTTCAGCAGCGCGCGAAACCGGGGATTATCCGCCGAGGTGATGATTTTCATCTAGGGCCTGGCGCAGGTGCGGAATCCGGCGAACACATCACGCCGGTCCGGCATGTAAAAATTGCGCCATGTATTGCGGATCAGGCCGGCGCTGGTGGCATGGCAACCGCCGCGCAGCACCTTGTGGTTACCGAACCAGGGCTCGGAATATTCAGCATACGGGTCACGGACAAAACCCGGGTAGGACTGAAACCAGTCGGCCGTCCATTCCCAGACATTGCCGACCATCTGCCGCAGGCCCCAGGCGCTGTCCCCGGCCGCGAAAGCGCCCACCGGCGCGCAGCGACCAGTGATGCCGTAAAGATTGGCCATGTCCGCCACAGGCGCATCATCACCCCAGGGATAACGGCGCTTGATCGCCGGCATGCCGGGCACGGTTGCCGCGGCAAATTCCCATTCAGCTTCGGTCGGCAAGCGCCGTCCGGCCCAGCGACACCACGCGCTGGCTTCATGCCAGTTGACGTGGATCACCGGCTCGTCATCCAGCAGAATTTCTTCGCGATCAAAATAGCGCCTCCGCCAGACACCGTTTTCTCGCCGCCAGTACAGCGGCGCCGTAGCACCCTCGCTGCTGCGCCATGCCCAGCCTTCACCATCCCACCAGCGTTGTTCCCGATAACCGCCGGCGTCGACGAATTCGGCGAACTGCGCATTGGTCACCGGCGCGCGCGCCATGCGGAAGGGCTGCACATCCACCGCATGCGCCCACTTTTCATTGTCGAACACAAAATGACCGTCATCCCTTGAACCGAGTTGAAATGGCCCGCCGGCAATTTCCACATCACCCGGGCAAGCGCCGCCAGCCGCAACCGGCTTCGCGGCGGATGGTTCCGGATGCGCCAGCGTCTGCCGCGTATAAGTCAGCGCCTCGGCATGCATCTCTTCATGCAACGCGCAGAGCTGCGCAAAATAGTGCAGGGCCGGATCCCCGGCATCGCGCGCCAGACGCACGTCCACTGCGGCGCGGACAGCAGCCAGATAACACAGCGTGCCGGCCATGTCCGGCAATGGCAGATTCCAGCGTGTGTCATGGGCAACTTTTGCCGAATCGTAGAGCGCGTCCGCCTCCGCCAACAGGCCTCCCGACACAGCGCCGTCCGCTGTGCGGCGCAGGCACCAGTATTCCTGGAACCAGCCCAGATGGCCGATTTCCCACAACGGCGGATTGACGATGGACAGCTTCGGCCCCAGCCATTGTTCAGCCGAAAAACCCTGCACCAGCGCCAGCGTGCGCGCACGCGCGACATCGAGCATGGCGCTCAATGCGGGAACGGTCTGTTGTGCGGCAACATTCATCGGGCTGACAGGTTCGTGAGTTTGTTATATTGGCACCGAAGTGTATCCGGATAAGCCTGCTGATGAAAATTGCCCTGGTCACCCCCGCCGCCGCGAATTCGCGTTACGGCAACCGCAATACCGCCGTGCGCTGGACGCAACTGCTGCGCGAACTCGGACATCAGGTCGGCATCCAGCAGCACTGGGACGGCCGCAGCACGGATCTGCTGCTGGCTTTGCACGCGCGGCGCAGTCATGATTCGATCGCGCGTTTTGCCGAACGTTATCCGCAACGCCCGCTGATTCTCGCCTTGACCGGCACCGACCTCTATCGCGACATCAACAGCGATGCCAATGCCCAGGAATCGCTGGAACTGGCAACACGCATGGTGGTGCTGCAGGACATGGGCCTGCGCGAACTCGCGCCGCGCCTGCGACGCAAGACCCGGGTGATCTACCAGTCGTGCGAGCCCATCCCCCGCCATCTCCCGCTCAAATCCTGCTTTGAAATTGTCATCAGCGGCCACCTGCGCGAGGAAAAAGATCCGTTTTGCGGTGCCGCGGCGCTGGGCCATCTGCCCGCTGCCAGCCGTATCCGCATCACGCATATCGGCGGCGCACGCGATCCGGTCCTGGCTGCCGAAGCCCGGCGCTGGATGAAACTTGAGCCGCGTTATGTCTGGCTCGGCGAACTGGCACGGCCGCAGGCACTCGCCACGCTGGCGCGCGCACGCGCGATGCTGCTCAGTTCACGGATGGAAGGCGGCGCCAATGTCATCAGCGAAGCACTGACTGCGCGGGTGCCGGTGATTGCCTCCAACATTTCCGGGAATGTCGGCATGCTCGGTCGCGGTTACCGCGGTTATTACCCGCTTAGCGACGCACGCGCACTGGCCAAACTACTGGGCAGGATCGAAACAAAACCGGAGTTTCTTGCGACGCTGCGTGCACAGTGCGCAGAACGCCGCAAGCTGATCAGCGTGGCGCAGGAAAAGCGCGGGTTGCGCATACTGCTGGCCGGACTCTGACCCTCCGGATGTATATAAGTATTTGTTTTTATTAATTATTTTATCGCGGCACGCACCGGTGCAAAACTGCGGCGATGCGCCGGCGTCGGTCCCAGGCGCTGCAGCGCCGCCATATGCAGAGCCGTGCCGTAGCCCTTGTGCCGGTCAAATCCGTAGTCGGGATAGGCTGCGTGCAATTCCAGCATCAGCGCATCACGCGCCACCTTGGCCAGTATTGATGCCGCGGAAATCGCCGGCACCGTGGCATCACCCTGCACGATGGCGCGCGCCGGCATTGAAACCCTGGGCACATGCAGGCCGTCGACCAGAATCATCGCCGGCTGCGGCGTCAGTGCCAGCACGGCACGACGCATCGCCAGCAGGCTCGCCTGCAGGATGTTGATTGCGTCGATTTCCTCAACGCTGGCACTGGCGACCGCCCAGGCCACGGCATGCAATTTGATTTCATCAAACAGCACATCGCGACGTTTGGCGGTGAGTTTTTTGGAGTCGGCCAGACCCTGGATGCGTGGCGGATCATCAAGAATCACCGCAGCAGCAAATACCGGCCCGGCCAGCGGCCCGCGCCCCGCTTCATCGACACCGCAGATCACAGTGCCTGACGCCGCGCTCAACGGGCGCTGCCGCTCAGCGAATTGGTCAAATAAGGCAATATCGCCTCGGCCGCGCGCTCTGCAGCATCACGCCGCAGCTCAACAGCCATTTTCGCAAAACGCTGCTCTATCGCCTTGCGTTTGTCAGCATCACGCAGCAGATCAATGACCGCTGCCGACAACGCTTCCGGCGTCGCGGCATCCTGCAGCAGCTCCGGCACCACGAATTCGCCGGCGAGGATGTTGGGCAGCCCCACCCAGGGCTGGTAACGCCGGCTGTTCATGATCCACCAGCTCAAGCGCGGCATGCGGTAGGTGATCACCATCGCCCGCTGCAGCAGCGCGGCCTCCAGAGTTGCAGTGCCCGAAGCGACCAGCACCACATCGGCCGCGGCCATCGCATCGTGGGCATGGCCGAACAGCAGCTTGATTTCAAGCTCGCCGGTTTGCCGGCGATACAAGGCAGCCTCGAACAGCTCCCGGGTCTCGCGGTTGACCAGCGGCACCAGCAGGCACACACCTTCAATTTCCGCAGCGATTTTTTCCGCTGCAGCAACATAAACATCAGCGAGACTTTCGAGTTCACTGACACGGCTGCCGGGCAACAGCGCAACCACGGGCGCCGACAGCGGAATGCGCAGCCCTGCCCGCGCTTCGGCACGCGACGGCGCAGCAGCCAGCATGTCGGCCAGCGGGTGGCCGACATAACTGACGGGCACCCCCGCCTTCTCGTAAATTGCCGCCTCAAACGGGAACACCGTCAGCATCCGCGACACGGCTTTGCCGATTTTGCGGATGCGCCCGCCGCGCCAGGCCCAGATTGCGGGGCTGACGTAATGCACCGTGGGAATCCCGGCGGCCTTCAGGGCAAACTCCAGGTCCAGATTGAAATCCGGCGCATCAATGCCGATAAACACCGCTGGCCGTTCACGGAGAAAATATTTTTTCAGTTCACGACGAATACCGATGATCTCGCGGTAATGGCGCAGCACTTCGACGTAACCGCGCACCGACAATTTGCTTAGTGGAAACAGGGAATGCACCCCGGCGGCGGTCATCTGCGGACCGCCGATGCCGACAAATCGTATCCCGGGTACACGTGCCCGCAATGCCTGAACCAGCGCCCCGCCCAGCAGATCGCCCGAGGGCTCGCCCGCAACGATGCCGACCAGCGGGCCTCCCGGCTTTATCTCTCGCGGCACGGGACTCAGCGGATGACGCCGCGGCCCGGCGTCGCCAGAAACGCCGCCAGCGGCAGCAATGCCGGCTGCGTGGCGGCCTCGGTCGCAATCTGCGCGACGGCGGCGTCGAATGACAGTCCGGATTTATAGAGCGTCCTGTACGCGCGTTTGATCACGGCTATGGCATCCGCAGAGTAGCCGCGGCGCTTGAGGCCCTCGGCATTGATGCCGTGCGGCTCGGCACTATTGCCCGACGCCATCACATACGGCGGCAGATCCTGCAACAGGATCGTGCCCATCGCAGTGATGCTGTGGGCGCCGATGCGGCAGAACTGGTGGACCACGGTGAATCCGCCGAGGATCGCATGTTCGCCGACATCAACATGCCCGGCGAGCTGGGCATTATTGGCAAAAATCGTGTGATTGCCGACCTGACAGTCATGGGCAAGATGCACATAGGCCATGATCCAGTTGTGATTGCCGACGCGAGTCACGCCGGCATCCTGTGCGGTGCCGCGATTCAATGTGCAGAATTCACGGATGGTGTTGTCATCGCCGATTTCCAGACGGGTCGGCTCCCCGGCGTATTTTTTGTCCTGCGGCTCCTCACCGAGGGAACAGAACTGGAAAATCCTGTTGCGGGCGCCGATCCGGGTGTGTTCTCCGATCACGACATGCGGGCCGATGCGCGTGCCGGCGCCGATTTCGACATCTGCGCCAATGATCGAATACGCACCAATCGCAACATCGGCAGCCAGCCGTGCCTGTGGATCGACAATGGCAGTGGGATGAACGAGTGCAGCCACGTTATGTTTCAGACCGCATTGCCCGGCAGATCGCGCACGGTGCACATCAACTCGGCCTCGGCCACCACCGCATCACCGACCCGGGCTTCGGCGGCGAATTTCCAGATGCCGCGCACATGCCGTGTCAGCGCGACATGAAGATGCAGCGCATCACCGGCAGTAACCGGGCGCTTGAAGCGCGCATTGTCGATGCCGACAAAATAATAAATCGACTGGTCATTGGCCTTGGCGCCCATGGTCACAAACGACAAAATCGCCGCCGCCTGCGCCATCGCCTCAATGATCAGCACACCGGGCATCACCGGGTGGTGCGGAAAATGTCCGTTGAAAAACGGCTCGTTAATGGTGACATTTTTCAGCGCCGTGATGTTTTTCCCGGGCTCGTATGACAGCACCCTGTCTATCAGCAGGAACGGGTAACGATGCGGCAGATAACGCAGGACCTCATTGATGTCCATGCTGCTCATGATTTTCCTTTTTTGCCCAACTTCAGCCGCTGTTCCAGTGCGCGAACCCTCGTCGTCAGTTCGCCGAGATTGCGCAGACTGGCTGCGTTGCGGCGCCAATCGCGATTGCTCTCGAAGGGATAGGCGCCGGTATAGGTTCCCGCTTCAGTAATGGATTTCGTCACCAGCGTATGCGCCGAAATTTCCACGTTGTCGGCGATGGTCAGGTGTCCGGCAATGCCAGAGGCGCCGCCGATCCGGCACAAACGCCCGATACGCGAACTGCCGGCAATGCCGACGCAGGCGGCAATGGCGGTATGCGCGCCAATGCGCACGTTGTGCCCCACCTGGATCTGGTTGTCGAGTTTCACACCGTCCTCGATGACTGTGTCGTCTATGGCGCCGCGGTCAATGGTGGTATTGGCGCCGATTTCAACATCGTCGCCGATCACAACCCGGCCGATCTGCGGCACCTTGAGCCAGCGCCCCTCGTCCATTGCGATACCGAATCCGTCGGCGCCGATGACGGCGCCGGCATGAATGATGGCCCGTTTGCCCACCCTGCAGCCATGGTACACCGTGACATTCGGATACAGCATGCTGTCTTCACCGACCTCGACTCCGGCACCGAGACAACTGCCGGCGCCGATGCTGCAGCCCTTGCCTATTGTCACCCCCTCCTCAATCACTGCGCCGGGACCGATACGCACGCCCGCCCCCAAAACCGCCTGCGGATGAACAATCGCACCCGGGTGGATTCCTGCCGTGCTTGCCGGAACCGGATTGAACAGCGCAGACACGCGGGCAAAATAGGCGTAAGGATTGGCCGCAACGATGCGCGGCATGTCCGGGGGTTCGCGCAACTGGGCGCCAACGATGACCGCACCGGCGCGGGTGGCTTTCAGTTGACCGAGATAACGCTCGTTGGCGAGAAACGCGATGGTATCCGGCGTCGCTTTTTCCAGCGTGGCGACCTGCCTGACGGTGACGCTGGCGTCGCCGATCAAATCGCCGCCCAGTTGGCCGACGATTTCCCCCAGGCTCAGTGACGGTGGCAGTTGATTCTCCATCGCGCAAACAAAAGTGTGTCCGGATAACGGCACCGCGGAGCCATGCCGCACACCGCTACTTGCCTTCGGCCAGAGCCTTCAGCACCTTTTCGGTGATATCAATCTTGGGATTGCGATACACCGCTTCCTGGAAAATGATGTCGTATTTCTCCGCTTCCGCAATCTGCCGGATGACGCGGTTGGCCCGTTCGAACAGGGCGCCCAGTTCCTGATTACGACGCAGATTCAAATCCTCGCGATATTCACGCTGCATGCGCTGGAAATCCAGGTTCAGTCGTCCCAGTTCCTGTTCCTTGCTGCGACGGTCGGCTTCGCCCAATGTCAGCGCGTCCTTTTCCAGCTGCCCCTGCAGCGTCTTGATCTGCGCTTCCCGCCGCTGCAATTCCTGCGCGCGTGGTGCGAATTCCTTTTCCAGCTGCTTGCTGGCCCGCTCAGCAGGCGCACTTTCCTTGTTGATGCGCTCGGCGTCGATAAATCCGATTTTCAGCTCGGCCGCAACAGCTGAGGCGCTGCCGCAGGCCATGGCCACCATCGCCAATACCCCAAACAATATTTTCAACTTGCTCTCCTTGAATCTCCGTGCGGTGCCGTGAAGGGGCGCATCCCTGCCCGCCAATCCCATCAAAACGCACCGCCAAACGTAAACTGAAACGCCTGCTTCCGGTCACCGGTGTCGGCGTTCAGCGGTGTCGCCAGGCTGATTTTCAACGGACCGAACGGCGAAGACCAGAACAGACCCAAGCCGGTGGAATACCGGAACGCATCCATATCGTACTTGTCAGCGATCATGCCTGCATCAAAAAACGCACTCAGACGGACCGACCGGTCGTTCTGCAGTCCGGGGAACGGAAACAGGAATTCCGTATTCCCCAACAGCCGGTGGCTACCGCCCCGCGCATCGCCATTGGAATCTTTCGGCCCGATGCTGGCAGACCGATAACCACGAACGGAGTTTACACCGCCCGCGTAAAAATTCTTGAAAAACGGCAATGGCTTGTCTTTTGATCCGTCACCATAACCGACCTCGCCATTGAGCATCAGGGTGTAATCGCGGGTCAGCGGGAAATAGCGCTGATACTGGTAGTTGGTCTTCAGGTATTCGAGCGAACCGCCGGGCAGCCCGATCTCGCCGAAAGCACGCTGCAAGGTGCCCTTGGTCGGATAAATCAGGCTGTCGCGTCCGTCGCGCACCCATCCCGCGGTGCCGACAATGGCGTCATTTTCATTGCCGAATGTGTTCACATAGTCCGTATAAATCAGGGGGCTGTCGGCAAAGGTGGTGATTTCGGTGTTTTCGTAGGCAAGACCGTAGGTGATCGTATCCCGTTCCGTGACTGGAACGCCGAAACGGACACCCCCGCCCAGCGTCTTGGTAATATACCGGCCGACGTTGCCGCGGGTACCGTCGATCTCCCGCGAATACACGTCAAAACCCTGACTGACGCCGTCCACCGTAAAGTACGGATTGGTGTACGAAAGCGCATAGGTCGTGTTGATCCTGCTCGTATTCACCTGGATCGCGACAAATTTGCCTGAGCCGAAAATGTTCTGCTGGGCAATCGAGCCCGACAGCGTCACCCCTTCGCCGCTGCCGAAGCCGGCGCCCAGCAGGATGTTGCCCGTCGGCCTCTCCACCACCGATAAATTGACATCGACCTGGTCAGTGGTGCCGGTTACCGAAGGCGTCTCCACATTGACCTCGGTGAAATAACCCAGCTTGTCGACGCGGCTGCGCGAAAGATTGATCTTTTCCCCGGAATACCAGCCGCCCTCAAGCTGTCGCAATTCGCGACGGATCACTTCGTCACGCGTGCGGTTGTTGCCCTGGACATTGATGCGACGCACATACACACGCCGGCCCGGATCGATGAAAAACGTGAACGATGCCTGATTTGTGGTTTTGTCGAGATCGGGCGAAGCATTGACGTTGGCGAAGGCATAACCGTCGTTACCCAGCCGTTCGCTGATTTTTTTTGTGGATTCCGAAATTCGCGCCCGCGAAAACACCTCGCCGGGTTTCACCGTTATGAGCTTGAGTATTTCCGCTTCAGGCAGCAGCAGTTCGCCGGCCACCTTGACTCCGGACACCGTGTACTTGGGGCCTTCCGTCAAACTGATGCTGATATAAATGTCTTTTTTGTCCGGTGAGATCGTCACCTGCGTCGAATCAATGTTGAATTCCAGGTAACCCCGGTCGAGATAATGGGAGCGGAGCACCTCAAGGTCAGCAGACAGCTTCTGGCGGGAATACTGGTCATGCTTGCTCCACCAGGTCATCCAGCCCGGGGTGCGCAATACGAACAGGTCAAGCAGGTCTTTCTCGCGAAATGACTTGGCCCCGATAATGCTGATCTGCTGGATTTTGGCGACATCACCTTCATCAACATTGAAGTTGATGGCGACACGGTTTCTCTCCAGCGGAGTCACCGTTGTCGTCACAGTCACGGCATAACGGCCGCGACTGAGATACTGCCGTTTCAACTCCTGCTCGGCGCGATCCAGCTGGGAACGGTCGAAAATCCGGCCTTCGCCCAGGCCAAGCTGGCGCAGGCTTTTGATCAACTGGTCTTTCTCGAATTCCTTGGTACCGATGAAATCGACCTGGGCAATCGACGGCCGCTCCTGCACCGCCACCACCAGCACGCCGCCATCGGCTTCAATCGATACGTCCTTGAAAAAGCCGGTGCCAAACAGGGCTCTGATCGCCTGCGCGGCCTTCTCGTCAGTCATGGTCTCGCCAACCTTGACCGGCAGGTAACTGAATACCGTTCCCGCCTCGATCCGCTGTATGCCCTCGACCCGGATGTCCTTGACGACAAATGGCTCGATTGCCAGGGCCGGCAAACAAAAAAACAGCGCCGCAGTACACAACCCACGTAGAAATGCCATATTTATTAACTGCCGATCAGGCGATTGATATCGTTGTACAAAGCGAAAGTCATCAGCGCAAACAACACGGTCATACCAACGTGCTGTCCGGCTTGCATGACTTTTTCAGAGACCGGTTTCCCGGTGAGAATCTCCACCGAATAATACATCAAGTGCCCGCCGTCCAATAACGGTACGGGCAGCAGATTCAGCACGCCAAGGCTGATGCTGATCAGACCCAGAAACAGCAGATAGGATATCCAGCCGTTCTGTGCCGACTGGCCGGCATAATCGGCAATCGTGATCGGACCGCTCAGATTTTTCAGGGACACTTCACCCATCACCATTTTGCCAAGCATGCGCAGGCTGAACAGCGCGGTCTCCCAGGTTTTGGCCACGGCTTTGCCGAGACTGTCGACAGGACCGTAGCTGACGCTGGTGAGCATCCCCTGCAGCGCATCCGGATCCATCTTCGGCGACGCGCCGATACGGCCGAAGCGGACACCGCGTTCGTCAACGGCGTCTGGGGTCACTGCCACGGGCATTTGAACTTCTCCACGCTGTACGCGCAGTTGCAATGCCCGTCCGGGCGCTGCACGTACGCTTTTGACCAGGGCATCCCAGTTTTCAACAGGCTGGCCGTCAACGCTCAGCACACGGTCACCGGAACGCAGGCCGGCACTTGCCGCAGGGCCGCGCCCGGTCAGCTCACCCATGACCGGCGGCAACACCAGCCTTTGCCGGGAAAGGCCCATGGCGGCAAGCACATCTTTTTCGAGATCATCGGGCGCCAGTTCGTCAAAGCGCAGTTCCCGGCGGGCAACAACACCCTGCGCCGTTTTGACTTCAACGCTGACCGGCCCTTTATCCAAAGCCCGCTGCAGCACGACCCAGCGGAAATCCTGCCACGACTGCACCTTGCTGCCGGCAACCCCCAGCACCGTATCGCCAGCGACAAAACCGGCGCGCTCCGCCGTGCTGCCGGCCGGCGGCTCGGCAACCACCGGCACCAGGCCGGGTATGCCGTGCACAAACAAAACCCAGTACAGCGCAATCGCCGCCAGAAAATTTGCCATCGGTCCCGCCAGTACGATGGCAAAGCGCTGCCACACGGATTTGCGGTTGAAGGCGCGATGCAGTTCATGGGGCGCAACATCGCCTTCACGCTCGTCCAGCATTTTCACGTAGCCGCCCAGCGGTATTGCGGCGAGCACCCACTGCGTGGCATCAGGCCCGATCGTCTTCGACCAGATCGGCTTGCCGAATCCCACTGAAAACCGCAGAACCTTGACGTTGCAACGGCGGGCGACCCAATAGTGTCCGTACTCGTGCACGACGACCAGCACACTCAGTGCCACGATGAACGCAATCACGGTCAGCAACATGCTCATTTTTTTCAGCCTCTTCTTGCGGCGCGCGGCGCGCCAAGTCTGGCGCAGGCCGCCAGCGCATCAGCCCGCGCCTTGCCGTCGATGCGTTCAACATCATCAATGGCCGTTATGGCCTGCGCCGGCGTCAATGCAACGACCTGCTCGATCAGCGCGGGAATATCGGAAAATCCGATCCGACGATCGAGAAATTCGGCAACGGCAATTTCGTTGGCCGCATTCAGCGCGATCACCGCCGCACCACCCGCCCGCAACGCATCATAGGCAATACGCAGGCAGGGGAAGCGTGCAAAATCCGGCGCCTCGAAACTGAGGTTGCCGGTGCGCGCCAGGTCCAGGAAATCAGCGCCTGAGGGGATGCGCTCGGGATGACCCAGTGCATGGGCAATCGGCGTGCGCATGTCGGGATTGCCCAGTTGCGCGATCACCGAGCCGTCACAATACTCAACCAGCGAATGGACCACGCTCTGCGGATGAATGACCACTTCAATCATCTCTGGCGGTGCAGCAAACAGCCAATGCGCCTCTATGACTTCGAGGCCCTTGTTCATCATGGTTGCCGAATCCACCGAAATTTTTCGCCCCATGACCCAGTTCGGATGAGCCACGGCCTCCTCCGGCGTGACCCGCGCCAGTTGCGCCGGGGTGAAAGTACGGAATGGACCGCCGGATGCCGTGAGCAATATGCGTCGCACGCCGTAATCCGCGAGGGAAGTGCCGCGCTGCCGCGGCAAGGCCTGGAATATCGCGTTGTGCTCGCTGTCAATCGGCAGCAGTTCCGCGCCACTGTCGCGCACCGCGGACATGAACAAGGCCCCCGCCGTGACCAGGGATTCCTTGTTCGCCAGCAGGATTTTTTTACCGGAGCGCGCCGCTGCCAGTGTGGGTCGCAGCCCGGCAATGCCGACGATGGCCGCAACCACGGTGCTGACCTGGGGCAATGCCGCGACGCGCTCCAACTCGGATGCACCGCACAGCACCGCGGTGGACAAACCCGCAACCCGCATGCGTTTCTGCAAACGCTCTGCAGCAGCAGTATCCAGCAGCACCGCATATTCCGGCACAAAACGGCAGCACTGCTCAAACAACACGTCGTCGCGTGACCGCGCCGCCAGAGCAGTCACCGTGAACCGCCCGGGATTGCGCGCAACCACATCCAGTGCGCTGACGCCGACGCTGCCGGTGGAACCCAGTATGGTCAGATGTTGCATGTCTTTACGCGCGTTCGATGAGCCACGGCACCACCAGCGCCGCCAGCGGCAGTGTCGGGGTCAGAGCGTCGATGCGGTCGAGCACGCCGCCGTGCCCGGGCAGCAGCTTGCCGCTGTCCTTGACTCCCGCCTGACGCTTGATCCAGGACTCGAAAAGGTCGCCGAGCACGCTCAGCGGCAGCAGGCAGGCCACCAGCAAGGCCGCGAAAATTCCGGTCTCGACCGTCACGCCACGAAATGCGAAATACCATACGAGCGCATGATACACCGCGACTGCAACCGCAGCGCCGGCGACACCCTCCCAGGTTTTTCCGGGACTGATCGAAGGCGCGAGTTTGCGCCGGCCCCAGACCCGTCCAGTAAAATAAGCCGCGGTGTCCGCAATCCACATCACACCGAGCACCGCCAGCAATACCCAGGGCAGCGCCTGCAGCCGCACCAGAGCCAGCCAGGTCGGCACGATCAGCAGCCATCCGGTGACAGCCAGCAGCAGCGGCTGACGCACACGCCAGCCGAAACGCAGCCATGGCGGCGCGCAGGCCAGCCAGAACGCCACGGACATCCAGTACGCTGCCTGCTCGATTGCGGCAAAGGCCAAATAATGCGCGCCCAAAAATACGCACAAACCCGTCACCAGGACCGCCAGGCAAAAAACCCACTGTCCGGAGCGACCGAAACCCGCAAGTGCCGCCCATTCCCAGGCGCCGGCGAACAGCAAAGGCAGAAGCAGCGCCGCCCACCAGCCGGCCGGCAGAAAAAACATGCCGCCGACAAACAACGGCAACAGCACGGCAACGGTAATGACTCTGGTGCGGAACATATTGGCGGCGGCGAAAACCGGAGCGGGCTTCAGCCGCGTGCGCTGCGACCGCTAACCACCTGCTCGCTGGTTCGGCCGAAACGGCGTTCGCGCTGGCGGTAGGAGACAATGGCCTGATCCAGCGCCTGAGCGTCAAAATCCGGCCACAAGACATCAGTGAAATAGAATTCCGTATATGCAAGCTGCCACAGCAGGAAATTGCTGACGCGCTGTTCGCCGCCGGTGCGGATGAACAGGTCGGGCTCGGGCAGATCGCCGAGCGCCAGATACTCCTGCAACTGGGCTTCGGTCCATGGCTCACTCTCCGCCCCGCGTTCGGCACGCAGGCGGTTGACGGCCTGCATGATGTCCCAGCGGCCGCCATAGTTCGCGGCCACCGTCAGCGTCAATCCCGTATTGGCGGCTGTCAGCCGCTGCGCCTTGTCGATCAATTCCACCAGCACCGGGTCAAACCGCGACAGATCGCCGATCACCCGGAAACGTATGCCCTTATGGTGCAGGCGGTCGACTTCCTGCTGCAGCGCACTGACGAACAATTGCATCAGCAACGAGACTTCCTCCGCGGGACGGCGCCAGTTTTCGCTGCTGAAGGCAAACAGCGTCAGCGCTTGGACGCCGCGCTCAGCACATCCCTGCACTGCATTGCGCACCGCCTCCACCCCCTTGCGGTGTCCGGCCACACGCGGCAAAAAACGCTTTTTGGCCCAGCGCCCGTTGCCATCCATGATGATGGCCACATGGCGCGGCACCGCGCTGCTCCCGGGGATCCCCTGCGTCGAACTGGTCACGCGCGCAGGTCAGATCGCCATGAGGTCGGTTTCCTTGACCTCGAGCGCCTTGTCGATTTCGGCAATGGAACGATCCGTGAGTTTCTGGATGTCGTCCTGTGCCCGTCGCTCGTCGTCTTCGGCCACTTCCTTCTTCTTCAGCAGATCCTTGAGATGGGTATTCGCATCGCGCCGGATGTTACGCACGGCTACTTTTGCGGTTTCGCCCTCCTGGCGCACGACCTTGATCAGGTCACGGCGCCGCTCTTCAGTCAGCGCCGGCATCGGCACCCGGACAATATCGCCCTGCGTCGCCGGGTTGAGGCCGAGATCGGCATCACGGATCGCCTTCTCGACGGCTGAGACCATTTTTTTCTCCCACGGGCTGACCCCGATCGTGCGACCGTCCACCAGTGTGACATTGGCGACCTGCGGCAGCGGCGTCGGCGTGCCGTAATAATCGACCATGACATGATCCAGCAAACCGGTGTGGGCGCGTCCGGTGCGGATCTTGCTGAGATCCAGCTTGAGCGCCTCCACCGTCTTCTTCATCTTCTGTTCGGCGTTTTGTTTCACATCAGCAATCATGGCAACCCCCTGTCAAACATGCACCATCGTTCCTTCATCTTCGCCCATCACAACCCGCTTCAGCGCCTGCGGCTTGAAAATACTGAACACATTGATCGGCAGCTTCTGGTCGCGGCACAGCGTCAGTGCGGTGGCGTCCATCACCTTCAGGTTCTTGATGATCGCCTCGTCGAACGTCAGCTGCTGGTAACGCATCGCATCCGGGTGCGTCTTCGGATCATCGGTGTAGACACCGTCGACCTTGGTCGCCTTCAACACCAGATCGACATTCATTTCCATGCCGCGCAGTGCCGCCGCGGTGTCCGTGGTGAAAAACGGATTGCCCGTGCCCGCGGCAAAAATGACAATCTTGCCCTCTTCCAGGTAACGCATCGCTTTGCCGCGGATGTATGGCTCTGCTACCTGTTCGATGTTCAACGCCGACTGCACCCGGCTCTGCAGGCCG
>JBBQAO010000023.1:0-45913 GCA_038316355.1 Burkholderiales bacterium
GGGTGCTTAAATCAGGTGAAGCTTTCGATCCTGCGTTGCATGGATGTTGACGGGGATAACAGTATCTACGCGGGCTGAGGCCCATCACCAATGCCAGGCTGCTCCCCACAGCGTGCCGCCGATTGCACCGAACACGATCGCCCCGGCGATCAGCGCCACGGGCGAGGTACCCCGCCACGCCGCGTAGAAGACCAACCCACTGCCAAGCAGCAGTCCCGGGTGGATCAGGAACACGGGCTTGGCCAGTGCATACAGGGTGAGCCCGAGCAACCCGATCGCTGCGGCAGCGGCGTATGCCCCGAAGCCCTTGAACCAGATGGCGCTACGCAAACGTGCAACCACCCCCGCAGCCGCGCCGGCGAGCAGGACCGGAATCAGAAACACGGCAAAGGTGGACAGCAAGGCTCCGGGCAGTCCACCGACGCGATAACCGATGAACGGTGCCAGGATTAACACAGGTCCCGGAGTCGCGTACGCGAGGCCCACACCCGTGGCGAATTCCTGTGGTGTGAGCCACTGTGTTTCGGCCACTGCGAGTCGCTCGACAAGCGGCAGCGCGCCCCCGCCGCCCCCGAAGGCGAGGGCACCGATCAGCAGGAAGCGCAGAACGAGTTCAGCGAGTTCAGCCACTGCCCGCCACACGGTTGTTTCGTAACGCGATGAGCGCACCCAGTGCGCCCAGCGCCAGTACGGCGACGACGGCCGAACTGAGCGCCCCCAAGAGCAGGCCACCAGCCAACACGCCTGACAGGACTCGGCCCTTGGCCGTGCTTCGAGCCATCTTCAGCATGTTCGCAGCCAGCACGCCAACGATGGCGATCTGGATCCCTAGCAACGCGCCGCGGATCGCCGGGATGTCGGGTAGTGCCATCACCGCGGCCGACGCCGCGATCATCATCGCAGCCGGCACCGCGACGAAGCTGAATGGTGCAATCAACGCGCCGGGCCATCCCGCGAGCTTCCAGCCGAGAAACGCAACCACCTGCACCCCCGTCGAACCCGGCAGAGTTTGGGTGATTGCCAGCGCCTCGGCTACATCCTGGTCGGTGATCCAGCCGCGCCGTGCGCCCAAGTCAGACCTCAGGAGCGCGAGCGTGCCTCCCATGCCTCCGAAGGCGAATGCGCCCAGGCGCAGCAAGGCGAGCGAAAGGCCAAGCAGGGATACAGTCCTCGGTAGTTGCAAGTGTTTTCCCGTAAGTTGCCTGGCGGATAACGAGAGGGTAACGATTTCCGGGCGCTACTGCGAGCGCTGATAAGACTCTTGGCGCAAACATTCCTTAATTTCGTCAGAAATTGTAGCCCGTAAGGAGCCTAGCGGATTACGGTGACATGAATCCCGTATTTCACTTCGTTTCATACGGGCTTGCTGCGGATTGACGCGCCGCGTTCAGCGCAACCCGGCGTTGATCTTCTCCAGCGCAACCGAACCCGGGCACAGTTCCTTCGTGCCGAGCTGGTTCAACGGTGTGTCCACGGTATTGATGTACTGATGGAGGTCGGCGGCTTCGGATGCGACGTAGAGCAATCCGGTGACGATTTCGCCAGCCGCGGCGCGTTCCTGCACGTAGTTCATCGCCTTGATGCGGTCGGTCGGATCGTAATCCGGTGCCAGTTTGCGCAGGCGGAGCTGTGAACCGTCGTGCTGGGCGATGTTGATGACTTCGCCCGGTGCGTAGTCGGCGGTAATTTCTTCACGGCTTTCGATGAAGTCGAGGCGGTTCACCGCGGCGTTGTGCTGGCGCACGTAGTCGTAGGATTTGGTCGAACCTTCGTGATTGTTGAAGGCGACGCAGGGCGAGATCACGTCGATGAACGACGGGCCCGGATGTTTGATTGCGGCCTTGATCAGCGGCACCAGTTGTTGCTTGTCACCGGAGAAGGCGCGGGCGACGAAGGTGGCGCGCAGCAGCAGCGCCATGCCGACCAGGTCCACCGGCTCATCCGGGTTCACCACGCCGCGTTTTGATTTCGAGCCCTTGGTCGCGGTGGCGGAGAACTGGCCCTTGGTCAGGCCGTAGACGCCGTTGTTTTCGACGATGTAGACCATGTTCACGCCACGGCGGATGCAATGCGCGAACTGGCCCAGGCCAATCGAAGCCGAATCGCCGTCACCGGACACGCCCAGATACAGCAGCTCGCGGTTGGCGAGGTTGGCACCGGTCAGTACTGACGGCATGCGGCCGTGCACGCTGTTGAAGCCGTGCGAATTGCCAAGAAAATAATCCGGAGTTTTTGATGAGCAGCCGATGCCCGAGAGTTTGGCGACGCGATGCGGCTGGATGTCGAGTTCCCAGCAGGACTGGATGATCGCCGCCGAGATCGAGTCGTGGCCGCAGCCGGCGCACAGCGTGGAAATCTTGCCCTCGTAATCGCGGCGGGTGTAGCCGGCGGCGTTGGGGGCCAGCGAGGGGTGATGAAGTTTGGGTTTGGCGAGATAAGTCATGGTGTTTTCAGTTTCAGGATGCTTTTTTCAACGGCACTACGCTGCGGGCGCCGGCATGCTGGGAAATCTGCTCGACGATGAAACGCGCAGTGATCGGTGTGCCGTCGTAATGCAGCACCGAAATCAGCCGTGCCGGATTGATCTTGGCGTCGGTGACCATCAGCGTTTTGAGCTGCGCATCGCGGTTCTGCTCAATGACGAACACCCAGGGGTGGGACGCGACAAAATCGTTGAGCTCGTCGGCAAAGGGGAAGCCGCGCACGCGCAGTGCATTCACGTGAATACCCTTCTCGGAGAGCGTGTCCAGCGCTTCCTGCATCGCCGGGCTGGTCGAGCCGTAGAAAATCGCGCCGAAGCGTGCCGGCTTCTCCGCCGGGTAGAGCAGTGGTCTCGGCACCAGTGACTTCGCGGTGTCAAACTTGCGCATCAGCCGCTGCATGTTGTCGACGTAGTCCGGGCCGGCTTCCGAGTACTGCGCGTAACGGTTCTTGGTGGTGCCGCGGGTGAAATAACCGCCCTTGGTCGGATGCGTGCCGGGATAGGTGCGGAACGGAATGCCGTCGCCGTCGACGTCGAGGTAACGCCCGAAATCGGCGCCGGTTTCGAGCCGCTCGTAAGTCATCACCTTGCCGCGGTCGTATTCCCTGGTGTCGTCCCAGGCAAACGGCTGGCACAGGCGGGTGTTCATGCCGATGTCGAGATCGGTCATCAGGAACACCGGTGTCTGCAGGCGTTCGGCAATGTCGAAGGCCTGCGCCGTGAATTCAAAACACTCGGTCGGGTCTTCCGGGAACAGCAGCACATGTTTGGTATCGCCGTGTGAAGCGTAGGCGCAGGCGAGCAGGTCGGATTGCTGGGTGCGCGTCGGCATGCCGGTGGACGGGCCGCCACGCTGCACATCGACCAGCACCAGCGGAATCTCGGCGAAATAGGCCAGACCGATGAATTCCGCCATCAATGAAATGCCGGGGCCGGAAGTCGCGGTGAATGAGCGTGCGCCGTTCCAGCCGGCGCCGATGGCGATGCCGATGGAGGCCAGTTCGTCCTCGCCCTGGATGATGGCGTATTTGTTCTTGCCGGATTCGGCATCGGTGCGCAGCTTTTTGCAGTAGGCGATGAAGGCTTCGGCCACTGACGACGACGGCGTGATCGGATACCAGGCGCAGACCGAAGCGCCGCCGTAGACGGCACCCAGTGCCACGGCGCTGTTGCCGTCGGCAAATATTTTGTCGCCGATATTGTCGGAGCGTTGCAGTTTGATGCTGAGCGGGCAGGGCAGGTGTTTCAGCGCGTAGTCGCGGCCGAGGTGCAGGGCCTTGACGTTCGACTGCAGCAGGGCTTCCTTGCCTTTGTATTGCTCGGTGAACAGTTGTTCGATTTCTTGCGGATCAAGTTCGAGTAAAGCCGACAGCGCGCCGACGTAAATGATGTTCTTGAACAACTGGCGCTGGCGCGGATCGCTGTAGGTGGTGTTGCAGATTTCCGTCAGCGGCATGCCGATCGACGTGACGTCGTTGCGGAATTTGCTTGCCGGCAGCGGTTTCGAGTTGTCGTAGAACAGGTAGCCGCCAGACTCGATTTCCTTCAGGTCGTTGTCCCAGGTCTGCGGGTTCATCGACACCATCAGGTCAACGCCGCCACGGCGGCCCTGATAACCCTTTTCGTTGACCCGCACCTCGTACCAGGTCGGCAGCCCCTGGATGTTCGACGGGAAAATATTGCGCGGGCTGACCGGTATGCCCATGCGCAGGATGGCGCGTGCGAACAGTTCATTGGCCGAGGCTGAACCTGATCCGTTGACGTTGGCGAATTTGACGACGAAGTCGTTGATGGCGGTGATTTGTTTCATGGTGTGTGGCGCTTAAAGTACAGGACAAAATGAGACTCCCCTCTCCCCCGTTTTCGGGGGAGAGGGCAGGGTGAGGGGGCTGCGCGGAAATTTGTTGTTGCCCCTCACCCCAGCCCTCTCCCCGCTACCGCGGGGCGAGGGGGTAATGCCGGAATTGCCAAAGCGTGTCTTCAAGTTCAGGCTGCCTTGCGTTGCGGTTTGCGGCAGCCCGGACCTGCGGGCGTCATTTCGACCAGGTATTTCTGCATGTCCCAGGCGCCCGTCGGGCAGCGCTCGGCGCACAACCCGCAGTGCAGGCAGACGTCCTCGTCCTTGGCCATGATGCGGCCGGTCATGCGCAAGGGGCCCGACACATACAGATCCTGGTCGGGGTGCAGTGCCGGCGCAGTCAGTTGCGTGCGCAGTTCGGCTTCCTCGGCGTTGGGTGTGAAGGTGATGCAGTCCATCGGGCAGATGTCGACGCAGGCATCGCACTCGATGCACAGCCGCGGCACAAACACCGTTTGCACGTCGCAGTTCAGGCAGCGCTGGGCTTCGGCAAAACCGGTCTTGGCATCAAAACCGAGTTCAACCTCGACCTTGATGTTTTTCAGTGTCAGTTTCTGATCCTGCCACGGCACCTTGTTGCGCAGTGCCGCGGAAATATCGTTGTCGTAGCTCCACTCGTGGATGCCCATTTTCTGCGAGATCACGGTGACTGCCGGCAGCGGGCGATCCTGGAGTTCTTCGCCGTTGAACATTTTGTCCATGGATACCGCGGCCTCGTGACCGTGGGCCACCGCCCAGATGATGTTCTTCGGGCCGAAGGCAGAATCACCGCCGAAAAACACTTTCGGATTGGTCGACTGGAACGTTACCTTGTCGACCACCGGCATGTTCCATTTGTCGAATTCGATGCCCGCATCGCGTTCGATCCACGGGAAAGCATTTTCCTGACCGATGGCAACCAGCACGTCATCGCATTCAAAGAACTGCTCTGGCTCTCCGGTGGGCACCAGACTACGACGACCCTTGGCATCGTATTCGGCTTTGACCTTCTCGAAGCTCATGCCGGTGAGCTTGCCACCCTCGACCCTGGCTGACTTCGGCACCAGGAAGTTGAGGATGGGAATGCCCTCCTCAATCGCGTCTTCCTTTTCCCAGGGACTGGCTTTCATTTCCTCGTAACCCGAGCGCACGATGACTTTGACGTCTTCGCCGCCGAGGCGTTTCGCCGAGCGGCAGCAGTCCATAGCGGTATTGCCCCCGCCGAGCACAATTACGCGTTTGCCGATTTTCTCAATATGGCTGAACGAGACGCTGGCCAGCCAGTCGATGCCGAGGTGGATGTTCGCGGCGGCTTCCGTGCGGCCGGGCACGTCGAGATCACGGCCGCGCGGTGCACCGGTGCCGACGAACACCGCGTCATAATTTTCGGCCAGCACTTTTTTCAGGCTGCCGATGCGCGTTCCGGTTTTGACTTCGATGTTGCCGATGCTGGTGATGTAACCGACTTCCTCGTCGATCACCGCTTCCGGCAGGCGGAAACGCGGCACCTGGCTGCGCATGAAACCACCGGCCTTGGGATCCGCTTCGTAAATGGTGATGTCGTAACCGAGCGGCGCGAGATCGCGTGCAACAGTAAGCGATGCCGGGCCGCCGCCGATGCAGGCGATACGTTTACCGTTTTTTTGTTTCGGCGCTTTCGGCAGCCGCGCGCTGATGTCTTCCTTGTTGTCGGCGGCAACCCGTTTCAGACGGCAGATCGCAACCGGTTCCGGCTGCGGCCCGTGCTCATGCGCGCTGGGTTTGCGGATGTCGACGTTGCCTTCTTCGACGCGGCCGCGGCGGCAGGCCGGTTCGCAGGGACGATCACAGGTGCGGCCGAGAATGCCGGGGAAGACATTCGAGTTCCAGTTGACCATATAGGCATCGCCGTAGCGGCCTGCTGCAATCAAACGGATGTATTCGGGGACAGGGGTGTGAGCCGGGCAGGCCCACTGACAATCGACAACTTTATGGAAGTAATCGGGGTGCGCAATATCAGTCGGCTTCAAAAAAATCACTCCTGCCTGCAGTTTCACCACATACACATCTTGTTGTTTTTATTTGGCTATTTATGCTTCTGGATGGTGTGACCAAAAGTGCCGGAAATACTACGCTTTTGCTGCAAGGAATGAAAGACGATGACCTGCATGGCTGCAGTGGCTGCTGCTTGTCTGCGGCCACTGAAATCTCAGGCCGTTCCAAGCGCGATGACGATAGCCTGAGTGCCGGAGAAATAGCATAAGTAATTGTTTTTATTAATTATTTTATGCATTTCGCTTGCCATCTGACTATTTACTCCAGCTTGATCCCCGCGGTCTTGATTACCTTCGCCCATTTCGCTGATTCTTCCCTGATGAGTTCGGCCAGTTCTTTGGGGCCGAGCAACAAGGGATCCTGGCCCTGCTTGATGAGGGTGTTGCGCATGGCTTCGGTACCCATGACAGCGCTGATGGATTCGTGCAATGTCTGCACGACCGCTTTCGGTGTCTTCGAGGGCACGAAAATTCCGGCCCATGAATTGACATCAAAACCCTTGAGCCCCTGCTCGTCCAGCGTCGGAATCTCCGGCGCCCCCGCTGAACGCTTCAGCGTGGTCACGCCGAGCGCGCGCAGTTTTCCGGATTTGACGTGGGGCATGGTCGCCGCGAGTCCCGCACAGTACATCTGGGTCTGTCCGGCGATGGTGTCTGTTACTGCCGGTCCGCCGCCTTTGTAAGGCACGTGCAGCAGGTCGATGCCGGTCAACACCTTCAGCAGTTCGCCGCACAGGTGTGGTGTGCTGCCGACGCCCGCAGACGCAAACGACAGTTTGCCCGGCCGTGACTTGGCGTAAGCGATGAATTCCTGGATGTTTTTTGCCGGTACCGAAGCGTTGATCACCAGCATGTATGGCACCACCGCGAACAGCGTGACGGGCGCGAGGTCTTTGTGCGGATCGTAATTGAGTTTTTTGTAGAGATGCGGCCCGATTGAGAGCAGGCCGCCGGTGCCGAAGAGCAGCGTGTAACCGTCGGCCGGAGAATGCGCGACCAGTTCTGCGCCGAGATTGCCACTGGCGCCGGGACGATTGTCGACCACGACATTGTGACCCCAGCGTTCGCCGAGCTTGGGCCCGAGCTGGCGGGCAAGTATGTCGTTGGAGCTGGCGCCGGAAGGGTAGGGCACGAGCAGCCGTACCGGACGGTTTGGATAGTTTTGCGCATGGCTTGCGTTCAGCGTGAGCACCAGTGCGGCGATGCATGCCACCAGACTGAACCACGCGTGCTTTGAATTTTTTTTCATTTTTCCGCCCCCTCGCAGGAAATTGCAGCCACGATCATTCTAGAGCGGTTCGATGCCCGCGTTCCGTTTTTGTTCAGCAGCCCGTCGTGGCGCAGCGGGTGACGATGAGCATGCGGATTACCGTTGTGTATTGTTCAGACGAAAACAGCCTGCGTCGCTGTCCCGCAATCCCGCCGGTGCGTGCGCCGTATCGTCGCCGGAGTTGGCGGCAGGATGGTAAATGCCGGAGCGCGCGGTGAGCAGGTGTTCGATGCTGGCCTGCTTTTTCGCCGCGGACAGGCCGCTGTTGTCATTGATCCCGAGATTTTCCAGAGTCCGGTCGAGCCGGATCGCGCCGTCCCGCACATATTTGCCGTAGAGCATGGTCATCACACGCTTGCGCGCCGGGGCGGGCACGCTGACAGGTGCCAAATCGCCGTATTCAAACAGCGGGCGTCCGCCGATGACCACCATCATGGCGGTGGTATCGATGGATTCGAGGTGAGCCCGCAATTCAGCGGGTTTTTGCGGAGGATAGCCGGCGGATTCAGGACTGGTGATGCGTTCCCGTTGTGCTGCCGGGAATACCGGTTCAGATGTTGCGGACAGGGCTGGCCCTGCCGCGATGCCGGCGATCATCAGCACTATATGAAGCAGGGCGCGCATGACTTGCCGGGCCGGAGTGCTGATGCGGCGGGGGTGCATCCAGGCGGTGCCAGTTAAAATGTGCAAAATAAAATTTCCCGGCAATGGTCAGCCTGCATGATCACGCTGCAGGGTCCGCAACCGATGTCCGAAACATGTTCAGCCGCTATGATAGTCACAAACATCACCATCAGGGTCATCGCCGGGATGACCGCACACCAAGGATTTCGCAGATGAAAATCACCCGCATCGAAACTTTTCTGCTCAAGGTGCCCTACACCATGGGTGGCCCGCATCCGCAGTTCGGCGGCAAGCCGCGCAGCTCCATGGATATACTCGCGCTCCGGGTTGATACCGATGACGGCATTTCCGGCTGGGGCGAAGCGTTCGGCGGTCCGACCGCGCCGGCGACCCGGCTGGTGATCGAGCAGCAGGTGGCGCCGCTGGCCATTGGACGTGATGCTGCTGCCATAGAGTCGCTGATGACGGAACTGGCGCGCAAGCTGCAGAACTTCGGCCGCGGCGGCCCGGTCACCTTCGCGTTGTCGGGTCTGGATATCGCCTTGTGGGATATTGCCGGCAAAGCTGCCGGCCTGCCCTTGCATCGGCTGCTCGGCGGCGCGGCGCGTACCGGGATTGATGCCTACGCCAGCATGCTGCAGTACCACGATGCGCCATTGGTGGAGAAGAATGCGGCAGAAGCCATGGCGCAAGGCTTCCGCCATCTCAAGCTGCATGAAAAAACCGTGGCCGATGTCGCGGCCGGGCGGCGCGGTGCGGGTGAGGGTGTGCCGATGATGGTCGATACCAATTGCCCATGGAACGTCGATGAGGCTATAGAGATGGCGCATGCCCTGGCGCCGTACGATCCCTGCTGGATCGAGGAGCCGGTGTGGCCGCCGGAAGATTTTACCGCGATTGCAAGGGTGCGCCGTGCCAGTCCCGTGCCGATAGCCGCCGGCGAGAACGTGCGCACGCTGGTTGATTTCAGGCTGATGCTGGAGGCGAATGCGGTGACAGTGGTGCAGCCGAGCATCGCCAAGATGGGCGGCATCAGCGAAATGCGCAAGGTGATGGTGTTGGCGGAGTCTCACAACGTGCGGATGGTGCCGCACTGCACTTACTTCGGTCCGGCTGCGCTTGCCACCATGCACATACTGTCCACAGTAACAGCCACCCCGCTGCTGGAGCGTTTTTACTGCACGCTGGAGGCGAGCCCGTTCGGTGAGGCGCTGTTGCCGCGCAATGGCCGGGTGACTGTGCCCGACGGGCCGGGGCTGGGTGCGGAGCCGGATCCGCAGTTGCTCAAGCGATACAACAGCTGAATTGCGCGATGGAGATGACGTTGTAACCGGCGGCTGTTATTCCAGCTTTGCGCCGGTTTCCCGCACCGATTTTTCCCATCGCGCAAGTTCGGTGCGCAGAAAGCCACCGAATTCCGCCGCACTCATGCCTGACTGACCGCCTTCGAAGTGACGCTGTGCGAGAGCCTCGCGCAGTTCTGCGGTCTGCAGATAACGTCCCATCGCCTGATTCAAGCGGTTGAGTATGGTCTGGGGCACACCTGCCGGCGTGACCACGCCCCAGAAACCGCTGGCGGTGACTTCACGATATCCGGCCTCTGCCAGTGTCGGCACTTCGGGTAACTGTGCGTAGCGCTGCGGCCCCGTCACCGCCAGCGCCCGCGCCCGGCCGGCGCTGATCTGGGTGTACATCAGCGGCAGCGTGGCAAAGGACGCATGGACTTCGCCACCGATCAACGCCGCTGCCGATGGACTGCCGCCCTTGTAGGGGATTTGCAGGATGCGGATGCCGGCGGCTTTGCCGAACTGGTCGGAAGCGATGCGCGTGCCGGTGCCTGGCCCCGCGGAACTGAAACTCAGTTGTCCAGGTTTGGCCCTGGCCAGTGCGACCAGTTCGGCCATGTTTTTTGCCGCGAGTGATGGGTGCACCACCAGCACAAAAGGCGAAGTGGCAAGCAGCGTTACCGGGGCGAATGACCGGGCAGAGTCGTAGGGCAGCTTGTGCATCAGTGACGGATTGATGGCAAATGCGGTATCGATCACGCCCAGCGTGTAGCCGTCCGCCGGCGCGGCCGCAAGCAGTTGCATCGCAATCAGGGTGTTGCCGCCAGGGCGGTTGTCGACGATGAACTGCTGTCCGAATTCCTGTGTCAGGCGCGGCGCCACCAGACGCGCCAGCTGATCCGATCCGCCACCAGAGGCATAGGCGACGATGATGCGCACCGGGCGCAGCGGATAGGTTTCTGCCGCGATTACGTGATGAGGCAGCCCCCCGGTGATGCAGGCCAAGCCGAAAACGCTCGCGGCAAGCCATGGTGCGCGCTGATGAAGACTCATGTTCCTGCCCCCGGTTTTTTTGTGCAGCTTCAGTCAGTGGGTCACTTACTCCAGCTTCAATCCCAAACGCTGCGCAAGCTCGGTATAAATCCGGATTTCGGATTCGAGATGGGTCGCGAGTTCCGTCGGGCTGCTGCCGACAATCTCAGCGCCTTCCGCCGCAAGGCGCTGTTTGACATCAGGCGCGGCGAGCGCCTTGACGATTTCGGATTGCAGCCGGTTGATGATCGCGGCGGGTGTTTTGGCCGGCGCAAAAAAAGCATGCCATTGCGTGACCTCGTAATCCGCAATGCCCGCTTCATGCAGGGATGGCAGATCAGGCAGCGCCGATGAACGGCCGCGTGTTGTCACTGCAAGCCCGCGCAGCCTGCCGCTTTGCATGTGCGGCTGGGAAATCGGCGGAATCAGGAACGAGGTCTGGACTTCGCCGCTCAGCAGACCGGTGGTGATCTGTCCGGCGCCCTTGTAGGGCACATGGCGGATATCAATGCCTGCCTTGAACTTGAGCAGCTCCATCGCGAAATACGGCGGCGAACCAGGACCGCTCGAACCGTAATCCAGCGCACCGGGCCTGCGTTTCGCCAACGCCACAAACGCCTTGACGTTGAGGGCCGGCACCGAGGGATGCACGACGAGGACGAAAGGGATACGCGCAGTAATGGTGATGGGCGCCAGATCCTGCTGCGGATCGAAGGGCAGTTTTTTGTAGATGGCCTTGGTCATCGCCAGATTCGACGGCGTGAACAGCAGCATTTGCCCCTGGGGAGCGGCACGGACCACCGTATTCGTGCCGACCGTGCCTGCGGCACCGGGCCGGTTCTCCACGATGACGGTGGTTGCGAGTGTTGCGGCAATTTTCTGCGCGAACAGCCGGGCAAACAGATCAGTGCCGCCGCCGGCAGGGAAACCGACGACGACGGAAATCTGCTTGGGCGGGAAATCCTGGGCGTTTGCCAAGGCTGGCAACAATGCCATAGCCAGACCGCATACCGCGATTCCGCGCAACAGGTATCTGAACATTACAACCTCTCCCCGGTTTTCAACGAATTCTAATCCCGGGAGCGGCAACTAGCGAGAATGGCCGCGGCGGGGTGAGTTAGGGCCGCCTCAATCCGCCTTGTGATGCGGATAAATCAGGAAAGGCAAAAAACGCGGCCAGTTCGCCGAAAATCAGCAGCACGATGGCCATGGCCCTGAACGAGGAGCTAAAACCGGATTGCAGTGTGTTATAGATTTCAACGGCGAGTGGCGGAAAAATAAAAACCAAGCGCCGTACGCCAGATGCAAGGCACCGACCGAAAGCGCGTAAAAACCAAGGATGCCGATGACGGCGCCCGGGAACTGCATTATTTCTTTGGCACGTAAAGATCGGTAATCGACCCTTCCGCCATTTCCGCAGCAAAAAACAGGGTCTCTGACAGCGTCGGATGCGGATGAATGGTCAGGCAGAGGTCGGTGGCGTCGGCACCCATTTCCAGAGCCAGCACGGCTTCGGCGATCAGTTCGCCGGCATTGACGCCGACGATCGCCGCGCCGAGCACACGCCGGGATGTCTTGTCGATCAGCAGTTTGGTCATACCCTCATCGCGGCCGGTGGCCAGCGCGCGGCCACTGGCCGCCCAGGGGAATACCGCTTTTTCGTAGTCAACGCCCTGATCTTTGGCCTGGGTTTCGGTGAGACCCATCCAGGCGATTTCGGGATCGGTGTAAGCGACGGAAGGAATGGTGCGCGCGTCGAAGAAAGCCTTGTGACCGGCGATGACTTCGGCGGCGATCTTGGCCTCGTGCGTCGCTTTGTGCGCGAGCATCGGTTCGCCGCAGATGTCGCCAATGGCATAGATGTGCGGCACATTGGTGCGTTGCTGTTTGTCGGCGGGAATGTAGCCGCGCTCATTGACGGTGACACCCGCGGCTTCGGCCTTGATCTCGCGGCCATTGGGGCGGCGGCCGACGGCCATCAGTGCGACGTCGAAGGTGTCAGTCGTGCTTCCGTCCGGTCCCTCGAAGGTGACTTTGAGCCCGGCCTTCTGTGCTTCGATTTTTGAAACCTTGGTTTTGAGCAGGATTTTTTCGTAACGTTTCTCGATGCGTTTAGCGAGCGGACGCACCACGTCCTTGTCGGCACCGGGGATCAGGCCGTCCATCAGTTCGACGACGGTGATCCTGCTGCCCAGCGCGTCATACACCGTGGCCATTTCCAGGCCGATGATGCCGCCGCCGATGACCAGCAGGCGTTTCGGTACATCGGCCAGTTTCAGTGCGCCGGTGGAATCGATGATGCGCGGATCGTCATAGGGGAGGCCGGGGATGCGCGCCACCGACGAACCGGCGGCGATGATGCAGCTCTCGAAGGCGATGGTTTTGACGCCGTCCGCAGTTTCGACGCGGATGGTGTTCGCCGAGGCAAATTCGCCGCGACCGGTGATGACCTGCACCTTGCGCTGTTTAGCGAGGCCGGTGAGGCCCTTGGTCAGCTTGCCCAGCACGCCGTCTTTCCACGCGCGCAGCTTGTCGATGTCGATTTTCGGCTTGCCGAAGCTGATGCCGGCGTGTGCGGCTTCATCGGCTTCGGTGATGACCTTGGCCATGTGCAGCAGCGCTTTTGACGGAATGCAGCCGACGTTCAGGCACACGCCGCCCAGCGTCGGATAACGTTCGATCAGCACGACTTTTTTGCCGAGGTCGGCGGCGCGGAACGCCGCGGTGTAACCGCCGGGGCCGGCGCCGAGTACGACCAATTCGGTGTGGATGTCGGCCTTGATGCCGGAGATATCGGTCTTCGGCGTAGCAGCGGTGGCTGCAGGCGCGGCTACAGGCGTAGATGCGGGTTTTGCAGCGGGTGCAGGGACTGCAGCTGCCGGAGCCGATGAAGGGGCCGCCGGTTTCGCGGCTGGTGCTGCAGCAGTTGCGCCGGAGGATTCTTCCAGCGTCAGGATCAATGTGCCCTTGGACACCTTGTCGCCGGCTTTCAGGCTCAGCGCCTTGACCACGCCGCCTGACGGCGCGGGGATGTCCATCGTCGCCTTGTCGGATTCCAGTGTGACCAGCGGATCTTCCTTGTTCACGGTATCGCCGGGTTTCACCAGCACTTCGATCACCGGAATGTTTTTGTAGTCTCCGATATCCGGGACCTTGATTTCGACGAGTTTAGGCATTATTAAAATTTCAGTGTAAACAATCGGTTGCAAAAATAAACTCACGGACGGCGGGCTAACCCACCATCTTATAGATAGCCTTCTTGTTCCCCCTTTTGGCCATGCGCTTTCATCCAGTTCACAAGATCTCGTAGTTCGGGAGGCAGGGCGTCCACCTTCAATTGTTCGAGAAGGACTTTATCATGGTGGGATAACGGTAAGTGCGCGCCCAGTTGCATCAGTTCGTGGGTGCCCATTTTCCACGGCGACCATACGAGGCCGCTCGCCTCCCACACAAGACCGGTTTCAAGTGTGATATTGATGCCGGCGGGGTCGGGGTCGCAGGCGATTTGGGCGGGAGCGGGTTTGTAACGGAGAAGGTGCGCCACAGATTTTTTCCACCAACTTGGTGCAAAGCCGGGCAGCCAGATCACGCCATCCGTTGCGCCATGCTCGCGCGCAACACGCTCAAAACTGGTGCGGTTCTCGACCAGGCGCCAGCAACCTATGCCGCCTTCTACGCCGTCGAGCAAGTTCAATGTCTCCGGTGAAATGCCGATCATGTCGGGTATGGCCGACAGATCGACGCTTTTTCCACCGAAGTGCAGAGTGAGCGGCGCGCGCAACCACAGCGCGGGCGTGTGCCGTTCAATACCAAACTCGCCAAAATCCGAGAGGGATTCCAGCCACTTCCACTCGGCGCCGCTAACGGCCTTGGTAGCTCCGCGCGCATACAGTGCGAAGTCACGTCGCGTTCCAAAACGGTTATCCGTGATCCACGCATCGAGCTTGCGCAGCAGAGCACAACGCTCCAGCCCGCGTGCTGGTGGGAAATCGACTAGTTCAGTCCACAACGGCGCGAGCCGATTATCCAGTGGCGACGTCTGGCATTCGACGGCGAGTTGTGTGCGTAATGCCTCCGCGTCAGGCAAACCCAGCGCCGCGCGCAATTGCGTTGGATCGATAAAAGTGATGGCGCGCGTCTTCCATTGCCCGTGCTCGCGGGCTTCATCGGTTTCAATCAGCCCCGCGTGCAGGAGCGCTGCGATCAATTCATGCGCCTGCGAAAAACCCGCATTTCCGGCAAGACTTAACAGCGTATCCCAGCGGCGCTTGGCTGCGCCGTTAAGCCATTGCAGCAACAGGTCGTGCCAAGCCGCAGGCCAAACGGAGAGAACGCGGTAATCGGTGTGCAGCGCACGCCGCAGCCGCCGTCCGCGCAGCGTGGTTTTGGCACCCACATCGAGCACACGAACACACAGGCCATCCTCGCCGGGCGGTGGCCAGTGCTCAGGCACCAATGGTGGACTCATCTCTGCGCAGCATGGCCACCGGCGGCGCCCAGCGTTCGCCAGGACGTTTTTTCTGTGTGACCAGTGTCAATTGCACCGGGCTGAACACGTTGATGTTGTGTGTGCTTGGCGTGGTGATCAGGTATTGCGCCTTGGTCGCCCGCAAAAACGCCGCCACGCGGTCGATGTTCATCACATCGAGGTGTGCAAAGGGTTCATCGATGAACACGAAGCCGCCGGGGCGATCGGTCTCCATCGTCAGCGCGATCAACAGAATCAGCGACTTCATCACCTGCTGGCCTCCCGAGGCTTCGCCGTCGTTCATGCCGATCATGCCCTTCTGGTCAAAGTTGAACTTGACCAGCAATCCGGCCTGCGCCAGCGCGATATCGTCGTTAGCCAACTGTGGCATCTCCCATTCGACTTCGATGCCTGCCTTGAGACCCAGGTCGCGCAGGTGCTTGCCGTAGTTGCGTACGGTAGCGCGCAGCACATTAAGGTACTCGCCGCGTGCAGCTTCGGTGATATTTTTGGCGCGTTCGCATTGCTCGCGGCTGGTGTTCACGCGTTCGCGCTTGGTGCGCACGTCTTCGGCGAACTTGTCACGGCGGGCAATCACCGTGGGATCGGTTTCCCACTGGCCCTGTTCGAGCTGGCGCTGAATCTGATTGATACGCAAATCGATAGTCTGCTGCGAGCCATATTGAGCGAGCAGGGCGTCAAGCGCCTGCTCGTTTATCCAAGCAGCAGGCATGCCGCTGCGCAATTGTGTTTCGCGCTCGGTGCGCTTTTGTTGTTCGTCGGCTTGTGTGCCGATTTGTATTTGCGTTGCGGTCTGCGCGGTGCGCGTTTGTTTTAGTTCCGCTTCGATTTGCTGTTTTTCCGAGCTGATGCGCGCGTGTTCGCCGCTTAACGTACGTTCCGTTTCCATCGCGGCGTTTTGCGCGTCGTCGGTATCCTGCTCAGCCGTCTGCTCCACCGCCAGCCGCGCGTCGGCTGCGGCGAATTCCTCGGCGCGGCTCGCCAGCATGGCGGCGGCGTTAACACCGAACACCAGTGCCTGATCGTGGCTGATGGCGGCGAGAAGCGTCATTTCTTCCGCGCTGAGTTGATGGAGTTCGGCGGTAAATTGTGCACAATCGGCTTCCAGCGCTTTGATTTGCGCGAGGCGCGCAGACTCGCCAAAACGGAAATCACGTTCGGCAACCCCGCTGTGACGTGCGCCACGCCGCTCGCGGTGGTAGCCGGCGCGCGTGATCCAGTCCTGCTTTGCATCGAGTTTTGCGCCGGCTGCCGCGTCTTCGACACGCCGCACGCGATTCAACCAGGCGGTCAGCCACTCGGGCGCATCAGCAGTGAACCGGGTGATTTCCAGCATGCTGCCGGGCGCCGCGGCCGGTGGCGACGAAATGTCGGGCGTGACAAAACTGCGGTACTGCAAGCGCTCGCCGATGTTCCATGCCGCCTCGCGGTCGCGCGGGCGCTTTAGCAGTACCAAATGGCGATGCGGCGCGAGCAGCGCTTCGACGGCGGTCTGCCAGCGTGCATCGCTTACCTCGACGATCTCGGTCAACAGCAGATGCGGTATGCCGGCTTCGTCGAGTGCTCCGCGAAATTGCGTGGCGTAATGCTCCGCCGCAGGTTTGCCGCTGCGCATTGCGGCGAGGCGCGCGTCGGATTCGTTGAGGCGTTGCGTCAAAGTGGCAGTCTGTGCTTTCACATCGGCCAGACGTGGCCGGTGCTGTTCCAGCCGGGCCGCGGCCTGCGCGCTGTCTTCGCCGGCCGCTTTTGCCTGATCGCGCAATTTGTCGCGTTCTTTCAGCGTGCTGCGCGTTTCCGCCGCACGGGTCAGCGCCGCTTTGTATAGCATTACGGCTTGCGCTCTCGCGGCAGTGGCGTTTTTCTGGCGGACATCCGTCGCGGTCAACGCGTCGGCGTTGCGGTCGAGACGTCGTTCATCCTGATCGAAATGTACCTGATGCTCAGCGGCCTGGCGGCGTAAACTTTCCAGCCGCGTCTCCGCGCTGCGCATTGCGCTGCGGATTTCGGCGAGTTCCACTCGCGGGCGGATTTCGGCAACCAATTGATTTTCTTCGTCTTTCAAGTTGCGCCATTCCTGATAACGATTGGCGCGCTGGATTAAGGCTTCGTGTTCGTTGACTGTGCGTGCGAGATCGCCGTCGAGTTTGTCGAGTTCGGCTTCGCCGTCGCGCTGATCGGCGCGAGCCTGGGTGTAATCGTCGAGCACGCGCTTGTCGCCGAATACGTGAAACACCAAGTCAAGCAGTGCCTTGGGCGTGTATTCGCACAAACGGTCGGTCTCGCCCTGTTCGAGCGACAGTACTTGTGCGATGGCGGCACTCAAGCCGCCATTCGCCAGCCGCCTCTCGTAATCGCGCACGCCGAGCCAGTCGGGCGAGCGTTCCATCGCTTCATCAATTGGTGCGTCGCCGGGGGCGATCAGGTACTGGCGCTGCCAATCACCGCCCTGCTTGCGGATACGGCACACCAGCGTGACTTCATCCTCTAGCAGCGGAAAAAACGGATGACGCGCGTTGCCGATGCGCCGATTATCCACCACTGCGCGTAGCCACGCGTAAGGTTCGCCCGAGTGGCGCACATAGCGTTTGTAGTCGCGCTTGCCCGCGCATTGCAGCGCGAACAAGGTGCGCAGCGCATCGAGCAGCGTCGTCTTGCCGGAGCCGTTGGGGCCAACGATGGCAACGATGCTGGCATCGAGCGTCTGGCGAAAGCGTTGCCAGTAGTCCCAGTGGATGAGTTCGATGCTTTTCAGATGAAACACAGGCGTTATTCCTGATCTTGGTCTGGCACCGGCACCGGCACTGGGGCCGTCACGCGCACGGCGAGCAGTTCGGCGAGCGCGCCATCGAGTATGCGCGGCGCGAGCACGCTGTGATCGAGCGCCAAGTCGAGCAGCGGCCCTTCGTAGATCACATTGTTGCGGCGCTCAATAAAGCCGTGACGCGACAACAAGCCGAGATTGACGTTAACCCGCATTTTTCCGCCGAGCTGTTTGCCAAAGTCCGCCAGCAGCGCGCTTTCCTGGACACTGCCTTCGACATCGGTTCCGGTGGGTATCGGTTTGTCCATGCCAAACATATCGTTTTGCAACGTTTCGGTATTGTCACGACGTGACACCTGACGTTCGCGCTTAGGCAAAATCAGCAAGGCCCACAGCACCACCAGTAAAGCCACGCAGTCGCGGGGCAGTTTAAGATTGCTCGATAGCCACTGTCCGGTGCGAGCCAGCACCGGCTCCTCGGCGGCGTCGATCAGCCCCAGTGCAATATGCGTGGCGTACGGATTGTCGAGCAAACGCAATCCGCAGGCGGTGAGCCGCCGCTTGATTTCGTCACGAAAGTCTTCGTCCACCAGCACCCGCCGCGACAGCGGATCGGCACGCGGCACCCAGCGTTCTGCAATCAGACGAGCGATCAGAATTTGGGCGTCGTCGGTGTTCATGGCGTTGTTTGCGCCGGCATCAACTTGCCACGGCTGATTTGCGCTACTTCGTCGCGCGCCACGGTTTCGTGGTCATCGGAGAGGGTCACGCCCAGCGGCAGGCGCGCGAGATCGGCGACGCGGCCGCGCATCTCGGCCGATTCAGGGTCGCCGATCAACGCCAGTAGCGATAACCGGTATGCGGATAGCGCATAGCTGCCGCCGACCACTGCGTCGACCAATGGCGTCTCTGATTGGATTTTTCCAAGCCGGTCAATGAATCGATCCAGTGCGGCAAAGCGCTCGGTGGACATCTCGACGGTGTCTGGCGCGTCGCACGGCGGCGGCAGGGATGTGCTTTCTTGCGCCTGACGCTCGCGTTCCAGCAATTCGTACTCCGCCACATCGAGCATCAAATCGCTCATCGCGAATGGCAGCGGCAGGTTGCCACCGACGGCGTGCGCGCTGAGCGCTGCCAGACGCTCCTGGTCGAGCGTGCGCATCCATTGCGCCACATCGGACGACGACAGGCCACTGCCACCCAGAGAAATGCTTTGCAGCTCAAGCGCGTGCAACGTGCGCTGGAACGCGGCATGCATGCGTAACAGCCGGCTCTGCGCCTGACCAATGGCCTGCGCATTGCGGTACATCGCTTCGTCCAGATCACTGCCTTTGGTCAACGACTGGATGATCTGGTTGCCCTTTTCCACGGTGATTTCGACAGCATTGAATTTGGCGCTGGCCTGGCGGATGCGGAATTCCGAGCCGCTTACCAGCGCATCGTCGAACTCTTTTTGCAACTCGCGGTACTTGGTGAGCAGCAGATTAAGTGCTTCCAGGGAGGGCCGCCCCATCGCTTGCCCGGCGGCCACCTGCGAAGTGATATACACCAGATCGGCGTCTTCGCCAGGCGGCAAAGCCAGCACATTGGCCAGAGCGGAGAGCGCCACACGTGCCGTGCCGCTCAACTGATAGGTACGATCCTCCTGATCCCAAACCAGCAACCCGAAATCCTTCAGCCGGTCGAGCACGGTATTTAACTTCACAGCATCCAGATAGGAAAAATGCTGGGCGAGTTCCTGCGGGCTCCAACGCGGTGCATCAGGACGATCCCCGATTTCACGCATCACCAACAGACGAATCAAGATTTCTGTTTCACCGCCGCGAAACACCATAACGAAGGCGTTGAGCATGCCGCGTGCAGCCATCAAGGGCGCTAACGCCTGCAAATCGCTTTGCCGCACGCCCCTGGCGAAGAAGTCGTGCAGCGGCAGGTCTTCGTTATTCGGGGGAATGTTTTTGTCCATCATCAACGCGGATCATCTGCACACGGATTGCGCGAAATATATATAAATATTTGTTTTTAAACGATTATTCTCGGGCGTGCCCGTCGCCGAACACCACATATTTCAGCGAGGTCAGGCCTTCGAGCCCCACCGGACCGCGCGCGTGCAGCTTGTCGGTGGAAATGCCGATCTCGGCGCCGAGGCCGTATTCATAACCGTCGGCAAAACGCGTCGATGCATTGACCATCACTGAACTCGAATCCACTTCGCGCAGGAAGCGCCGCGCGCGGGTGACGTTCTCGGTGACGATGGCATCGGTGTGCTGTGAGCCGTAACGCGTGATGTGGTCGATTGCCGCGTCGAGGTCGTCAACGATGCGGATCGCCAGGATCGCGTCGAGATATTCGGTGTACCAGTCATCCTCGGTTGCGGCTTTCATGCCGGGCACGATTTTGCGCGCAGCGTCATCGCCGCGCAGTTCAATTTTTTTGTCGGCGTAAATTTTGCACAGCGGCGGCAGGATTTTATCCGCGATGCCACGCGCCACCAGCAGCGTTTCCATGGTGTTGCAGGTGCCGAGGCGTTGCGTCTTCGCGTTGTCGGCGATGCGCAGCGCCTTGTCGAAATCAGCCGCGTCGTCGATGTAGACATGGCATACACCGTGCAGGTGTTTGATCATCGGGATGCGCGATTCCTGCATCAGCCGTTCGATCAGGCCCTTGCCGCCGCGCGGCACGATGATGTCGACGTATTCATGCATGGTGATCAGCTCACCGACCGCAGCGCGGTCGGTGGTCGCTATTACCTGCACCGCGGTTTCCGGCAGGCCGGCGGCTTTGAGGCCTTCGTGTACGCAGACGGCAATCGCCTGATTCGAATGCAGCGCTTCCGAACCGCCGCGCAGGATCGCAGCATTGCCGGATTTGAGGCACAGCCCGGCGGCATCGGCAGTCACGTTTGGCCGCGATTCATAAATGATGCCGACCACACCCAGCGGCACGCGCATCTGTCCGACCTGGATGCCGGTCGGACGGTATTTGAGCCCGGTGATCTCGCCGACCGGATCGGGCAGTGCGGCAATCTGGCGCAGGCCATCAGCCATCGCGGCGATGCGCTTCGGTGTCAGCGTCAGCCGGTCGATGGCGGCGGCGTCGAGGTTTTTTGCTGTTGCAGCTTCGATATCACGAGCGTTTTCGCGCGTCAGCGTTGGTGCAGAGCTTTCAATCGCCGCGGCCATCGCGATCAGCGCGGTGTTTTTGGCATTGCTGTCGGCGACCGCCATCGCGCGCGATGCGGCGCGGGCGGCTTTGCCGATGGCTTGCATGTAGGTTTGGACATCCATGGGGGAGATTCTAGCAGGCGGGATGCGCTTTTCGCCTGTGGTGGGCGACGATTAAAGCCTTAAAACCAAGGTCACCGGGCTACCCCCGGCGACCTTGATCTTGGTTGGTTTTCTAAACTGAAGTTAGAACAGCGCTGGATGCGCCGCAAACGCCGCCGGCATCGCCCGCCGCCCCGGCTGGGCCTTAACAGTGCCGGGATTATTCCGCGCAAACCGCAATGCGAGTTGCAGCAGTTCATTCCAGGTGTCACCGCGCACCAGACCCTTGACCATGCGGTCGATCACCGCAGCGTGACGTAATGCCTCGGTGACCTGCCCCAGCGTGAAACGTTTGAGGTTGTTCTGCATCGCGTTCTGGTGTGACGGGCCCCAGATGCGGGCTTCGCGCAGCATCATCGAGGCCGGTTTTCCGGTGTTAATGCCGGCGATGATTTTGCCGATGGCGCGGATTTCTTCGGCGAAGGCCCACAGCACAAGGGGGGCTGCCGTGCCTTCGCCCTGCAGGCCGTCGAGTACGCGGGCGACGCGTAGCGGATCGCCTTCAAGCATGATTTCGCCGAGGTTGAATACGTCGTAACGCGCGACGTCGAGCACCGAGGCATTGACCTGATCAAAGGTGATCGGGCCGACGGGGAAGAGCAGTGCTAGTTTCTGCACTTCCTGGTGCGCCGCCATCAGGTTGCCTTCGACGCGGTCGGCGATGAATTCCAGTGTGGCGGCATCGGCGTCCTGCTGCTGGTCCTTGAGGCGGCCGGCGATCCATTGTGGCAGTGCGCGGCGCAGCACGGCTTTGGCTTCGACGCCAACACCGGCACGTTCCAGTGCCTCGAACCACGCTGCTTTCTGGCCGCGCCAGTCGAGTTCGGAGACCTGGATCAGGGTGATCGTATCGGGCGGCAGTGACTGGGAGTAATTCTGCAGTGCTTCGCCGCCTTCCTTGCCGGGCTTGCCGGTGGGGATACGCAGTTCCAGCAGCTTGCGCGACGCGAACAGGGATTGTGAATTGCCGGCGAGGGCCAGTTGATTCCATTTGAAACCGGAATCGACGGTCAGTACTTCGCGTTCGGTGTAACCCTCAGCGCGCGCCTTGGCGCGGATGCGGTCGCTGGCTTCGAGTGCGAGCAGGGGCTCGTTGCCGAATACCGTGTAGAGCGGTTTGAGGTCCCGCGCGAGGTGGCTCGCGAGTTGTTCGGAAGGCAGGCGCATCGGTGCGCGTATCTTACCGCATCAAGCTATGACGCGGGTTTGGCCGTCGGTGCGAGTTTGGCAACCTGCAGTCGCCGCACCAATTGCTGCACGGCGTCGCTTTGCATGTCACGGAACAGCAAGGCTTCTTCCGATTCCTTGGACAGAGTGTCCTGATCGTTGAAGGAGAAATCTCGCGTCAGCACGATTTCCGAGGCCGGGATGGTTTCTGCCGCGTTTTTGTCGAGCAGACGGTACGACATCTTGTAACGCAATTGATATTCACGCACCCGCCCGGTGCCTGACAGCGAGAGGATGCTTTTTTCGCGCAACTCCTGGATCAGCACCAGCGTCGCTGACGCGGCTTTCGGATTATCGACGATTTTGGTGGCGCTGCCGGCGGCGACCACGCGCCTGAACTGTTGCGCAAATTGCGATGCGACCGGTGCCTGCACGTACAAGGTATCAAAGGGCAGGTTGGCGGCGCCGCGCAGCTGAAAGCCGCAGCCGGCGATCAGCAGGGCGCAGAGCAGAGCGGCGAACGTTTTCATGGCGGTTCAGCTTATCACGTTCATATCACCACATTGACCAGGCGGCCCGGCACGACGATGATTTTTTTTACCAACTGCCCGGCGATGAATTTCTGCACTTCGGCATGGGCCAGCACTGCGGCCTCGATTGCCGGCTTGGCGGCGTCGCGCGGCACCCGTACATCGCCGCGTTTTTTGCCGTTGACCTGCACCACCAGCTCGATTTCGTCTTCGATCAGCGCGGCGGCATCGGGCTCCGGCCAGGGCGCTGCGAGCAGGTCGTCGCCGTAACCGAGGTCGCGCCACAGCTGGTGGGTGATGTGCGGGGTGATCGGCGACAGTACGCGAAGCAATATGGAAAAACCTTCGCGCAATACCGTGTTGGCAGCGTCGTCAGTGCTGCCTTTCAATACGCCTTCCAGCGCATTGAGCATTTTCATCGTCGCCGAGGCCACAGTGTTGAACTGGTGGCGGCCGAGGTCGTAGTTGGCCTGTTTCAGCACGGCATGGATTTCGCGGCGCGCGGCGGCCAGCGGGGCGGGTAATGTGTCCAAATCGGTGTCAACATCGGTGTCAACAGCGGTGTCTACAGCGGTGCCGGCCGTATTGCCGCGCTGCGCGGTTTCATAACCCAGCGCCCAGACCCGGCGCAGGAAACGCGATGCACCCTCGACACTGGCATCCGACCATTCCAGCGTTTGCTCCGGCGGCGCAGTGAACATCATGTAAAAGCGCGCAATGTCCGCGCCGTAATCCTCGATCAGCGACTGCGGATCGACGCCGTTGTTTTTCGATTTCGACATGGTGCCGATGCCGCCGGACTCCACCGGCTGGCCATCGGCGCGCAGCACGGCGCCGCTGCGGTTGCCCTGGGCATCGACGGTGACATCGACATCGGCCGGGTTGTAATAAGTGATGCGACCCCCCGTTCCCATCGGAATCCCCGCGCGAGCGGGGTTTTCGCTGCTCCCTTCCCCTGCCCTCATCCCCGGCCCTTCCCCCAGAGGGAGAAGGGAGGCAGATGTTTCCTTTCTCCCTCCGGGAGAGAGGTCAGGAGTGAGGGACGGAAGGGTCGGGGATGAGGGATGGGCCGGTTTGCGGAAAAATATTTCGTTCAGCACCATGCCCTGGGTCAGCAGGTTCTTGAACGGCTCATCGAGTTTGACCAGGCCCAGGTCGCGCATCGCCTTGCTCCAGAAGCGCGAATACAGCAGATGCAGGATGGCGTGTTCGATGCCGCCGATGTATTGATCGGCGGGCAGCCAGTAGTTGACGCGTTCATCGACCATGGCCATGCCGTTGTCGGCACAGGCATAACGCAGGTAGTACCAGGACGAATCGACGAAAGTGTCCATGGTGTCGGTCTCGCGCATCGCCGGTTTGCCGCACTTGGGGCAGTTGCAATTCACAAAGTCCGCGCGTTTGAGCAGCGGATTGCCGCTGCCGTCGGGGACACAGTCTTCAGGCAGCACCACCGGCAGATCCTCGTCCGGCACCGGCACATCGCCGCAGGCCGGGCAGTGAACGATCGGAATCGGGCAGCCCCAGTAACGCTGGCGTGAAACGCCCCAGTCGCGCAGGCGGTAAAGCACCTGTTTTTCGCCGAGATTTTTGGCGGCGAGGTCGGTGGCGATGGCATCAACCGCGGCGGCGTAATTCAAGCCGTTGTATTTGCCGGAATTGGTGCAGACGCCGTGCTCCTTGTCGGCGTACCATTCTTGCCACGCCTCGGTGGAGAATGTTTGCGCGGTGACGTCAATCACCGGTTTGATCGGCAATCCATATTGCTTGGCGAAATGAAAGTCCCGCTCGTCATGTGCCGGCACCGCCATCACCGCGCCTTCGCCGTAACCCATCAGCACGTAGTTGCCGACCCAGACCTCGATTTTTTCGCCGGTCAGCGGATGCTCGACAAAAATTCCTGTCGGCATACCTTTCTTTTCCATGGTCGCCATGTCGGCTTCCATCACCGAGCCGCGTTTGCATTCGGCGATGAAGTCGGCGAGTTTGGGATTGTTTTTTGCGGCTTGCGTTGCCAGCGGATGTTCGGCGGCCACGGCGACGAAGGTGACGCCCATGATGGTGTCGGCACGGGTGGTGAATACCCAAAGTAATCCACGTTCCCCTCTGCCTTCGGGAGAGGGGTCAGGGGTGAGGGAGGATGTCTTATCTTTTCCGGTAATTTCTCCCCCATCCCCGGCCCTGCCGTCCCTCACCCCTGACCTCTCTCCCGGAGGGGGAAAGGAAACATCTGCCTCCCTTCTCCCTCTGGGAGAAGGGCCGGGGATGAGGGCAGGGGAAGGGAGGTGCGTACCGCCGCTTGCCGCGGCAGATAAATCGTACGGAAACGCAAAACGCACGCCGTAACTTTTGCCGATCCAGTTGGCCTGCATTGCCTTGACCCGCTCCGGCCAGCCCGGCAGTGTGTCGAGCGCCGACAGCAGTTCATCGGCGTATTGGGTGATGGCGAGGTAGTAACCGGGGATTTCGCGTTTCTCGACAGTGGCACCAGTGCGCCAGCCCTTGCCATCGATGACCTGCTCATTGGCGAGCACAGTCTGGTCGACCGGATCCCAGTTCACAACCTGGGTTTTTTTGTAGGCGATGCCTTTTTCCAGCAGGCGCAGGAACAGCCACTGGTTCCAGCGGTAGTAGTCCGGGCTGCAGGTCGCGAGTTCGCGGCTCCAGTCGATGGCGAAACCCAGCGACTTCAGCTGCTGGCGCATGTAGGCGATGTTGTCCCAGGTCCACTTCGCCGGCGGCACGCCATTGGCCATCGCCGCGTTTTCCGCCGGCAGGCCGAAGGCGTCCCAGCCCATCGGCTGCAGTACGTTGTAACCCTTCATGCGGTGATAACGCGTCAGCACGTCGCCGATGGTGTAATTGCGCACGTGGCCCATGTGCAGCTTGCCCGAGGGGTAGGGGAACATCGACAGACAGTAATATTTCGGCTTGTCACCGCTTTCGACGGCAAGGAATGCCTGCGTGTCATCCCAGAATTTCTGCGCGTCGCGCTCGATGACCTGCGGATTGTATTTTTGTTGCATGATGCTGATTTAGAGGGAAAATTGCGGTTACGGCGGGGTGCCGTTTCAGGCCGCAATTATAACGGTTCCTTGTGTAACCCGGCCCGCTCAACCGGGGTTGCATAAGGGGAGGCAACTGGAGAGATTGATCATGATGCGCAGTCTGTTGTCGGTATTGATGATGTTCACTGCCGCTGTTGCCGGCGCCCGCACGCTGACCGTTGAAGCAGTGGTCAGCCCGGCCTGGGTGGAGCATGCGGGCGGTGCCCGCGAACCGCTGGTTCCGGGCACCGTGCTGCTCGACGGCGCCCGGGTGCTGACCGGGAATGGTGCGCGCGCTTTGCTGCGCATGGCCGAAGGCAGTGCCATCAAACTCGGTGAAAACGCCAGCCTCGGCGTGGATCGTCTGGCCGACAAGGGCAGCGCAGCCAGCCGCATCGTCAGCGGCGCGCTGGATGTGGCGCAGGGCGCATTCCGTTTTACGACGAAAGTATTTGCTTCGCCGCTTGCCAGCCGCGACCTGAACATCCGCATTGCCACGGTGACTGCCGGTATCCGCGGCACGGATCTCTGGGGCAAATCGTCGACCGAGCGCGACGTGGTTTGCCTGATCGAGGGTCGCATTTACGTACAGCATCAGGAGCAGGCGTTCACGATGCAGGATCCCTTGTCGTTTTTCATTGCCGGACGTGACGGCAAACGCCAGCCGGTGGCGCCGGTGCCTGCAGCGCAGCTGCAGGAATGGGCGACCGAAACTGAAATTGCGCCAGCCAGCGGCGCCAGCCGTCGCGGCGGCAAACACCGCGTGGCACTGGCTGCGGTTGCGGATCAGAGCGCCGCCGCCGTACTGGCGACCAGGTTGCGTACCGAAGGATATCCGGCGCGTGTGCGAGCCTACCGCGCGGATGGCAGTCTGCGTTATGCAGTGGATGTCATCGGACTCGGCAGCGCGGAAGATGCCGCGCAAATGGCGGGTGTGTTGCGCATGGCCGGCTACTCGATACAGGGCTGATGATGCGGGGCATCCCGAAGATGCTCCCGTATAATGCAGATCGTCCAGTCTGCATCACACAATGATTCCCGCCACGTCTTCGACATCCACTGCGCCTGCGATTTCGCCCGTGATTGCGCCGGCATTTCTCTCCGGTCTCAACGATGAGCAGCTCGAAGCCGTAACGCTGCCGCAGCAGTCGGCGCTGATCCTCGCCGGCGCCGGCAGCGGCAAGACCCGCGTGCTGACCACGCGCATGGCCTGGCTGATCCAGACCGGCCAGATCAATCCGATGAACCTGCTCGCCGTGACCTTCACCAACAAGGCGGCGAAGGAAATGATGACCCGGCTGTCGGCGATGCTGCCGATCAACACCCGCGGCATGTGGGTGGGCACCTTCCACGGCCTGTGCAACCGCATGCTGCGCGCGCATTACCGCGAAGCCGGTCTGCCGCAAATGTTCCAGATCCTCGATACCCAGGACCAGCTGGCGCTGGTGAAGCGATTGATGCGGGCGCTGAACATCGACGAGGAGCGTTATCCGCCGCGCCAGGCGCAGTGGTTCATCGCGGCGCAGAAGGAAGAGGGCAAACGTGCCGACAAGGTCGAGCCCTATGATGATTTTTCGCGGCGCATGGTGGATTTTTATGCCGAATACGACCGCCAGTGCCAGCGCGAGGGTGTGGTTGATTTTGCCGAACTGCTGCTGCGCTCGTACGAGCTGCTGGCACGCAACGACCATTTGCGCGAACACTATGCCGGCCGTTTCCGCCACATCCTGGTTGACGAGTTCCAGGACACCAATCGCCTGCAGTACCGCTGGTTGCAGTTGCTCGCCGGTCAGCACAACGCGATATTTGCCGTCGGTGACGATGACCAGTCCATTTACGGCTGGCGCGGCGCATCGACGGCGAACATGCAGGATCTGCAGCGCGATTTCCATGTCGAGAAAGTCATCAAGCTCGAGCAGAACTACCGTTCCCAAGGCAATATCCTCGATGCGGCCAATGCGCTGATCGGACACAACCGCAAGCGTCTTGGCAAAAGCCTGTGGACGGCGGATGCCAAGGGCGAGCCTTTGCGGGTGTTCGAAGCCGCCACCGATTACGCAGAGGCGGCGTACGTGGTTGATGAAGTGCGCAGCCTGCGTGCCGAGGGTGCGGCGTTGGCCGATATCGCCGTGCTTTACCGATCCAACGCGCAGTCGCGGGTCATTGAGCATGCGCTGTTCACGGCCGGCATGCCGTACCGGGTCTATGGCGGGCTGCGCTTTTTCGAGCGTCAGGAAATCAAGCACGCGCTGGCGTACTTGCGGCTGGTGGCAAATCAGGAAGACGACGGTGCGCTGTTGCGCATCATCAATTTCCCGACGCGCGGCATCGGCAATCGCAGCCTTGAGCAATTGCAGGGCATGGCGAAAGAGGCCGGCATGAGCCTGTGGGCGGCAGCCTGTGCCAACACGCTGTCAGGCAAAGCCGCGACCAGCATCGCTGCCTTCGTCAAACTGATCGAGGCCATGCGCAGCGCCACCGCCGGTCTGCAGTTGCAGGAGGTGATCGCCCATGTCGTAGAGCATAGCGGGCTGAGGGCGCATTACCGCAACGAGAAGGAAGGCGCGGATCGCATCGAGAATCTCGATGAATTGATCAATGCCGCAGCGGTGTTTGTCGGCGAGCGCGTAACCTGGGTGCCTGCGGAAGGTGCCCCGTTTGAGGTAACAATAAACGCCCCGGGCGTAGAAGCGCCGCCCGAAACAATGAACGCCCCGGGCACTGAAGCGTCGCCCGAAACAATGAACGACGCGGGCGCAGAAACCTCGCCCGAAAACACGGACGACCTGACGGCCTTTCTTGCGCATGCTGCACTGGAGGCCGGTGAACATCAGGCGCTCGCTGGTGCCGATGCGCTGCAACTGATGACGGTGCATTCGGCGAAGGGCCTGGAATTCCATGCGGTGTTCGTTACCGGATTGGAAGAAGGGCTGTTCCCGCACGAAAACAGCATGACCGAGGCTGATGGCGTCGAAGAAGAGCGCCGCCTGATGTATGTCGCACTGACGCGGGCGCGGCGCAGGTTGTACTTGTTGCTCGCGCAAAGCCGCATGCTGCACGGCCAGACGCGCTACAACGTGCCGTCGCGGTTTTTCCAGGAATTGCCGGAAGCGCTGCTGCAGCGCGTGAACCACGTGCGCCAAGTGGCTTCTACTTCCGCTTATGCACGCCAGATGTCGCCGTCGTACGGCCCGGCGCGGGCTGGTACGCGCGGCGCATCGACTGCGCCGGCGATGCCATCGCGTGATTCGCCGTGGCGCATCGGCCAGGCGGTGAACCACGCCAAGTTCGGCGCCGGTGTGATCGTTAACGCCGAGGGTGGCGGTAACGATGCGCGGGTGCAGGTGAATTTCCGCGACGCCGGGCTGAAGTGGCTGATGCTCGAATACGCGAAACTGACGCCCGTTTAAAAAAATTAATAAAATCAAATACTTATTTAACCGCCGATGAACGCGGATAAACGCCGATAACTGCACTGAATTTTCAGGCAGGTAATTTCATGTTTTTGATTTGATCGGCGTTCATCGGCGGTAAAAAGGTTTTTCAAGGATCCAAGGTTCCCGCCGCCGCCTCCTGCGCTGGCGCTGCGACATTCGCCGGGAAGATGTCCTTGTAACTCGCGTAAATCGAACATACCAGCACCGGCAGCAGCACGATCAGGCCGAGCATCAGTGGAATGGACGCGATGATGCCCAGCACCAGCACGGCCACGCTATAAACCAGCAACGGCATGGTGTTGCGCAGGCAGGCGGTGTACGACATTTTCATTGCCTCGACCGGCGGCCTGTTGTGGAGCACGATCAGCAGCGGCGCGAACCAGACGGCCATCAATACCGGGATGAATACCGCCATGCCCACGACCATGCCCAGCAGCAGGCCGCGAGCTGCCACCCGCAGGGTTTCGATGTCGGTGGTTTTGCCCAACAAAGCCGGCAGGGCGGTGCCGCCGGCGACGGCAAAGACGATACCGACGGCGACGATGTTGCCGACCAGATAAATGCCGCCCACGGTGATCAGTGGACTGGCGTGGGTTTTGAAGGCGGCGAACAGCTGGGCGAACCCGGGCTCGCCATCTTCATCGGTGGTCCGGCAGGCCAGCATCAGTCCGGCGAAAAATACCGGCGACACCAGGTTGATCGCCAGTGGACCGATCAGCGGCATGGCCAGCGAGGCGAGCCAGATCACCAGCATGACCATGACCAGCGCAATCCAGGTCAGCGGTTGTTTGCGGAAAATCCGGAATCCCTCAACGACCCATTGCCAGCCCCGGCCGGCGGCTACGGTGCGTATTTCCATGGTGTTTCCTCCCTGGTACCGATTATAGATGTGGCCCGTCAGACGTACTGACTGCCCGGTTCAGCCGGTCAGCACCGGTAGCGTGTTTTCGTCGCGGATGCGCAGTTCAAGGATACGGCGGATGTGGCCCGGATCCTTGGCATGGGTCAGTTCGCCGGCGCGCGGCAGATGAAAGTCATGGAGCCGCGATACCCAGAAGCGCAGTGCGGCGGCGCGCAGCATCACCGGCCACGCAGTGCGTTCGACTGCGGTGCAGGGGCGCACCGCGGCGTAGGCATCCAGCAGCGCCCGCGTACGCGCGTTGTCCAGGGATCCGTCGCTGTTGACGCACCAGTCGTTGACGGTGATCGCAATGTCGTAGAGCAGCACATCGGTGCAGGCAAAATAAAAATCGATGACGCCGGCGACGCGGTCGCCGGCGAACAGCACGTTATCGCGGAACAGATCGGCGTGGATGGCGCCGCGCGGCAGGTCGGAAAAGCGGTGCTGCGACTGGAAACGCACTTCGTCCTGCAGCAGCATGGCATCGGGCGCCGGCAGGAAGGGCAGGATCTCGGGCAGCACGCCGGCCCACCATTTAGGTCCGCGCGGATTGTCCATGGTGGCCGGATACGATTCGCCGGCCAGGTGCAGGCGCGCCAGCACGGCGCCGACCGCGGCGCATTGCGCGGCCGTCGGCGCGCGAACATCGCTGCCATCGAGGCGCGCGACCAGCGCGGCGGGTTTGCCCTTGAGCATGCCGAGGTAATGGCCGGCGCGGTTGGCGACCGGGTGCGCGCTGGGCACGCCGTGTTCGGCGAGATGCGCCATCAGGTTCAGGTAGAACGGCAGTTCCCGTGTCGTGAGTTTTTCGAACAGCGTCAGCACGTAACGGCCATCTCCGGTGGTGACGAAATAGTTGGTGTTTTCGATGCCCGCAGCAATGCCGCGCAGTTCATGCAGCTCGCCGACGGCGTAATCCCGCAGCCAGTGCTGCAGGTCGTCAGGAGTTACCGTGGTAAAAACGGACATGGGCGAATGGTAATTGGTGAATGGTAAATGGTGAATCGTGAATGGTGAATCGTGGACGCCCCCACGGGGCTTTCACCGTTGATATTTACTGTTTACCAATCTACCAACCAGTCACCATTTACCAATTACCAGGAATGAATCACCCACATCGGTGGCCGGACCCCGGTTCCCGGTCCGTCCTGGCGCGCGAATTTGCCGTCACCGTGTTCGTCGATCAGGTAGTACGATGGGCCACCGCCCGGCGGTGTGACCTTCATCATGTAGAGCTTGCCGGCAATGCGGTATTCCTCGACGGTGTCCTCGCCGCGTTTGCGGATGGTCACTTGCGGCTCCGCTGCCGGGTCGAGTTCGAATCCGGGGGGCGGCGGAGGCGGTTCCGGAATCGGCTGCGCGGCAGGTTTTTTCTGCGCGGTATTTTGCGCAGGCGCATTTTGTGCGGTTCCGGGCAGTGCGACGGTGACGGCCGCAGCAAAAAAGATCAGGGTCAGGACATGTCGCATGTTGGGGCTCCAGTGGTTTCCATTATCCGGCTTTCGCCGGTGTTTTGAAAGGCGGAGCGGCATGAACGCTGCGCGAATTTTTCGATAACTCTGCGATAATTCCGGCAACACGCAGCGGCAGCACACTGTTGTCGCACAATTGCCCGGATTCCGCATGAAAACCCTGCTTCTCGTCGATGGCTCGTCCTACCTTTACCGTGCGTTCCATGCGATACGCGACCTGAGCAACAGCCGTGGCGAACCGACCAATGCCATCTATGGCGTGCTCAACATGCTGCGCCGGCTGCACAAAGACGTACCGGCGGAATACAGCGCCTGTGTGTTCGATGCCAGGGGCAAAACCTTCCGCGACGACCTGTATGCCCAATACAAGGCCAACCGGCCGGCGATGCCCGACGATCTGGCATCGCAGATCGGTCCGCTGAAGGAGGCCATCACCGCAATGGGCTGGCCGCTGCTGGAAGTCGGCGGGGTCGAGGCCGACGACGTGATCGGCACGCTGGCACGGCAGGCCGAGCAGGCGGGGATGCGCGTGGTGATTTCCACCGGCGACAAGGACATCACGCAGCTGGTGTCGGCGCAGATCACGCTGGTCAACACCATGTCCAATGAAATTCTCGACATTGCCGGCGTCGAGAAAAAATTCGGCGTGCCGCCGGAGCGCATCATCGATTACCTGACGCTGATCGGTGACAGCGTGGACAACGTGCCGGGCGTGCCGAAGGTCGGCCCGAAAACCGCGGTGAAATGGCTGACGCAGTACGGCACGCTGGAAGCCATTGTCAAAAACGCGCCGGACATCGGCGGTGCTGTCGGCGAAAACCTGCGTCAGTCGCTGGACTGGCTGCCGCAGGCGCAGGCTTTGCTGACCATCAAGTGTGATGTCGAATTGCCGGTGCAATTGCAGCATCTGGCGCCGCAGCCTCAGGACACGGCGAAACTCGTTGAGTTGTTCGAGCGTTTCGAATTCAGGACCTGGCGGCGCGAACTGCAGGATGCAGGATCGGGGATTGAGGATCGAGGGAACCCGGAGCCGCAACCGATTCCAGCGCCCAATCCGCCGGCTGTGCCACAGTATGAGCGGCACTATGAAACCGTGACGACGATGGAGGCGCTCCGGAAATGGCTGGCACGCATTGAGGCCGCGCCGCTGACGGCAGTCGACACCGAAACCACCAGCCTGGATGCGATGGCGGCGGAGTTGGTGGGCATTTCGCTGGCGGTGGAGCCGGGCCATGCTGCGTACATTCCTGTCAGCCATGTCTATGCCGGCGCACCACAACAGTTGTCACGCGACGAGGTGCTGGCCACGCTGAAACCCTGGCTGGAAAATCCGCGGCGCGCAAAACTCGGCCAGCACATCAAGTACGACATGCACGTGTTCGCCAATTACGGTGTCCAGGTCGCCGGCGTGCTGCACGATACGCTGCTCGAATCCTATGTATTGGAAAGCCATCAGCGGCATGACATGGACTCCATGGCACAGAGAATATTATCAATAAAAACAATAAGTTATGATGATGTTACGGGGAGGGGTGCGAAACGCATCGGTTTCGAGCAGGTTTCTGTGGAGCTCGCTGGCGAATACGCGGCTGAAGATGCGGATATCACACTGCAACTGCACCAGGCGCTGCATCCGCGCATCGCCGCCGATCAGAAACTGAACCATATCTATGCCGACATCGAGATGCCGGCGATGCCGGTGCTGTACACGATGGAACGCAACGGCGTGCTGATCGACAGCAAACTGCTGGCGGAACTGTCGACCGAGTTCGGCGCCAAAATGATAGCCATCGAAAAACGCGCGCATGAACAGGCGGAGCAGCCCTTCAACCTGAGTTCGCCGAAACAGATTCAGGAAATCCTCTTCGGCAAGCAGGGCCTGAAGCCGGTGAAAAAAACGCCCGGTGGCGCGCCGTCCACCGACGAGGAATCACTGGCGGAGCTGGCGCTCGATCATCCGCTGCCGAAACTGATTCTCGAATACCGCGGCCTGGCGAAATTGAAATCGACCTATACCGACAAGCTGCCGGTAATGGTCAACCGCAATACCGGGCGTGTGCATACCAGTTACGGCCAGGCCACGGCAGTGACCGGGCGGTTGGCGAGCACGGATCCCAATCTGCAGAACATTCCCATCCGCACCGCTGAGGGCCGGCGCATCCGCGAGGCCTTCATCGCGCCGCCGGGTTCGCAGATCGTTTCCGCCGACTATTCGCAGATTGAACTGCGCATCATGGCGCACATCTCGCGCGACGAAAGCCTGCTGAAGGCCTTCGCTGCCGGCGAGGACATTCATCGCGCAACCGCCGCGGAAATTTTCGGCCTGACGCCGCAGACTGTCGACAACGAACAGCGCCGTTACGCCAAGGTCATCAACTTCGGTCTGATCTACGGCATGTCGGCCTTCGGCCTGGCAAGACAACTCGACATCGAACGCTCAGCAGCGCAACAGTACATGGACCGTTATTTCCAGCGTTACCCGGGCGTTGCCGAATACATGCGCGTCACCCGCGAACAGGCGCGCGAGCAGGGATATGTCGAAACCGTGTTCGGCCGCCGCCTGTGGCTGCCGGAAATCCGCGGCAGCAACGCCGCACGGCGCCAGGGCGCGGAACGTGCGGCGATCAATGCGCCGATGCAGGGCACGGCGGCCGACCTGATCAAACTGGCGATGGTGGCCGTGCAGCACTGGCTGGTTGCGGAAAAACTGCAGTCGAAACTGATCATGCAGGTGCATGACGAACTGGTGCTGGAAGTGCCCGATGCCGAACTCGAAACCATCAAGACCGGCCTCGCGCGGCTGATGGCCGGTGTCGCACAACTGGCGGTGCCGCTGCTGGTGGAAATCGGCACGGGTCCGAACTGGGATAAGGCACACTAAGAGCCCATATCAAAGTCAGAAACCGTTAACCGCCGATGAACGCGGATTAACGCCGATAACATCAAAAAGGTCGGGAAACTCGCACATTGAATCAAAGTAAGTGACGATTTTTAATAAATTATCATTGACCGCCTTCAGTGCGCTTTGTGATCTGGTTTGATCTGCGTTCATCGGCTTTTATCGGCGGTTAAACTGGATTCGGTCTTTCTGTTAGGCGCTCTAAGAAGAGATTACGACGTTCCATGACCGCACAACCTGACCACTGGAACCAGCATGCGCGGCAATGGAGCCTGATCGGCCTGCCACTGCGCCCTGCACCAGAGGATATCGGGCTGCTGGAGGCGGAAATCCATGCCTGGCACACGCGTTTTGCCGTTGCTTCGCCGCGCGCCCTGCTCTGCGGCGTGACGCCCGAGGTCGCGCGCCTGCATTGGCCTTCCGGAACCTGGCTGACTGCAGTGGATCATTCGCGGCGGATGATTGCCGGCGTGTGGCCTGCGGGCGAGGCACCGGGTGCCGCAGTCCGCGCCGAATGGCTGGCGCTGCCGCTGGCGAACGCCTCGCAGCACTTGCTGGTGGGTGATGGCTCCGCCAATCAGATGGTCGGCCGGTCCGGTTATGCGGCTTTTGCCGCGGAACTGCGGCGTGTGGCGACTGACAACGCGTTGCTGGCGATGCGTTATTTCGTGCGTCCGGAACTTGCCGAACCGCCTGACCGCGTGTTCGACGACCTGTGGCAGCGGCGCATCGGCAATTTTCATATTTTCAAATGGCGGCTGGCGATGGCCTTGCACGGCACGCTGGAGCAGGGCGTGCGCCTGGGTGATGTGTGGACGGCGTGGCATCAGGCGGTGCCTGACGCTGAAAAGCTCGCGGCGCATCTCGGCTGGCCTGTGGCCGTCGTCAATACCATCCACAATTACCGCAATGTCGACACGCGCTACAGTTTTCCGACGCTGGCGGAAGTCCGTGACTGTGCCGGTGATTTCGAAATCACGGCAATGCATGTGCCGGGCTATGAGCTGGGCGAACGTTGCCCGACACTGATCATGCGGCCGGTCTGAATGCTGCTCAAGTCCGCCGTTGCCGGCATCGCCTGGCCCGCATTGCCCGATCTGCCGGCGGCACAGCGTATGGCCCTGTTGTGGCAATTTGAACAAAGCGAACGCTGGCCCGCCGATGTGTTGCAGCACCACCAGTTGCAGCAACTGGCGCTGGTCATCGACCATGCCCGGCGCACGGTGCCGTTTTATCGCGACCGGTTGAAAGCTGCGGTTCGCGGTGAGGCACTGACCTTGCCGCAACTGCGTGCCTTGCCGCTGCTGACCCGGCGCGACATCCAGGATGCCGGCCCTGCATTGCTCAGTACCGCCATCCCGCCGCAGTTCGGCCCGGTCCACGAAAACCGCACCTCGGGCGCGACCGGCCAGCCGGTGCAGGTGTCGCGCACGGGGCTCGACGCGCTGCTGTGGCAGGTCAACACCGTGCGTGACCATTACTGGCATCAGCGCGACCAGTCGCTGAAATTCGCAGCGATCCGCGCGCTGGGTCCGGGAATTGCCGATGCGCCACAAGGCATCACGGCCTCCGGCTGGGGCGCTGCATCGGAGGCTTTGCGCGTGACCGGGCCGTCGGCGCTGTTGAGCCTCAATGCCGACATTGCCGTGCAGGCGGCCTGGATCAAACGGCATGCGCCCGGTTATCTGCTGACCTACCCCAGCAATCTGGCCGCGCTGCTGGCGCATTTTGCGCAACAAGGCGAACAGTTGCCGGGCCTGCGCGCGGTACTGACTGTCGGTGAAACTGTGTTGCCCGCACTGCGCGCTGCCTGCCGCGACTCGCTGGGTGTGGACATTGAAGACACCTACAGTTCACAGGAGCTCGGTTACATCGCGCTGCAATGCCCCGTCTCCGGGCAATACCATGTGATGGCGGAAAGTGTACTGGTTGAAGTGCTGGATGCTGCGGGCAATCCCTGTGCACCGGGCGAGACCGGCAGGCTGGTGGTCAGCAGCCTGCACAATTACGCGACACCGCTGATCCGTTATGAACTGCATGATCACGCCGTCGCCGGCACAGCCTGCGTCTGCGGCCGCACCCTGCCGACGCTGGCGCGCATCGCCGGACGTGAGCGCAATATGCTGCGTCTGCCCGACGGCAGCACCCACTGGCCGCTGGTCGGATTTCACCGCTTCCGCGACATCGCGCCGGTGCGGCAATACCAGCTGATCCAGCACACGCTGCAGTCGGTCGAGGTGCGCCTGGCCTGCGACCGGGCATTGACCGTGGCCGAAGAGGCGCAATTAGGTGAGGTCATCTGCGCGGCGCTGGGTTATGCCTTTGAACTGCGTTTTGCCTATTTTGAGCGCGAGTTGCCGCGCGCAGCGAATGGCAAGTTTGAAGAGTTTGTCTGCGCGATCCCTTAGCAGTGCCGATCCGGCACTGTATTTTTCATGGCATGGATGTTGCTCAGCATCAGGGTGGAGCCTGTCTGCCGATGCTGGTCATCGTGCGGGCGGCACATCCTCGCGTCGTGTTGGGGATGCGACCTGTTGCGCGAGAAGTTCGGTCCAGCCGAGACAGGCCAGTACCTTGACGATGATTTCGTCTTCGGTGGTGGCTTCGTTGAGGGTGCTGTCGGCGGTGAATGGAGAATAGATTTTCCTGATTGCCGCCAGAAATCCATCGAGTTCCGGTTCAGTGACCGCACTCCACGCAGGCGCATCACCAATGCCGGTGGTCAGGAAATTGTGCGTCAACAGTTGGCCGATCACGATGTCTGCTTTCCGGCGACGGGGTTGAAATCACGCAGAAGAACGATGCTGCCCCGGTGGTGCGCGCCCTTGAAATAGCGCTCGTCCGCGGTGACCAGCAAGCATTCCGGGGTGAGCAATGCAACCGCGTGATACAGCGTGTCGAACACGTGCTGTCCGGTGTTTGTCGCGATTTCGCAGGCCAGTGAGTACATCTCGGGGGCGTGGGTTACGGGGATGCGCAGCGCATGCAGCACTTCGACGTATTCGCGCGCGGTTTCGGGGGATTGCCGCGCCACTACGGCGGCAACTTCGGCAAGCCAGTGCGGGGGCTCAAGCAAGCCGGTTTCGCCATTCCGATAGCTGTCGAGTACGGCGACGGCTTTGTTGCTATCGGCTTCGTCGTCGCGAAACGGGAAAGCCCATTTGACCGCGACGCTGGTATCCACGACCACCCGCATCACGGGCGGCCTGCGCGGCGGGCCTTGTCAATCTCCCGGGTCGTGACCGGTTTTTGTTTGCTGCGAAGTTCGAGCAGTCTGTCGATGGCGCGCGAACGCTGCTTTTGCAGGCGGCGTTCTTCGATGGCCTGCAGCATCAGGCCGGCGATGACGCTGCTTTTGTTATCGCGGGCAAAGACCCGGTTGAACTCGGTTTTGACTTCATCCGGCACGCTGAAGTTGACGGTTGCCATGACGCCTTCGTTGTTGAAGATTTCAACAATTATCGTGCGCGCCTGCCGGACTGTCAATCCGGGCTGTCAGCGCAGCGCGCCAAACACCTTCTTGACGATATTGCTGCTGGCACCTACCGGATCGCCGCGGAGGGATTTTTCCTGTTCGGCAATCATCAGGTACAAGCCGTCGAGCGCCCTGCGCGTAACGTAGGTCTCGATCGATGCGTCATCCTGTTTGACCACGCCCAGTTTCACACCCTGGCCGGCGAGGTTGTTGTACTGCTGTGCGAGGCCGACACTGTCAGTGGCTTTTTTGACGATGGGCAGAAAGCGCTGGGTAAGTTGCGCCTGCGTGGTGCGCTTGAAATACTCGGTGGCGGCGGTATCGCCGCCGGTAAGGATGCCCTTGGCATCCTGCACCGACATTTTTTTCACCGCATCGACCAGCAACTGTTTGGCTTCCGGCGCGGCGGCTTCAGCCGCCCGGTTCATCGACAGCACCAGTTCATCGACCTGTTTTTTCATGCCCATCATGCGCATCGCCCCTTCGACCTTCTGCAGGCTGGGCGGCAGGGGGATTTTGACCTTGGCATTGGCGAAATAGCCGTTTTCCGCGCCGAGCATTTTTACCGCGGCGGCGGAACCATCGGTCAACGCCTGCCTCAAACCGCTGCTGGCATCGGCATTGCTGATGTCGGCAATACCCGCGATAGCTGGCGGGATGATGACCGAATTGATGACCGTGGTGATGACAACAGCCGGTAGAACTCCGAGAATACGCGTCATGTTCATGGTAAAGGCTCCCCGCACGGTTTTGACCGCATGTTGAATTTCCGAAACCTTATTCTAGCCGCTGTCGTTGCCGGGGCGTTAACGTTTGCCGGGTTCGCGATCTGGAGCGCCAAGCCGGCGGCGCCGCAGGTGACTTTTGTTTCGCTGCAGGGTGAGAAAATCACCATGGCCGATTTGCGCGGCAAGGTGGTGCTGGTCAACTTCTGGGCCACCGACTGCGCCACCTGCGTCAAGGAAATGCCGGAAATCACCGCTACTTACAACAAGTACCGTGCGCAGGGCTTCGAAACCATCGCGGTGGCGATGAAACACGATCCGCCCAATTACGTGCTGAATTACGCCGAGAAAAACAAGCTGCCGTTCACGGTGGCACTGGATCCGATGGGGGCGCTGGCCAAAGCCTTCGGTGAAGTGAAACTGACACCGACGACCTTCATCATCGACAAGCAGGGCAGGATGGTGATGCGTATCCTCGGCGAACCGGATTTCGCGAAGTTGCATGCGCTGTTGGCGGAAAAGCTTAAAGAGCTTTAACCACAGAGAGCACAGAGAACACAGAGACCACAGAGAAAAACAAAACGGACAGCGGATTTTTGAAAGTGCTGCCGGATATCGCCAGCTAACGATCCAGGGGATTCCTCCGTGAACTCTGTGCTCTCTGTGGCAAAAGAGTTTTGCCGTTAAACCACACCCGCCTCATGCGCCTGCTGGTCGGCGTGGTACGACGAGCGCACCAAGGGGCCGCTGGCGGCATGGTTGAAACCCATGCGCTCCGCTTCCGCGGCATACATTTCAAAAATTGATGGTTCGACATAACGCAGCACCGGCAGGTGGTGGGCTGAGGGCTGCAGATACTGGCCGATGGTCAGCATATCGACATCGTGCGCGCGCAGATCGCGCATGGTCTGGAGTATTTCCTCATCGGTTTCGCCCAGTCCGACCATCAGTCCGGATTTCGCCGGGATGTGCGGGAAGCGCGCCTTGAAGTCTTTCAGCAGTTTCAGCGAGTGCGCGTAATCGGAGCCGGGCCGCGCCTGTTTGTAGAGCCGCGGCACGGTTTCGAGGTTGTGGTTCATCACGTCGGGCGGACAGGCTGACAGGATGTCCAGCGCGACGTCGAGGCGGCCGCGGAAATCCGGCACCAGGATTTCGATGCGGGTCTGCGGCGAGAGTTCGCGCACGGCGCGGATGCAGTCCTTGAAATGCTGTGCGCCACCGTCGCGCAGGTCGTCGCGGTCGACGCTGGTGATGACCACGTATTTGAGTTTCAGCGCAGCGATGGTTTCGGCCAGATGCCGCGGTTCGTCCACGTCCGGGGGTTTCGGCCGGCCGTGAGCGACGTCGCAGAACGGGCAGCGCCGCGTGCACAGGTCGCCGAGGATCATGAAGGTCGCGGTGCCTTTGCCGAAACATTCGCCGATGTTCGGGCAGGAGGCTTCTTCGCATACGGTGTGCAGCTTCTGTTCGCGCAGGATCTGCTTGATTTCCTGGAAACGTTCGCTGTTGCCCAGCCGCACGCGGATCCAGTCCGGTTTTTTCAGCGGCGTGACCGGCACGATCTTGATCGGGATGCGCGCGGTTTTGGCGCGGCCTTTTTGTTTCTCGTCTATGTTCATTGCACTATCCAAGTTTCCCAAAAACATGACAGCCTCATCAAAGGCATGTTTCTGTCATTATTCATGAATCTTTCAATAAGCTCATTGCAATACGTCTTTGGTGTGCCGGATCAGGCGGGCGCCAATCTGCGCCTTGGTGTCGCGAATGCCGAGGCGCTGCGTGCTGGTGACTTCGAGCCCGGCATAACCGCAGGGATTGATGGCATGGAAAGGTTCGAGGTCGACATCCACGTTCAGCGCCAGGCCGTGGTAGCAGCAGCCGTTTTTGACGCGCAATCCCAGCGCGGCGATCTTGGCCTCGCCGACATAGACTCCGGGGGCATCGCTGCGACCGTGCGCTTTGACGCCGTAATCAGCGAGCAGGTTGATGACGGCCTGTTCCATGCGCCGCACCAGCGGACGGATGGTCAGTCCGCGGCGGCGCATGTCGAGCAGCAGGTAGGCGACCCATTGTCCCGGGCCGTGATAGGTAATCTGTCCGCCGCGATCGACGCGTACCAACGGGATGCCGTTGTCGACGCGCGGCCAGTGTTCGGGTTTGCCGGCGATGCCGACGGTGTACACGGGAGGATGTTCGAGCAACCACAGTTCATCGGGCGTCTGGTCGCTGCGCACCAGCGTGAACTCGCGCATGCGGTCCCAGGTCGGCACGTACGGCACCAGTCCCAGCCGGTGCACGACCAGCGGTTCGGCGGCAATCGAAACCGGAGCTGTGGAAAGTCGGGACACCGAAGCGAGCCTGTAGTCGGGCACTGTGCCCGTGGAATGATGGATAATCAGGCTGCATTATAAGACGATCGGGAGAAGGCGGTGCGAGTCGAAGTGCTGAGAAAAGTGTTGCTGTGCGTGGTGTTGGCGGCGGGGTTGCCGGCTGCGGCTGCAGAAAGCCCTGGTGATTACGGTGCCAATCTGAGCAAAATCTATTTCGCGCACCAGCGCCTGCTGGCGCTGCGCGAAGCCTGTGACCAGGTCTTGCCGGCACAGGCGAAGGCCAATGAAAAAGCCTATGCCGTCTGGCAGGGGCGACACAAGGCGCTGCTGAACGAACTCGACGCGCGGCTGACGCTGATGATTCGCGGCGCGTCGAAGGACGAAAAGGAATACATGCGCAATGTCGGCAAATACGAGGGGTCAATCCTCGAATACCGCACTGAGAACCGCGAGCAGATCCTGGCGCAGCCACGTGATGGCATTGAGCAGGTCTGCAGTGATTTCCGCAATTACCTGACCGGTTCGGGTTCGGATTTCCACAAGGATTACGCCGACGAGCTGCGCGAACTGCGCAAGCGCAAGCTGCCGAAATAAGCGCCCATGTCCTGCGTTGAAGTCACTGCCTGATGCCGGCTGAGCGCACACTGACGGGTATCTGCGTAATCTGGGGGCTGGCGCTGGTCGCGTCGGGCATTGCACCGTATGACCGGCTGACCTGGTTCATGGAGGTGCTGCCGGTGCTGATCGCCGCACCGATCCTGATCGTCACGCGCGGCCGGCTGCCGTTGACGACACTGGTGTATGTGCTGATCGCGATCCACGGGCTGATCCTGATTTACGGCGGCGCATACACCTATGCCCGCGTGCCGCTGGGGTTCTGGCTGCAGGAGCTGTTCGGTTTTGAGCGTAATCCCTATGACCGGCTCGGTCATTTTGCGCAGGGTTTTGTGCCGGCGATGGTGGCGCGTGAGCTGCTGCTGCGCGTGTTCCGCATCAAAGGCCGGAAAATCCTCAACTTTCTGGTGGTCTGCGTGACGCTGGCGATCAGCGCGTTCTACGAACTGATCGAGTGGTGGGCGGCGGTGGCGATGGGCGGCAGTGCGGACGAATTCCTCGGCACGCAGGGCGATGTCTGGGACACGCAGTGGGACATGTTCATGGCGCTGACCGGCGCAATAATCGCGCTGTTGGTGCTGGGCCGCTGGCACGACCGGCAGATGGCGCGTCTGAAAACAGCTACAGCACCATGACCACCTGCGGCAGGTCGCACAACTCCTGATACAGCGCGTCGAGCTGTTCGCGCGAGGTGGCGCGGATCACGCAGGTCAGGCTGAGGTATTTGCCCTTTTTGCTGGGTCTCATTGCCATCGTGGTGTCGTTAAAGTCAGGCGCGTGGTGTTTCACCACTGCGAGTACCGTCTGCGCGAACCCGGCCTGGGTGTGACCGAGGATTTTCAGCGGAAAGTCGCTGGGGTATTCGATCAGCGACGGTTGATCAGGGCCGGGATCCGCCGTTGTCACGCCGCAGTTCTCATCTGTTCTTGTTTGAACGACTGGTACAGTGCGTGCATGCGCCGGAACAGTGTGCCGGGCTTGCCGTCGCCGACCGGTTTGCCGTCGAGTGTGGTCACTGCGAGCACTTCCTTGGTCGAAGAGGTCACCCAGATTTCGTCGGCCCCGCGCACCTCGGCTTCGCTGATCGGCCGTACTTCGATCTCGAATTCGCGGGCGCGGGCGATTTCAATCACCACGTCGTAGGTGATGCCCGGCAGCACCAGGTGGTCTTTGGGCGGCGCCAGCACCACGCCGTCCCGGACGACAAACACATTGCTGGCCGAGGCCTCGGTCAGTTGGCCGTCGCGAAAGAGGATGGTTTCTGCGGCGCCGGCGTCCACCGACAACTGGCGCAGCATGCAGTTGCCGAGCAGCGACGTTGATTTGATGTCGCAGTTGAGCCAGCGGTAATCCTGCGCGGTGACGCAGGCAACACCGGACTCGACCAGCGCCGGGGCGGGCGTCACCAGCGGCGAGCTCATCATGAACACTGTCGGCTTGATGTCTTTCGGGAATGCGTGGTCGCGTCTGGCAACACCGCGCGTGACCTGCAGATACACCGACTGGTCATCACCGGCATTGCGCTGCAGGATTTCGCCGGTCAGGCGGTTCCATTCGGCGTCGCTGTGGGGATTGGTGATGCGCACCTTGTCCAGGCTGTGTCGCAGCCGGCGCAGGTGTTCGGCGAGGCGGAAGGGATGTTTCGAATACGCCGGAATCACTTCATACACGCCGTCGCCGAAAATGAAACCGCGGTCGAGCACGGGGATCCGCGCTTCTTCAATGGGCATGAATTCGCCGTTCAGGTAAACGATGTCGCTCATGGTGGTGGCGCCTCGCAGTTTGTGATCGGGTGTGTCGGTGAAAGTTTAAGTCAAAGCGTTTATTTGAGCAGCAACCGCAGCGTGTCCCAGGCGCGGCCGAAAATCCCGGCGACCGGCATGGGTTCCAGAGCCACGACCGGCAGTTCGCGCCAGGGCTTGCCGTCGAGTTCCAGCTTCAGCGTGGCGACGCGCTGGCCCGGGCTGACGGGGGCGATTAGCGGCTGCAGGCTTTCGACGGTGGCCTTGAGTTTGTCGCCCTGGCCCTTGGGCACGGCGACATACAGGTCGCTGGTGAAACCGGCCTTCAGCATGTCCGACGCGCCCTTCCAGACGCGCAACTGGGTCACCGGCTGGTTGCGCGCATACAGCTTTACGCTGTCGTAGAACTGGAAGCCCCAGTTCAGCAGTTTCAGGCTTTCGGTGGCGCGCGCCGATTCGGATGCAGTACCGAGCACCACCGAGATCAGCCGCCGTTCGCCGCGCCGCGCCGAGGTGATCAGGCAATAGCCGGCATTTTCGGTGTAGCCGGTTTTGACGCCGTCAATGGTGGGGTCGAGCCACAGCAGGCGGTTGCGGTTGGGCTGGGTGATGTTGTTGTAGCGATATTCCTTTTGTGAATACAGCGGATAGTGCTCGGGATAATCGCGGATCAGCGCGACCACCAGCCGCGACAGATCCTGCGCCGTCGAATGCAACTGCGGATTGGACAGCCCGGTGGCGTTGGTGAAATTGGTGTTGGCGAGGCCGAGGCGTTTCGCCTCGCGGTTCATCATCTGCGCGAAAACCTCTTCGCTGCCGCCGATGGCCTCGGCCAGCGCGATGCTGGCGTCGTTGCCGGACTGGATGATCATGCCGCGCAGCAGCTCGTCGACGGTGACCGGCTTGTTCGGTTCGATGAACATGCGCGAACCTTCCGCTTTCCAGGCGCGGGTGGATACCGGCACGACCTGTTCGGGCTTCAGTGATTTCTGCTTCAGCGCGCCGAAAGCCAAGTATGCCGTCATCAGCTTGGTCAGCGATGCCGGTTCAAAGCGGTCGTTGGCGTTCTGGCTGGCCAGTATCTGGCCGCTGTTGACGTCGAGCAACAGCCAGGCTTTGGCTTCGAGAGCGGGGGCGGGTGCTGCAAGTTGCGCCGATGCGGCCGGCGGGAACAGGAAAACGGCGATCGCGCAGCCGAGGAGAGCAGAAAATATGCGGGGAAATGAGTGTTTCATGTGCGGAAAAAGCCAGATTATAACCGCGCGGGATTGTGATTCCGCTTTGCAAGCGTGAATGGATGGATTTGCGACGTTGATGACAGGCCCCGCGCTCTGACGGAGAAAGTGCCGTTGCAGCGGTCAGTCGCGGTCGAGGTAGCGGCGCACGGCCAGACGCATGAATGCGAGCTGCTGGCTGAAGTTGCGGCAGCGTTTGCAGATCAGCAGGTGTGTTTCCATGCGCAGTTTTTCCGGCAGCGTCAAGCGCCGGTCCTGGCCCTGCGACAGAAGTTCAGATGTGTGTTTACAATCGGGGATCATCGGTCGTTTTTTCCGAACCACTGCAGCTCGAGACATTCGCGCAAGGTCAGCCGCGCGCGGTGCAGCATGACCCAGCAGTTCGTCGCAGTAATGTCGAGTTCCTTACAGATCTCCTCGGTCGGCATGTCCATGATTTCGCGCATCATGAAGACGCGAGCGGTGCGCGCCGGCAGGCGCTGCGCGCACTCTTCGAAGGCGATCCAGAATCGGCTGTTTTCCAGCGCGGCATCGGGATTGCCCCACTGCGCCGGAAATTCCCGCCAGTGGCCGTCGGCGGCGAACAGCGCGTCCACGGCCTCGGCCTCGGGGCGGTCATCATCAACCCCGGTCAGTGGCTGTTCGCGTCCGGCGCGGCGCAGGTGGTCGATGATTTTGTGTTTGAGGATGCCGGTGAGCCAGGTGCGCAGCGAGGATTTGCCGGCAAACCGCGCAGCACCTTCAAGGGCGGCGAGCAGGGTTTCCTGCACCACATCCTCGGCCTGTGCCGGGTTGCGCAACTGCAGCCGCGCATAGCGCAGCAGGTAGGCGCGTTCGCGTTCGATCGCGGCGGGCTGGGCAGCGCTGGATTCGGGTTCCGGGGACAACTAAAAATCCTTTAAAAACAATTAATTACAATTATTTTCGCGGTAATGCCATGACGCCGGCCAGCGGCTCTTGAAATGATTCCCGGGGCACCCATATTTGAAACACTGGCGCGAAACGCCACAACCTCATTCAAGGAGAGCACCGATGATCAATGTTACCCGCTTTAATCCGTTTGACGACCAGGTGGATGAATTGCTGCGCGGTTTATTTGTGCGCCCGACGGCCTTTGAAGGCGCACCGCAGACCGCACAGTCCTTCCCCGTTGATGTCCGCGAAGACGATGCCGTTTACACCGTATATGCCGAGATTC
>JBBQAO010000162.1:0-3066 GCA_038316355.1 Burkholderiales bacterium
CTTAACCAGAATCGCACCAAAGCCGGCATGGTCTAGTTCACGGAGTTAAAGGTGCCGGAGTCGAATTAAAAACTCAGGCAGCAACCTCGACATAATCAACATGGCTGGACGCCGGCGGAACCGCCAGGCCATCTTCACGCATGCCGTCCCGGTGAAACTTGATGGCCTCGCGGATTGCCTGTTGCGTTTCCTCGATCGTCGCGCCCGTGGACACGCAGCCGGGCAGATCAGGAACGTATGCGGAGTAGTTGACTTCGGCTTTTTCGATAACGATTGCGTAACGCATGGTCAATTCCCCACTTTTTCAAATCACGGTTTCCCGCCCCTGGATCAGTCGAGTTCCCCGCCTTAGCCTGCCGCCGCCCGCCCCAACCGATCCCTGATTGCAAACCACTCCGCCAACTCCGGCGCCTGCTCAACCAGAATCGCATCACAGCCAGCCTGATCCAGTTCACGCAGATTGGCGTAAAGATCATGCGCATATCCTGCTGCATCAACCGGCGCAGCCAACCACACCATGCCTTCGATCAGCGGCCGCAGCGCAGTACGCGCCAACACCGCGACACGTTTTCCCTGGCGCGCCATGCTGTGCGCGAGCCCGACGATCAGGTCGCCTTCCATCAGCAGCACCGGCGTTTGCGGCGAATAGTGTTTTTCCAGCGTACCTGATACGCGCGGCGCATCGGCATCGGGTGCTGCGAGTGCTGAACCCAGCGCAGCTTCGAGTTGCTGTGGCGTGATCCAGCCCGGGCGCAACAACGTCGGTGCTTTGCCTGAACAGTCAACGATGGTGGATTCGATGCCGACATCCGCCGCGCCGCCGTCGAGAACACAGGCGACGACCTTGCCGAATTCCTCGCGCACATGCGCCGCGGTGGTCGCAGACACGCGACCAAAACGATTCGCTGAAGGTGCAGCAACACCGCTGCCAAATTCACGCAGCAGCGCCTGTGCCACCGGATGTGAAGGCACGCGGATCGCGACAGTGTCCTGGCCGCCGGTGACGGCATCGTGCACCTTTGGATTGCGTTTCAGCACCAGTGTCAGCGGGCCGGGCCAGAATTTTTTTGCCAGCGTGTGCGCGAATGGCGGAATGTTGCACGCCCAGTTGGCGAGTTGCACCGCATCAGCGACATGCACGATCAACGGATGATTCGAAGGCCGGCCCTTGGCGGCGTAGATCTTCTGCACGGCATCAGCGTTCGATGCATCGGCGCCGAGGCCGTAGACGGTCTCGGTCGGGAACGCGACGAGTTCGCCGGCTTTAAGTTGCACAACGGCGCGGCTGATGTCGTCTTTGGATACGGTCGTGGTCATGGCATCCGCCTGCGGCAGCGCATCAAAATAATGAATTAAATCAAATGCTTATGATTAAATACGGCTGATGACATCATCAAGCTGACGGATCTGCCCGATGATGGCGACCAGCTTCTTACCGTTCGCTGTCAGCGCGTATTCGGTGCGCGGCGGCACTTCCGCATAAACCTGTTTGTCGAGCAGGCCGTATCCGGTCAGTTTGCGCAGGCGTTCGGACAGCACCTTGGTGGAGATGCCCGCGACGTGGCGTTCCAGCGCGCCGGGGCGCGAGATTCCGGCGGCAACGGCCTGCAGCACCGACACCGACCATTTGCAGCCAACCACGTCTTCAAGCTGGCGATAGCTGGACGACGCTGAATTTTTTTCAGCCTTTGTATTCTTCAAATTACACCAAAAAGTGCCCGGGGTTCCGGAAAGTGCCGTCTAGGCGCGCGCAATCGCGGCTCCTACTATCACTGCGTGCATCTGGCACACATCGTAACCGATCAAGGAGAGCCACATGAAATCCAAAGCCGTTTTTTATCACGCAGGATGTCCTGTCTGTATTGAAGCCGAACGGAACGTGGTGCACGCCATTGACCCTGCAAAATATGACGTTGAGGTCGTGCATCTCGGCCAGGACAAGTCGCGGCTGAAGGAAGCTACTTCCGCGGGCGTCAAATCAGTGCCCGCGCTGGTGCTTGAAGGCACGGCGTTTCACATCAACTTTGGCGCCGGCATAGAGGCGCTGCAATAACGGTGGTACGGGGCGCTCGCTTTGAAACGAGCGCCCTGGCCCTGCCCGTTGCTTATACCGGCATCGCCAGCGGCTTGAACTGCTTGCTCAGTTTCAATCCCTGCGACTGATAGTTCGAGCCGATATTCACGCCGTAGATTTTTTCCGGTTCGCCGAGCAGGCGTTCGTAGATCAGGCGGCCGACTTCCTGGCCGTGTTCGATCATGAACGGCACATCGTGTGAACGTACTTCAAGCACGGCGCGCGCACCCTTGAGGTTGTTGGCGCCGTAACCGAAACCGGGATCGAAGAAGCCGGCGTAGTGGATGCGGAATTCGCCGACCGAGGGATCGTAGGGCACCATCGACGCGGCGTGGCTGTTGGGGATGCGCACGCGTTCGCGTGAGACCAAAATATAAAAATCGTCAGGGCTCAGCACCAGGCTGCGCTCGGCGTTACGCGCGATCGGCTCCCAGAAATCCAGCGGGTCGTAATGGTTGATGCGTGACAGGTCGATCAGCGGCGCGTGGTGTTTGGCGCGGTAACCGATGATGCCATTGCTGGCGTCACCTTCGAGGTCCACCGAAATCCACAGACCGTTCTTGATGATCGCCGGCAGCGGGCCATCGCTGTCGGAATAGACCAGCTTCAGCGTCTGGTCGAGTTCGGTGAGTTTGGCGTCAGAGGGCGGCGGATTGCCGCGGACAAAACGGATTTGATTGAGTCGTGTGCCCTGCTGCGCCAGCACGCTGAAGGTGTGCGGCATGATTTCCACATACAGCTTGCCCTTGTAGCCGGCAGCCACGCCTTCGAATTCGGCACCGCAGTCGGTGATCAGCCGCGTAAAAATATCCAGTCGACCGGTGGAGCTTTTCGGGTTGGCGTAGCCGGCGATGTCGGCGGGCAGCTTCAGTTCTTCCATCAGCTCGGCGATGTAGACACAGCCTTTTTCCAGCACCGCTGGTTTGCTGAGATCGATCTTGTGCATCTGCAGGCGGTCGATTTTCGCTTGCACCGTCGAGGCCTTGCCCGGC
>JBBQAO010000055.1:0-24151 GCA_038316355.1 Burkholderiales bacterium
TGAGGGCACTATTTTCTTCTCCTGCCAGATACCCTGTATCACCCTGGCTGTAAGGTCCTGGTTGCCTCCCGGTCCGGCACTGACAATGAGTTCAGCGGTACGCTCCGGTTTCCATTGAGCCCATGCATACCCGCTGCAAGCTACCGTCAGCGCACAGCCGGCGATTATTAATGAAAACTGTTTTTTTCCTGGTTTCAGCATCATGATGATTTGCCCTCTGGTTTAACCGCTTCAGGCGGTTTGGTTCTGATGATCTTGTCACGCTCCAATTGTTCGATTTCTGCAGCAGAAAGGCCGAACAAGTCATGTAAAACTTCAAACGTGTCGCGACCAATCCGGCCACCGCTCTTTCCTATGGAGCCCGGTGTGCGCGTCAGTCGCGGTACGGGTGCCGCCATTGCCACTTCGCCGAGTTCCTCGTCAGGAATGCGCGGAATCATGCCGCGCGCCTTGAAATGCGGGTCCTTGAATATGTCGGCCATGGTGTAAATGCGTGTGAATACCACGTCCTCTGCCGACAATTCCCGATCAACCGCTTCATAATCGAGCGCACCAACCCAGGCCGCGACAATGCCGTCCATTTCGTCGCCGTGTTTGACCCGCTCGGGACGTGTATTGAATCGCACGTCTTCGAGAATATCCGGCCGTCCTATGGCCAGGCACAATCGCCGGAAGCTGTTGGTTTGTGAACCTTGGATATGAACAAAAACGTTGTCGTGAGTTAGGAACAAGTTGTTGACTACACTACCGGTGTGTCCGGCACCTTCGCGGCCGACGACATAACCGGTTTTTTCATATGCGGCAATGTGGGCCTCCATAAAGCTGAAGGCGCATTCGTAGAGCGCAGTATCCACGACCTGACCTTGCCCCGTACGGTCTCGGTGCCGTAGCGCCATCATCGCGCCGAACGCGGCATAAAGTCCGGTAATGCAGTCGGTCAATGCGATATTTGCACGTGCTGGCGGGCGGTCCGCATCACCGGTCACATGGCGCAAGCCGCCGACGGCTTCACAAACGACGCCATAGCCAGGACGCTGGCTGTACGGCCCCGTCTGTCCATAGCCCGATACGCGCACCAGCACCAGACCGGGGTTGATGCTGGATAATGTCTCGTAACCGAGCCCCCATTTCTCGAGCGTGCCTGGGCGAAAGTTCTCGATGACCACGTCGCACTTGCGAACGAACTGCCGCACGAGATCTTGACCGGCCGGCGTACGCAAGTCGACGACGACCAGTTTCTTGTTGCGCATCAGGCTGGTTGCATACAAGGGTTTGTCCTTGTAGCGCCTGCCCGAACGTATGGGGTCACCCTCCGCGGGCTCAATCTTGATGACTTCAGCGCCAAAATCCGCAAGCAGACGGGCACAGAAAGGGCCTGCAATCGTCGTACCCAGTTCCAGCACGCGTATGCCTTGCATCGGCTGGGTCGGTTTGTTGCTATCTTTCATCGCCCATCTCCGGTCATACATCTATTTGGCGAGCAGTTCGCCCAGTACGCCACGCAACTCCTCGTATTGGGCCGCAAAAAATTTCTGGCTCGCTAAGCTGCCGAGGTAATTGTTTACCCAGTAGTTTTTCTGGATGTCTTCATTCCATTCAGTGGTCTGTACCAGTTTCTGCAGGGCGTTGTCCCACCAAGCCGTCTGCGCGGCCGTCATGCCTTTGGGCCCGAGCACACTCCGCCAGTTGGACGCCACTACATCAACGCCCTGTTCTTTCCAGGTTGGCACATTCGCCAGCAGCCCCGGCAGGCGCTGCGGGGCCGCAATTCCGATGATCCGCAATTGCCCATTGGCGACATGCGGCGCCGCATTGGCGACAGCTGTCGCCACAATATCAATATGCCCGCCCAGTACCTGAGTGATAGATTCACTGCCAGAATTGAAAACTACGACGCGCATCTTGCCAACATCAACACCAATGCTTTTCGCAATCCTTCCCACTGCGATGTGCTGCATTCCACCGCGTGCTGTCGCCACCGCCGCGCTGACGGATGCGGGATCCGTCTTCATCTTCTGGATCAGGTCAGATCCGGTCTTGATCGGCGATTCATTGCGGACAGCAATCACGATGTATTCGCTGAACAGCAACGCCAGCGATGTCACATCGGTGTGGTTGAGATTGCTTTTGCCGGAAATGTGGTTAAGCAACACCACCGGGGAACTGACAGCGATATAACGCCCGTCGTTGCCCTGCTGGTTGAGATACGCCATGCTGATGGCCCCGCCGCCACCGGGTTTGTTGACGACGTTCACCGGCACTGGAATGATGTTGCGTTCCTTCCAGATTTTCTGCATTGTCCGCGCGGTCCTGTCCTGAGCGCCGCCGGCACCCGAGCCCGCGATAATTTCGACTGCACGGTCCGGGGCCCAGGGTTCAGCGGCATGCCCCGTTGCCATGATGAAGATGGCCGTCAATATGCAAACCAGCGTTTTCAACATTTTCTCCTCCTTGAATTCCGATTTTCGGGCTTTCCGTTGCCAATGACCGGCCAAAGTCGCCGGGCGGTTATATCGTTCGAATCAATGCACGCAGCTTTGGCTTCATTCCGGTTTGAGCCCCATTTCCCTGATAATTTTTCCCCATCGGGCGATTTCCGACTTCAAATAAGCCGTCAGCGATTCCGGGGTGCTGATGATGGAGGTTACGCCCAAAACCAGGAAACGTTCCTTCATTTCCGGCTGCTGCAGTACGTCGTTAATGCCTGCATTGACGCGGTTGACGACGCTGCGCGGCGTGCCGGCAGGCGCATATATTGTGTAACCGGAAACCACGTCAAACCCTGGCACTCCAGATTCGCTGATGGTGGGCAATTCCGGCGCCACATCAGCGCGTTTTGCACTGCTTACCGCAAGTGCCCGCAATCTGCCGCTCCGCACGTGGGGTAATGTGCCGCTGACTACATTAAAAATCACTTGCACTTCGTTGCCGACAATTGCGTTGAGCGCAGGACCTCCGCCTTTGTATGGGACATGCAGAAAATCGACCTTGGCCATGGATTTGAACATTTCACCGGTGAGGTGCGTCGCAGTGGCAGTGCCCGCCGAAGCAAAAGACAGTTTCCCGGGATTCGCTTTTGCATGCTTGACGAGGTCTTGCGTCGACTTGACCGGCAGGGAAGGATGGACTGCAAGCACGTAGGGCATCTGCGCCATGAATGCTACCGGGGCCAGATCCTTAAGCGGATCAAACGACAAACGATATAGCGATACGTTAATGGCCAACGCGCCTGACGTCGCCAGCAGCGTATACCCATCGGGTTGTGAACGTACCACTATCTCCGTGCCGATCAGCGAACCCGCGCCGGCACGATTGTCGACGATGATCGACTGTTTCCAGGCTTCGCTCAGCTTGGGCGTAATGGCGCGGCTGACAACGTCATTGGACCCCCCCGCGGCATAAGGGACAACCACGCGAACAGGTTTGCTGGGATAGGTATCGGACCATGCTTCAGCTACCGGCAAGACAAGGCTCAGGCTGGCCAATGTCGCATACAGACAGATATGCATGTCTAACTCCTCATTTCTGGTTTTATTGGTTTAAAAATCACGAAAGCGCCTGACTAGAAAGTCGTCGGCCAGTTGCTGATGCTGTGTTCGCCCACGCCCCGCGCCAGTCGCATCTGATGCACATCCAGCGCGCGAATCAGGTAGTCCCTGGTCTCGCGCGGGTCGATCACCGTCTGCGTTTCATAGAGTTCGGCCAGCGCCCACACCGACGAGTCCCGCTGCAGCTGCTCGGTCAGCTCCGCGTAACGAACCGGATCGTCTTCGCGCTTGATCCCGTAGGCGATGCTCACCGCAATGGCGGGGTCGACAAATCCCAGGTCAGCGGTGGGCCAGCAGGCCACTTCGTCCGAATTCTTGCCCCCACCCATGTTGAGGTACGCCTTGCCGTAACTTTTACGAATGATAATGCTGATCTTCGGCACCGTGCACAGCGACATGGCGTTGACCCAGTTGATGATGCGCCCCGGTGCCCCGCGCAATTCGCCCTCGACGCCGATCATGAAGCCGGGAACATCGACCAGAAACACCAGGGGAATGTTGAACGAGTCGCACAGCACCAGAAAACTAGTAACCTTGTTGCACGCATCCACGTCGAGCGCCCCGCCCTTGAACAGCGGGTTGTTCGCGATCACACCCACGGTACGGCCTTCGAGGCGCGTGAGCGCCGTCATCACCGAGCGGCCGTATCGCGGCTTCAGTTCGAACACCGAGTCCTGGTCGAAGACAGTCGCGACAATCTTGCGCATGTCATAGACTTTGTTGCGCGATTCCGGCAGCAATTCCAGGATGTTCCTCATCTTCGCGCCAGAGCCTTCCGCCACGGGAACCCGGGGCGGCGGTTCCTTGCAGTGGCTCGGAAGATACGACAGGAAGCGCTTGACCGCGTCAATGGCTTCCTCGTCGGTATCCACCGCAAGATCCACCATTCCCGTTTTCTCGGTATGCATTTTCCAGCCGCCCAGTTCCTCGCCTTCAACCGGCTGACCGATGGCCATTGATGTCACGCGGTGGCTCGCCACGGCAAAGGTCGCTCCCTTGCGCATCACTACGAAGTCCGAAAGACTGGCATACCACGCTGAATGTCCGTAGCAACTGCCCAGCAGCGCCGATGCCCAAGGCGTCTGCCGCAGTCGCTGGTATTCGGCGCCGTCCTGGCCGACGATTGAACGGCCGTTCGCACCCATGCGATCAGGCACGCGTGCACCACCGGTTTCTCCGAAAAACACGATGGGCAGGCCGCGCCGCGTGGCAACCTGTTTTACATGCTTCACTTTTTTCTGTGCGGTTAATGCGCTGGTTGCGCCAAGCACGGTAAAGTCATTGGATATCACTGCCACTTCACGTCCGTCGATTTGACCAAAACCCACAACTTTGCCGTCAGCGGGCGTGCGCGCCCGCATCTCCGGTCGGGCGGAGGTGGCAAATATGCCCGACTCAAAAAAGCTTCCACTGTCCAGCAAATGGTCCACACGTTCGCGGGCATTGAGCACACCCTGAGATTTCCGGCGCGCCAGTTTTTCCGGTCCACCCATTGCCATCGCCCGTGCACGACGCTCTTCCATTTCCTGCAACATTGCACTGAATGGCATGTTCTTCTCTCCTTTTAGATGGCTGAGTTATTGTCTTGAAAAATCAACATTAAAACTGTTGGTCAAGGTTTCGCCTCAATTACCATATACTGTTCAGTAAATAAAAATAATTTCCTGTCTGCGCATTAGATGGAGGAAAACCCGTGATTCGATATTCGCTAACGCTCGGAATGGCATCGCTGTTTGTGGCAAGCACTTGCTTCGCGCAATCCGCCTGGAAGCCGGAACACAACGTGGAATTCATGACCGGCACTGCCGCCGGCGGAGCCCTCGATCGCAATGCGCGCCTGATCCAGAGCATCATTCAGCAGCGCGGCTGGGTGAATGTGCCGTTTACCGTGGTCAACAAGTCCGGTGGTGGCGGTGCCGTGAGCTGGGCTTACATGAACCTCCGCCCCGGAGACGGTCATTACCTGTCGCTGGCCTCGATCGTTTTGATGACCAACAAGATTACCGGCGCCAATCCGATCACCTATACCGACCTTACGCCGATCGTCCACCTGATGTCCGAATATCAGGCGATGGCGGTCCGCGCCGATTCGCCTCTCAAGACCGGAAAAGAACTGATAGACCGTCTGCGCACGGACCCGACGTCTGTCACGTTTGGTCTCGGAACGCCTCGCGGCGGATCCAGTCACATCAGCATCAGTCTGTTGGCGAAGGCAGCGGGCATCGATGCGCGGAAACTGCGCTTCGCGGTATTCAAATCCGGCGGGGATGCGGCGGTGGCCCTGCTTGGCGGCCACGTCGACATTGTTGCGTCCAGCGCCAACAACTATGTCAGGCATGTCGAGTCTGGAAAGATGCGCATACTCGGGGTTGCTGCGCCGCAACGCCTGAACGACGGGTTTGCCAACATACCGACCTGGCGCGAACAGGGGTTTGACGCGGTATTTGCAAATTGGCGTGGCATCTACGGCCCCAGGGGCCTGGGCACGGAGCAGATTACATACTGGGAAGACGTTTTCGCCAAAATTGTCGAAACCGATGAATGGAAGCAGGAACTGAGGCGTAATCTTTCGGTACCCACGTTTATGCCCCATAAGGAGATGTCCGGTTTCCTGAATGCCAATTACCTGCAATTCCATGAAATCCTCTCGGAACTGGGGTATGCAAAATGAGCGTTTTTCAATGCTGCACCTGATCAGGTATTGAAATGCCGGTCACGGGCATGAAACCCAACCCGCGCGCAGATCGAGAGCTGACAAACTGCTCGAACTGACTCACGGCCGCAAGCACGCCGCCAGCATTGTTCAATTCGTCGTACACCGGAATACCGCTGATCGCCGCGCGCAACCTGAATTGCCGCTTCTGCTCCTCCAGCACCGGATCGCCATCCGAACGCAGCACCATGACGAAGTGCGAATGGCCAGGACAGGAGGCCTTCAGCTGTAAGGCGGCCTGTACCAGCGTATCGAGCGTTTCACTCTTGCCGTAACCTTTGAACGCCGTCATGTTCAGATGCATGATCAGTGCATCGGGTCGGTCCAGCCGGTAAATGGCCTCCAGCATCTTAGATGCCGCAACGCCGCCATCCTTGCGGAAATTTCCTCCCGGAATGTCGACAGGATTGTTGATGGACGAGCCGGGCAGCAGTTCGATCGCTTCGAGCGCGCGACACGTGTCATCGGAAAACGGCGCTACCGTCAGACCGTGCTCGGAAAGATAGTCAGTAGCAAGAACGCTGGTCCCGCCCCCGTTGCCGAACAGTACAACCCGCTTCGTCGGATGCGCGAAGTCCGGCGTGAGCATCTGAAACGCGAGCAGCGTGTCGATCAACTCCTCAACGGAATTTACAAGAATGCATCCCGTCTGTCGCGACAACGCTTGCCATGCACGATCACCGCCGCTCAGCGCGCCGGTATGCGATACCGCCGCCACCTTGCCCTCGGGTGTACGGCCGCCTTTCAGGATGACCACCGGTTTCAGCCCCCGCGCGGTGCGAAGGAGGTCAAACAGCCGGCGACCGTCGCGCGCCGATTCGACATAAAGACCGATGACTTTGGTCTCCTCATGCGCCAGGTAATACTCCACGAAATCGCTCAGTCCGAGATCCGCGCAATTGCCCAGCGTCACTAATCCGGAGAAGGCCAAGCCTCGGTTGGAACCGCGCCGGACGATATCGACCCCCAGTCCGCCACTTTGCGACAGCACTCCGACGGAGCCCGGTGGCTGCGGCCCGATCTCTGTCCACGTGATGCCGCCACGGGGCGAGAATATTCCTACGCAATTTGGCCCGATGAGCCGCATTCCGCCTTGCCGCGCTGCCTTTACCAGTTCTGCCTCAAGCGCAGCGCCGCCTTCACTCTCCGAAAATCCGCTGGAGACGACTTGGGCAAACCGCACCCGGCCATTGGCCTTTGCCAGCAGCGGGATTACGTCTTGGCCGGGTATGGCGATATAGGCGTAGTCGACGGCTTTCGGGATGTCGGCGAAACTGGCATATGCGGGAATACCGTCGATCTCCCGCGCACTGGGATGGATCGGATATATCGAACCGGTGTAGCCGAACGCCCGGATGCGCCGGATCAGCACGTTGCCGCGGCCGCCGCCTTTCGATGATGCGCCAACGACAGCAACGCTGGTCGGTTCGAACAAGGGGCGAAAGCGGTTGACGATCTCGGAAGGTTCCGCGACCGTGACGCCAAACGGGGGGAGACCGGCGGAAACCATCTCAGCCTTCCAGAATAGCGACTACCTGATTTTCCGCGACCGGATCCGACGGCTTGACGAGTATTTCCTTGACCACACCACCGTCCTCGACAATTACCGGAATTTCCATCTTCATCGACTCGATCACGATCAGTACATCACCTTCCTCAACCCGATCCCCCGGAGAAGCTTTTATCTGCCAGACCGTTCCGGTAATTTCCGAGCGCACTTCAATTTTTGCCATTACTTCCTCCGCCTGTTCAGAATCGCGCTCGAAATTCGAGCCCATGAGTTGTCTAAATGCTGCGGCTCCTGCCACCATCCACATTGATCGCAACACCGGTAATCATTGCTGCCTGAGAGGACGCCAGGAATACCGTCAACCCGGCAATGTCCGACGGCATCACCACCCGGCCTAACGGAACCTCGCGGTTCAGGTATTTTTTTGCCTCTTCGGTCGAAAGCCCGCGATCACTCGCCGTCATGTTCACCAATTCCGTCCAGCGACCCGTGTCGGTCGACCCGGGGTTGATGGCATTGACAGTAATACCCTGCGGCCCCAGTTCATTGGCCAATGCCTTGGTCACGCCCAGCGTGGCCAGATTGATCGGTGAAGACATCACGGAAAAGGCACCGGGTTCGCGCCCCCGGGTTCCCGCAACATTGATGATGCGCGCCTGGTCGGATTTCCGGAGCAACGGCAGACAATTCCGTGTTACCCGAACAAGCCCCAGCGGCTTGACATTGAAATTGTGCGTCCAAGATTCATCGTCAATGTCTTCAAGTCTTCCGCGTGTCGCCCCTCCGGCACAATTGACGAGAATGTCACAACCTCCCAGCGTGTCCGCCGCTTTGGTCACTGCTCGTGCCAGTACATCCGGTTGTTGCATATCCAGTTTGCAGACCACGGTGCGAATAGCCGGATGTTTTTCAGAAAGTTCGGCCGCCAATGCAGTGCACCGCTGCAGATCACGACCAAACAAGGCCAGATTTACGCCTTCGACAGCTAATGCACGAGCGATCGCCGCTCCGATCCCGCGCGAGGCGCCTGTAACGAAAGCATTGCGCCCTTTGAGTCCGAGCTCCATCAAATGTCCTTTTCGGATTTTGGCAGCGATTCGGCACTGATCTGGCCGTTGATCGCCTCCTCACGTTATTGCCTTTTTCTCCGCAGAAACAATTTTTTTTGGTTCTTTGTCTGCAGAAAATTTCCATCAAAGAATAACAACCATGTTGATTCCATTCAAGAATATTGTGCTATTCTGGTATTTCCAAATCGTATACTGAAGCTGCCCATGAAATTGCAGCAACTGCGGTATGTTGTCGAAGTTTTCCGGCACGGAAATCACCTGTCCGCCGCCGCGGAGTATTTGAATACCTCGCAGCCCGGTATCAGCAAACAGATCCAGTTGCTGGAAGCGGAACTGGGGTTTTCCGTATTCCAGCGCAAGCGCAATCGCATCCTGGGATTGACCGAACCCGGGCGCCGGATCATGGAAATTGCACAGCGCGTCATCAGTGACGTTGATGGTCTGAAAGCAGTCCGGGATGACTTTGCCACCCAGGATCAGGGCAGTCTGACCATTGCCACCACCCATACCCCAGCCAGGTACATCTTGCCGGCGATCATCGAAAAATTTGCCCGCCGTTTTCCCCTGGTGAGGCTCGGCCTGCGACAAGGTAATCCAACCCAAATTTGTGAAATGGTGGAAAGCGGCGATGCCGACATCGCGATCGGAACGGAAACCAGCCAACCTTTTCCCAACCTGGTACGAATGGCTTGCATGGAATTACCGCGTTGCGTGGTCGCAAAACTCGGGCATCCGATACTGCGGGTCGAGCAAATTACCTTGGCTGAAATCGCCAAATATCCCATCATCACCCATGATCCAGCGTTCAGCGGTCGCTGGCGGGTCATGGAGGCATTCAAGAAACAGGGGCTGAAGCCCCAGTTCATTTTCGGGATCGTCGACGCCGACGTCAGCAAGGCTTACGTCGAGCGCGGTTTTGGTATTGCAATTTTGTCCGCGGTATCAGTGGATCACAAACGGGACAGCGGTTTGCGCGCACGCGATGTCAGCCATTTACTGGAACCCAGTACGACGTATATATCGCTCAGAAAAAACGGCTATTTCCGGCAGTTTGTTTTTGATTTCATCAACGGTCTTTCACCCGAACTCACGCCAGACCGGGTGGTAACTCTGCTAAACGGCAGCCTGAAGAAAACCATCAAAACAAAACGTACCCGTGCATCCGCCAAAAGCCTGTGACTGAAGCCGCAATATTCTTATCGGCGGCTCCCGTCGATAATTTGCGGCCGTTTGACTTTATTTCCGCGCGGCCTTAAACCGCTCGAAGGTTGCCAGCGCCGCCAGCGGATGTCCGGCATTGGCCATTTCGTCATATACCGGCACGCCCAGCGCCACTGCCTTGTCACGGAATTCGCGCTTGCGTGCTTCGAGAGAAGGATCACCGTCGGAACGCAGTACCAGGATGAAATGCGACTGGCCGGGATATTTTTCCTGGACGCGCATTGCAGCCGCCACCAGGTTGTCCAGTACTTCGGGCTTGGTGCGTCCGACAAACGCCGACAGGTTCAGGTGCATCACCAGTGCTTCAGGTTTGCCCTGGCTGTAGATGATGTCGAGGATTTTTTCGGCGACACGGCCGTCGTCCTGCTGCAGCGTGCCTACCGGACAGTCGACCGGATTGGTGATACTGGTCCCGGGCGGCAGTTTCAGCTCCGCCAGCGCATCGATTACCGGTTGTGCGAATGGTATGACATCGAGATCCAGCCTTGAGTAATAATCCGTGGCCAGGACACTGGTGCCACCGCCGTTGCCGAACAGCACGACTTTCTGCGTCGGGCGCTGAGGGCGCGGCGTCAGGGTCTGGAAAATCAGCAGCGTGTCGATGAAGTTGTCCAGCGTGTCGACCAGCATGCTGCCGGTCTGCCGTGCCAGTGCAACCCATACGCGGTCATCACCTGCCAGAGAACCGGTGTGCGACGCAGCCGCGGCAAGTCCCTGCTGGGTACGTCCACCCTTGAGGATGACGACCGGTTTGGTCGCCTTGGCGTTGCGCAGGATATCGAACAGGCGCCGCCCATCCTTGGCCGTTTCGATGTAGAGGCCGATCACTTTGGTCTGCGGATCGGCAATGTAGAACTCCAGCAGATCCGACGGCGTAACGTCGGCACAGTTACCGACAGTCACCAAACCGGAAAATTTGAGTCCGCGCGACAGTCCGCGACGGATGATGTCGGTGCCCAGGCCGCCGCTTTGCGACACGATGCCGACCGGGCCGACTTCCTTCGGACCGATTTCGGTGAAGGTCACATGGCCGCGCGGCGTGTAGATACCGAGGCAGTTCGGCCCTAACAGACGCATGCCACCGGCACGCGCGGCCTCAGCCAGTTCGACCTGCAGATTTTTCCCTTCCTCCACCTCACCAAAACCGCTGGATACCACCTGCGCAAAACGCACATGGCCTTTGGCTGCGGACAGCATCGCCGGAATCTGCGCGCCCGACACGGCGATATAAGCGTAATCCACCGGTTTCGGTGTATCGGCGAGAGTTTTGTATGCGGTCAAGCCGTCGATTTCCGCAGCTGCGGGATGAATCGGATAGATATCGCCGGTGAAGCCGAATTCGCGGATGCGGCGGATGAACACATTGGGCAGCGCATTGCCCTTGGTCGATGCGCCAACCACGGCAACGGTTTTCGGTGCAAACAGCGGGGTGAATTCTTTAAGTACAGTCATGTTCGTTTCAACCCAATATGAATCTGGCATCGACCGCAACAGCAGCGGTATCAGACACGATCAGCGGATTGATATCGGCTTCACTGATGTCGGCTGCGTGCTGCATCAGCAGGCCGTTGTCGCCGCCTACTTTCAGCAACACATCGATGATGGCTTCGATCGATGCCGGCTTGGTGCCACGCGCGCCCTTGAGTATGGCTGCGCCTTTCAGCTCGGCGAGCATTTCCTCGGCGTCGATGCGGGTAATAGGACACAGGCGGAACGAGACGTCCTTGAGTATTTCCACGAAGATACCGCCCAGCCCAACCATCACCAGCGGTCCGAATTGCGGATCGCGCAGGCCGCCGATCACCAGTTCATGGCCGGCAGGCGCCATTTCCTCGATCAGGAAACCGTCGATGCGTGCACCTTTGATCTTCGGCGCATCCAGCATGCCCTCGATCGCGGTCTTGACTTCGGCCGCCGAACGCAGATTGATTTTGACGCCGCCAGCATCACTCTTGTGCAGGATGTCCGGCGACATGACCTTGACCACTACTGGCGCCTTCAAACCGTTCATCACCGCATCAACCTCGGCCACACCTTTGGCCACACGCGACTGCGGCACATTGATGCCATAACTGGACAGCAGTTGTTTGCCGGCACTCTCATCGAGCGCATTGCGCCCGGCGCTGCGCGCTGCGGCCACCGGATTTTCATTGAGTTTGTTCATTTTTTTATACTTTCCTGCCTGTGACTTCACCGATGATGCCGGTGTGTACGCGTCCTGCCCGGAACGGTTCCGAACGCAGGATGTTGAGCACCGCCGGGATGTTGTTTTTGAGGCCCTGGATTTCGAAGGCTTCCAGCGCCGTGATCAACTGGTCGATCGCTGCTTCGCGTGTTGCGCCGCGCACGATGACCTTGGCAATCATCGGATCGTAATGTGGTGTCACGTCGCGGCCTTCGGCATAACCGGTATCGACGCGGATGCCCTCGCCAGACGGTGGACGGAACACCGTCAGCTTGCCCGGCGACGGGAAAAAGTTTTTCGGATCCTCGGCATACACCCGGGCCTGGATGGCATGGCCTTTAATCTCAGGTTTACCCGGCAAAATGGCGGCGAGTTTTTCACCAGCCGCGGAACGGATCTGTGCGCGCACCAAATCCACACCCGTGACTTCCTCGGTCACGCCATGCTCCACCTGCAGCCGGGTGTTCATTTCAAGGAAACTGAAGGTGCCGTCGGCGCCGAGCAGCATTTCGACGGTGCCGATGTTATCGTAACCCATGCTGCGCATGATGCCGGCGATCTGGTCGGCGACCGCCACCGCCTTGTCCCGCGGAATCAGCGGACCGGGGGCCTCTTCGATTACTTTCTGGTTGCGTCGCTGGGTCGAACAATCACGCTCGAACAAATGCATGGCGCTACCGTACGCATCGCCGAGGATCTGGAATTCGACATGGCGCGGGCGATCGATCAGTTTTTCGAGATAGACCTCGGCCGTACCGAAACCGCGGCTGGCCATGGAACGCGAACGCTCCACGGCACCCAGCAGTTCGGATTCATCCTTGGCTGGCAACATGCCAATACCACCGCCACCGCCGGCCGGCTTCACCAGTACCGGGAAACCGATTTTGCGTGCGGCAGCAAGGATGGCGTCATTGTCATCGGGCAGCACACCGGAACCCTGCGACATCGGCATGCCGTACTGCGCAGCGATGTCGCGGGCACGGGTCTTGTGGCCCATGGCGTCGATCCATTTCGGCGACGGCCCGATGAAATGGCTGCCGGCGTCGATCACTTTCTGCGCAAACGCTGAGTTTTCCGACAGAAAGCCGTAACCGGGATGCAGGCCGTCGGCTTTCGACTTGCGCAGGACCTCAACAATCAGATCCTGGTTGAGATAACTCTCGCGCGCAGGAGCTGCGCCGATGGCGTAAGTTTCGCTGGCCATTTCCAGATAGGGCGCACCGGCGTCGGCGTCGGAATACACCGCGACCGCCGGAATTTTCATTGTGTTGAGCGCACGCAGAACGCGGGCGGCGACAGCGCCACGGTTTGCGACTAATACTTTATTAAACATCAGATTTTCTTCCCTTCGGGCAATTTTTGTGTGATCAGGTAATTAAGCAACTTGGTGATTAAGTGATTGCAGTTCACCGTCACCGAATCACTTAATCGCCCAATCAAATGTTCTTCAGTAGCTGGTGGGCCATGAGCGCATCAGGTGTTGCCCCACGCCCTTGGTCATGCGCAGTTTGTAAACATCGAGCATGCGAATCAGGTAATCGCGCGTGTCCTGCGGTTTGATCACCGATTGCGCGGCATACACCGCGGCCAGTCCCCAGACGTCCGCGCCCTTGCGGATGTCGGCCAGCGCTTCTTCAAAGCCGGGTTCGCCGACTCCAACGCCGTGGACGATCTTGGTGGCGAAGTCCGGGCTCATGAAACTGATCTCGGCCGTCGGCCACGCCGCGACATCGTCGGAGTGGCGGCCGCCGCCCATGCATACGTAGGCACGGCCATAACTCTTGCGCACGATCACCGTCATGTGCGGCACGGTGACCAGGGTCATCGCGTTCATGAAATTCATGATCTTGCCCGGTGCGCCGGCGCGTTCGGCTTCGGTGCCAATCTGGAAACCGGGTGTGTCGACCAGCATCACGAACGGAATATTGAACGAATCACAAAGCACGATGAAATCGACAATCTTGCGGCAGGCATCGGCGTCCAGCGCGCCGCCGCGGTGCAGCGGGTTGTTGGCAATGATGCCGACGCTTTTGCCGCCGAGGCGCGCGAGGCCGGTCACCGCACTTTTTCCGAAGCGCGGTTTCAGTTCCAGCAGCGAGTCCTTGTCGATGATGCACTTGATCACGCGTTTCATGTCGTACACCTGCGTGCGGCTTTCGGGCAGGATGTCGAACACTTTGGCCATGTCGGTGCCGGAACCCGCGGGCACCGCGGCTTCCGGCGGCGCCTCCTTGTGGTGGCTGGGCATGTAGGTGAGGAATTTCTTGATCAAGTCGAACACTTCTTCTTCGGTGTCGGCGAACTGATCAATCAGTCCGGTTGTTTCCGCATGCAACCGCCATCCGCCGAGCGCCTCGGCGGACACTTTTTCGCCCAGTGCCATCGACACCAACCCGGGGCTGGACACCGCCATGATCGCGCTTTTGTGCATCACCGCGAAATCCGACTGGCACATCAGCCAGGTTGAGGAGCCGAAGGACGGACCGAATGCTGCAGCGGCCATCGGCACTTCGCGCATGCGACGGAATTGCGTGTTGTCATTGCCAAGCAGCAGACCCATGCCGCGCGCACCCATCGCATCGGGCAGGCGCGCACCGGTGGATTCACCGATCAGCACCAGCGGCATGCCGCGTTCGGTGGCGGCGCGTTTCATATGCGCGATTTTTTTGCCGTTGGTGGCCGAGGTCGATGCGCCCTTCACCGTGAAATCGTTGACCACCAGACACACATCGCGATCATTGATGCGGCCAAAGCCGGCGAGCTTGCCGTCGGTCTGGGTTTCGTTTTCCTGCTCCGCGTACACGCCGGACGATCCGAACAAGCCGGATTCAATGAACGAACCCTGATCCATTAAATAATCGATACGCTGGCGCGCGTTCCAGATGCCCTTGGCCGTGCGCTTTGCATATTTCTCTTCGCCACCACCGGCCAGCGCCTTGGCACGGCGGGCTTCGTATTCCTGCAGCAATGCTTCGAATGCCATATTAAATACCCAATAAAATCAATTACTTATGAGAATAATCTGTTTCAGGCACAACATCCCGTGGATCGCTGTAAATAATCCCCGCCTCTTCTAGCGCCTGCAATTCCGTTTTGGTCCAACCCATCTGCTCCAGTACGCTGCGCGTGTCCTGGCCCACGCGGCCGCCGCTTTTGCGGATATGCCCGGGAGTGCGCGACAGCTTGGGGACCACACCGGTCAACGTCACTGCACCCAGATCATCATCCGGCACTTCGGCCAGCATGCCCCGTTCACGAAAATGCGGGTCGATGAATATGTCGGCCACGTTGTTGATGCCCATTGCCGGCACATCCACCGCATCCAGTGTCTTGCGGATATCCGCCAGCGTATGTTTGCCGGCCCAGTCCGCCACAATGCCATCGAGTTCCTGCTGGTGCTGACCACGGGCAATCGCGTTTGCAAAACGTTCGTCGGTGAGCAGTTCGGGACGGCCGATGGCCGGTGCAAAACGGCGAAACACCGTGTTCTGTGCAGCCTGGATGTGCACAAACTGGCCTTCAGCGGTGGCATACAGATTGTTCGGCACACTGCCGGCAATACCGGAGCCGGCACGGTTGGCGATTTCACCGAGCTTGTCGAAGGCCGGCACATGCGGTTCAATAAAACTAAATGCGCCTTCAGCCAGCGCAGCATCGACATACTGGCCTTCGCCGGTGCGATTGCGGTGCAGCAGCGCCATCATCGCGCCAAACGCCGCATACAAGCCGGTGATGTAATCCGTCAGCGCCACGGCAACACGCGCCGGCGGCCGGTCGGGATCGCCGGTGAGGTGGCGCAATCCGCTCGCCGCTTCGCAGATGACGCCATAGCCGGGGCGCGAGCTGTAAGGGCCGGTCTGGCCGAAGCCGCTGATACGCACCATCACCAGGTCCGGGCGCAGGCGGGACAGGTCGGCATAACCCAGGCCCCATTTCTCCAGCCCGCCGGGACGGAAATTCTCGATCACCACATCGCATTGCGGCACCAGCTTGCGCACCAGTTCCTGGCCCTTGGCATGGCGCAGATCGACGGCTATCAGTTTTTTGTTGCGCAGAATGCTCGCTGCGTACAGCGACTTGCCCTTGTAACGCTTGCCCGCCGAACGCACGCCATCGCCTTCGCGCGGTTCAATCTTGATGACCTCGGCGCCGAAATCAGCGAACAGCCGCCCGCAAAACGGCCCGGCGATGGTGGATCCCATCTCCAGCACACGGTACCCGGCCAGCGGACCCTGCGGGGTGGCGCTCATGACTTATTTTATAAGCCCGATATCCGTGAGAATGGTGCGCAATTCAGCCGCCTGCGATTCGTAATATTTCGCAGTCTCCTTCGCTGGCAGGTAATTACCATCCCAATAACTCGCCGCAAGTTCCTTTTGCCACTCCTCGGACTGCGACAGCTTCTGGAATGCGCTCTCCCAATAGGCAACCTGGGCGGCATTCAGTCCTTTTGGACCGATGGCGCCCTGCGATGCGGAAAATGTGCCGTCTATTCCCTGTTCTTTCCACGTCGGGACGGCGGCCAGCGCGCCGGCCATGCGTTGTGCCGATGAAATGGCAATGACACGGATTTTGCCGGCCTGCAGTTGCGCGATCACGTTTGGCGTCGTCGACGACACGACGTCGATATGGCCGCCAAGCAGGTTGGTCACCGATTCGCCCGAGGATTTGAAGGCAATCACTTTCATTTTCCGGATGTCGACACCGGCGGCTTTCATCGCCTTGGCGATGCCGATGTGGATATGATTGCCCAGCGTGCTGGCCACTGCGACCGACAGTGAAGCAGGATCCTTTTTCAGGCGCTCCACCAGGTCCGCGCCGGTCTTGATCGGCGAATCAGCGCGTACCGCCACCGTCATGTATTCGTTGAACAGCAGCGAAATCATCGTGAAATCGCTCCAGGTCATCTGGCTGGTGCCGACCAGCTTGTTGGTGAGCAGCGTGTACGGCGCAATCGACACGTAATGGCCATCGCCGGCATGTTGGTTCAGATAGTGCCAGGCGATGGTGTTGCCGCCACCCGGCTTGTTCATCACCGTGGCGCTGACATCGACGATTTTCTTTTCCTGCCAGATACGCTGCACCGCGCGGTTGGCACGGTCCACGGCGCCGCCGGCGGCGGTGCCGGAAATGATTTCAACATTGCGTTCCGGCTTCCACGCGGTCTGCGCCGGGGCCGCCGTTGCCACCAGCAATACGCAAGCGCCGGTCAGCGCTTTGAACATGATTTTTTTCATTGCAATTCTCCTCAGGATAATCAGGGCCTGACGCCGCTTTTGAATTTCGGCCCGAGCTGCGAGCGCAACCGCCCCTGCAGGGTGTCGATGAACTGGCACAGGTAGGGCCGTGTTTCGCGCGGATCGATGATGTCTTCGATGGCAAAGGCCTCGGCAGTGCGGAACGGCGAGGCGAGTTGTTTCAGTTCGGCCTCGAGTTCCCGCTCTCGTGCGGCCGGATCCACCGCACTTTCGATTTCGCGCCGGTACGCCGCCTTGACACCGCCTTCGACCGGCAACGAGCCCCATTCGGCCGAGGGCCAGGCGATCTTGAAATTGAGCCCGCCGCGGTCGATGAACCCGCCGCCGGCAACGCCATAACATTTACGGATCAGCACTGAAAACACCGGCACGCTGACCTGGAACCCGATGTAGCGGGCGCGTACACCTTCGCGCAGGATCGCATCCGATTCGGATTCAACACCGACCATCAGCCCCGGAACGTCGGCAAACAGGATGATCGGGATGTTGAACATGTCGCAGAGTTCGGTGAAATGCCCCTGCTTGCGCACGGCCTTGTAATCCATGATGCCGCCGGTCATCGGGTTGCTGGCGATGATGCCGACGACCTTGCCGTTCAGGCGTGCGAAAGCGGTAATCACCGCGCGGCCGAAGCTGGGCTGGATTTCGAACAGCGAACCGCGATCGACGATCATACCCAGCAGCTTTTTCATGTTGTAGGCCTGGCGATTGGAGCGCGGCACGATGCTGGCCAGCGCGTCCTCGCAACGGTCCACCGGATCGCCGCAATCGACGACTGGCGGCAATTCCCACACGTTCTGCGGCATGTACGTCAGGAAACGGCGGATCTGGTCAAAGCAGTCCTGCTCGTTTTCCGCAACATTGTCGATGGTGCCGGCGGTATCGACCGCGACTGCGGTACCGCCGAGTTTGTCCTTGTGCAGCTTGTGACCGAACGCGCGCTCGACCACCGGCGGTCCGGCGGCAAAAATCTGCCCGCTGCCTTTGACCATGATCGACCAGTGCGACAGGATCGCGCGCATCGACGGACCGCCCGCGGTGGTACCCATCACCGCACTGACCACCGGCACGATGCCCAGCAGATCGACCGAACGCTCCATGCCGTCCTGGCCGTAACCCGGCACCACGGTGTACCCCTTGCGCTTGGCGGTATTGACCGTACCGCCGGTGCCGTCGATCAGATTGACCAGCGGAATACGGTACTCATACGCGAGGTCTTCGATAAAGCCGCCCTGCCCGCCCTTGCGCCGGTCGCTGCCGAATCCGGTACCGGCCCGGATGGTGTAATCCTCGCCGCCGATCGCCACCGGCCGGCCATCAATCCGGGCAACACCCATCACATAAGGCGCGGGTTCGAAACCGGTAAGCTGCCCGTGAACATCATATTTGGCCTTGCCGGCAAGTTTGCCGATTTCGCGGAATGAGCCGCGATCAGTCAGTCCGGTAATACGTTCACGCACCGTCAGCTTGCCTTGGGCATGGTGCTTGGCCACGGCTTCCGGACCGCCGCAGGCTTCCGCCAGCTGGCGACGGCGATGCAGTTCGTCGATTTCAGGCTGCCAGCTCATGGGTTCAGGGCATCAAAAAAATATAAATAAAATCAAATACTTATTATGTAAGCGTGGGCTCACTGTCGGATCGCAAGCGGAGGCTTACTTTTTCGCCTTATTGGCCACCCTGTAGGCCACGATCACTCTTCGATGATGGCGACGACCTGACCTTCGGCCACCGGGTCTTTTTCCTTGACCAGGATTTCCTTGACCGTGCCACCGTCTTCGGTAATCACCGGAATTTCCATTTTCATCGACTCGATGACGATCAACGTGTCGCCACTTTCAACCTTGTCGCCGGGCTTGGCTTTGAGTTGCCAGACGGTGCCGGTAATTTCAGATTTGACTTCGATGCGGGCCATGACGGAGCTCCTGAGGGTGGGATCGAAAAGGAATAGTAGGGAGTGCAGGATGCTATTCTTGGGCCATATTGTTGTCAAGAAGATTGTTGACAATAATACAATGCGTACGTATCGTGGCGCTCATCATGATCAACCTGCCGAATGCCATGCCTGCCACCAACGTCTTGTCTGATGTGTTGCCACCACTGCGCAGCACTGCACCGCTAACCCAGTCGCTGCCCGAACAGATTGCCGCGCAACTGTCGGAACGCATCGTGTCCGGGGCTTATACGCCGGGTCAGCGCGTGATGGAACAAGCCATCGCCGAGGAATTCGACGTCAGCCGCGGCCCGGTGCGTGAAGCGCTGCGCTTGCTGGAAAAAGAAGGCCTGGTGATGATTCTGCCGCGCCGCGGCGCGCAGGTCACCAATCCGACCATCGAGGAAGTGAACGAGATTTTCGACATCCGCGCCATGCTCAACGGTCTGCGCGACCGGCTGATCGCTGAAGGCCATCAGCGCGATTCCCTGATTCCGCTGCTGGAACAGGACATCACGCGACTGGCGCAGACCGCCGCGGTTCCGGGACCTGGCGACGAATACATCGATATCGTGCTGCGGCTGAACCGGCTGCTGACCCAGGCCGCGGGGAATCACCGGCTGCAGGCCATCCTCGGTTCGCTCGCAGTACAGACGGTGCGTTACACCCGCCTCGGCTTGTCGACGCCGCGACGCCGCAAACAATCGGCGCAAAACTGGCAAAGCCTGTTGCAGGCCATCCGCAGCGGCGACGGCGATGCCGCAGAACGCATCGCACGCCAGCGCGTCATCGATTCGCGTAACGCCGCGGTCGAACACCTGCGCACACAATCCACAGCCTGAATTCGCGGTTGTGCGCCCCCGGACCGCCGCTTAAGATAGTGGCCTTGTTTTTCGCCGTTTAAATCAAGTTTTAATCATTCTCCCACCGGAAACCCCCACGATGACTGCCTTGCCCAAACTGACTGATGCCACGCTGGAACTCGACGGCCGCATTGCCACGCTGACCTTCAACCGCGATGACGTGCGCAACGCACTGACCAGCACCGACCTGGTGTCGGACATCGTCAACACCCTGCAATGGGCAAACAGCTGCCTGGATGCCTCGGTACTGATCATCACCGGCGCCGGCAGCGCGTTTTCGGCTGGGGGTAATATCAAGACCATGGGCGAACGTTCCAAGGCCCCTCCGCATGAACTGCAGCGCGCCTACCGCACCGGCATCCAGCGCATTCCGCTGGCAATGCAGGACACCGATATTCCGATAATCGCAGCAGTCAACGGCCCGGCCATCGGCGCCGGCTTCGACCTCGCCAATATGTGCGACATCCGTATCGGTTCCACCGATGCGCAGTTTGGCGAAACCTTCGTCAACCTCGGCATCATCCCCGGCGACGGCGGCGCGTGGTTTCTCAATCAACTGCTCGGTTACCAGCGCGCTGCGGAACTGACGCTGACCGGCCGCGTACTGAAAGCAGATGAAGCCAAAGCACTCGGCATCCTGCTCGAAGTCACGGAACCCGGCGAACTGATGGCCGCGGCGAAAAAAATGGCCGGCAAAATCGCCGCCAAACCGCCGCAGGCTATCCGTTACGCCAAACGCCTGCTCAAACTGTCACAACGGCAACAGCTCAGCGAACACCTCGATACCTGCTCGGCTTTCCAGGCCATCTGCCACAAGACCGAAGATCACCAGGAAGCTCTGCTGGCGTTTTTCGATAAGCGCAAAGGCGAGTTCAAGGGCCGGTAATGAACGGGCCGCGCCGGATCAGTTGCGCGCTGTTGCTGGCAGCCCTGCTGGCGATGCCGGCACTGGCACAGCAAAAAACGGCGGGCAAAGCGCAGGACGGCGTGTTTGCACCGCGCGATGAAGCCGCCGGGGATCAGTCATGGACGCGATTCCGTGACCGGTTGCTTGCAGCAGTCCAGCAGCGCGACAAAAAATTCGTACTTAGTCAGGTCGATCGTAATGTGCGCAACGGCATCGGCCAGCCCAGCGGGCTTGATGAATTTGTCCGCCAGTGGGAACCCGATGCCGAGAACGGCCCCCTGTGGCGCGAACTGCCGCGCGCGCTGCATCTCGGCACGGCCTGGCACAGCCATGAAAAAATGCCGCGCAGCCTGTGTGCACCCTATGTGCTGCCGCGCTGGCCGGCCAACACCGATCCGCATGGCAACGGCGCGATCACCGCGCGCGAAACCACGTTGCGGACGGCGCCTTCCGGCAGTGCGGACATCCTCGCCAGCCTCGGCCAATCCATCGTCCGCGTCATCGACTGGGAAGTCGACGACAGCGATGCCGAGGTCAAACAGAAGTGGGTAAAAATCAACACGCAGGCCCGCGACGGTTTTATCCCGGAGGAACACATCCGCAGTCCGCTCGAACACCTCGCCTGTTTCCGCAAAAGCGAAGCGGGCTGGCGTCTGACTTCATTCCTCGCCGCCGGCGAGTAGCATGTTTACGCCATGCGCCCGATCGCCATGCGTCCAATATTCCTTGCTGCGACGCTACTGATCATGACAAGCGCCGCGCATAGTCTGGATCTGCAGGGCCATCGCGGCGCGCGCGGCCTGCTGCCTGAAAACACCTTGTCGGCTTTTGCGCAGGCGCTGAGCATCGGCGTCACCACGCTGGAACTCGATACCGCGGTCACCAGGGACGGTGTGGTCGTGGTCAGTCACGATGCGACGCTCAATCCGGACATTACGCGCAGACCCGACGGGTTATGGCTTACACGCAATGACCTCCCGATCCACACGCTGACCTACGCCGAATTGCAGCAATACGATGTGGGCCGTATCCGCCCTCAATCGAACTACGCACAGCGTTTCTCCGCGCAGCAGCCGGTCGACGGCGCGCGTCTGCCGCAACTCGCCGACGTGTTCGCGCTGGTGCGCCGTGCCGGCAACAAAACGGTGCGCTTCAACATCGAAACCAAGATTTCACCGGAACAGCCGCAGTACACATTGCCGCCAACGGAATTTGCACGTGCACTGATTGCGCTGGTGCGCGCGGAAAAACTGGAGTCCCGCGTCACCATCCAGTCCTTCGACTGGCGCACGCTGCAGGTGGTGCAGCAGGAGGCACCGCAGATCGCGACGGTGTATCTGACCGCGCAGCAAGCCTGGCTGGACAATATCCGCGCCGGCGACAGCGCTTCGCCGTGGACCGCGGGATTTCACGTCAGCCGTTACTCCGGGTCGGTGCCACGGATGATCAAGGCGGCAGGCGGCGCAATATGGTCGCCTTATTTCGGCGATGTCACCCGTGAAACCGTACGCGAGGCGGAGCAGGCGGGATTAAAAGTAGTGGTGTGGACAGTCAACGAGCCGCACGACATCGCGCGCATGATCGATTTCGGCGTCGACGGCATTATTTCCGATTATCCGGATCGCCTGCGGCGGATTGCTGCGAAACACGGCCTGCCGCTGCCACCGGCAACGCCGGTCATTCCCTGAACCGGCGCAGCAGTTTCATTTTTGCGATTTAACCGGTCAGCGCAGGCCCGCGATGTACTCGGAAACGGCGGCGATTTCCTGGTCGCTCATTTTGGCAGCCACGCCGCGCATCATCTGTGCGGCATCGTTGGCGCGCTGCCCGACACGGAATGCCTTCAGCTGCGTCGAAGTGTAGTCGGCATGCTGGCCGGCAAGCCGCGGAAACTGTGCCGGCATGCCGGCGCCGTTGGGCGCGTGGCAGGAAGCGCAGGCCGGCACCCCTTTGCCGGCGACGCCGCCGCGATAAATCGCCTCACCCTGCTTGACCAGTTTGGCATCGCGCGCCACGCCCGGCTTGACTTTTTGCGCTGCAAAATAAGCGGCGAGGTTTTTCATGTCGTCTTCGGACAGGTTGGCCACCATGCCCGCCATCACACCGTTGTTGCGCTCCGCCGGTTTGCCGCCCTGCGATTTGAAATTCATCAGTTGTTTATAGGTGTATTCCGGATGCTGGCCGGCGAGACTCGGATTGACCGGAATCGCGCTGTTGCCGTCAGCCGCATGGCAGGCCGCGCAAACCTGGGTGACGGTTTGCTGGGCTTTGGCCGGATCGCCCTTGATCACGCCCTGGGCCAACACGCCTTGTGCCGCCAGTGCTCCCACCACAACGGCCAGCAGCCGCCAGGTTTTCAGGTCGCGGTTCATATGGCGGTGTTCCATGCATACTCCTTGATTCATACGGTCGTAAAAAAGGCTTGTATTCTATAACATTCCGCCCGGCGCACTCCCCCTCACCCGCCGCGCCCCAAGGATCATCACCAGTGTCCCTGTTTTCACAACTCGAGTTTCGCTACGCCGTGCACCAGCTGACCGACATGCCGCCAGACCAAGGTGCCGAGGTCGCTTTTGCCGGCCGTTCCAACGCCGGCAAATCCACGGCGATCAATGCGCTCGCCAATCGCCGCAAGCTGGCGTTTGTCAGCAAAACCCCGGGGCGCACCCAGGCCATCAACTTTTTCGATATGGGCAACCACTGTTCGCTGGTTGATCTCCCGGGTTACGGCTATGCCAAGGTACCGCGCCAGGAACAGGAACGCTGGGATGAGTTAATTGGCACTTACATCTCTAATCGTAACTCATTGATATTATTGATAGTTATTGTTGATATTCGACGCGGGCTGACACCTCTGGACTGGCAAATGCTGGACTGGCTGGCTCCCACCAACAAAGCGGTCCACATATTACTGACTAAGGCCGACAAACTGAACCGGCAGGAGGC
>JBBQAO010000141.1:0-6863 GCA_038316355.1 Burkholderiales bacterium
GACACCAAACACCACCTTGGCACCAAAGTCCGGCTTCATGAAACTGATCTCGGCGGTGACCCAGCACGCCAGTTCATCGGTATTGCCGCCGGCGCCCATGTTGGACACCGCCAAGCCGTAACTCTTGCGCACGATTACTGAAATTTTCGGCACGGTGACCAGCGTCATCGCGTTGAGCCAGTTCATCACCTTGCCGGTGACACCCTTCTGCTCGCCTTCCATGCCGATCAGGAAGCCTGGCTGATCGACCAGCAGTACGATCGGGATATTGAAGGAATCACACAGCACGAAAAACGCCTGCACCTTCTGGCAGGCGTCGGCGTCGATGGCACCGCCCTTGAACAGCGGATTGTTGGCGATGATACCCACTGACTTGCCGTCGAGCCGTGCCAGTGCGGTGACCAGGGTCTTGCCGAAGCGCGATTTCATTTCGAACATCGAACCGCGGTCAACGATGCACTGGATCACCTTGCGCATGTCGTAAACCTGGTTGGTCGATTCCGGAATCAGCTTCATCACATCCTGGATCGCCTCGTCCGAACCCTCCGGAACAGGATATTCCGGCGGCGGCTGCATGTTGTTGGATGGCAGATAGGACAAAAACTGCTTGATCGCGTCGACCGCCTGTTCGTCGGTATCGACCACCTGATCGGCAATGCCGCTGACATCGGCATGCACGCGCCAGCCGCCGAGTTCCTCACCGTCGCACTGTTTGCCGGTGGCCATCGAAATCAGCCGCGGGCTGGACACGGCCATGATCGCACCCTTGCGCATCACGCAGAAATCCGCCATTGAGCCGTACCAGGCCGACGACCCGTAGCAATGACCCAGCACGCCCGCCGCCCACGGCACTTCGCGCATGCGCAGGTATTCCTGCGGATCGTCCTTGGAACCAATGGATCCCGCACCCATCACGTCGGGCATGCGTGCACCCGTGGATTCGCCGAGGAATACCAGCGGGATACCGCGTTTTTTTGCGACACCCTTCATCTGTTTCAGCTTCTTGATGTTGATCTGTGCGCTGGATGCCCCTTTGACCGTAAAGTCATTGGACACCATGGCGACTTCCCGGCCGTTGACCCGGCCGTAACCCGCCACTTTGCCGTCAGCCGGCGTCGTGGTTTTATCCTCGGGCCGATTCGACACGGCATGCAACCCGGATTCGCTGAACGAACCTTCATCAAACAGACGGGCCACACGTTCCCGCGCGTTGAGCAAACCCTGCGCCTTGCGCTCAGCCAGTTTCTCCGCCCCGCCCATACCCAGCGCGCGTTGCTTGCGGGCATCAAGTTCCTTGATCAGCTCTTCAAAAGCCATTACATTTCCTTCAGATTTCTGATTGTTGCGGCAGCAGAAGCATCATTTCAATCGGCACGTAAGCCGATTTCCCGGATTACGCGTGCCCATTTGTGAAATTCATCCCGAATGAACACGGAAAATTCGTCCGGGCTACTGCCAACGGGTTCGGCGCCGAGTTCGGCCAGCCGGATCTGGATTTCAGGCGCGTCGATGAATTTCCGGATTTCGTCATGTAATCGGCGGCTAATGCCCTTGGGCAGTTTTGCCGGAGCCGCAAGGCCCTGCCACGAAGCAGAGGCATATCCGGGCACGCCCGCCTCGGCAATCGTCGGCACATCGGGCAGCGCCGCAGAACGTTTGGCCCCCGCCACCCCCAATACGCGCAGCCTGCCGGACTTGATGAACGGCAGCAGTGGCGGCAAACCGGAAAACTGCATATGCACCTGACCGCCCAGCAGATCAGACATCGCGGGACCGGAGCCCTTGTACGGCACGTGAACAATGTTGACACCAGCCATGTTCGCGAACAGCGCCGCAGAAAGATGCGGACCGCCACCGTTGCCGGATGAAGCATAGTTGTATTTTCCGGGATTGCTCTTTGCCAGCGTAATCAGCTCTTTCACGGTCCGCATCGGCACCGCGGGATGCACGGCAAGCACCACTGGAATGGATGCAACCAGTGACAACGGCGTGTAATCGCTGAGTGGCGAATAACCCGTTTTCGCCAGGCTCGGGTTAATGACCAAAGGCGGGTTTGCCATCAGCAGTGTGTAACCGTCCGCTGCCGCCCGCGCCACCGTTTCATTGCCGATATTGCCACCGGCACCAGGCCGGTTGTCGATAATCACCGGACGGCCCAGTTCTTCTGTGAACCTCTGGCCGATGAGTCGGGCAAGAATGTCTGTGGTCCCGCCGGGAGCAAGCGGAACCACGAGACGTACCGGTTTGTCGGGATACCCTTCTGCCTGTGCCGACAGGGCGCACATCAACGCGATGACGGCAATCAATGCTATCCGCGTTTGCCGGACCATAGTCTTGCTCCTGATTAAAGCTTGACGCCCAGATTGCGCACCAGATCACCCCATTGTTTGATGCCACTGCGCATGGATTCCCTTAACTGCTCGGGCGTGCCGCCCGCGGGTTCAGTACCGTCCGCGGCAAAAGCGGCCCTCACTTCAGGCTTCACCAGCACAGTGTTGATGTCGCGGTTGAGTCTGCTGATGATGGCTGACGGCGTTTTCGCCGGCGCCAGTACGGCAAACCAGGTCGCAGCCGAATAGCCGGGCAGGCCCGATTCAGCCACGGTCGGCACTTCGGGCAATAACGGGGAACGCTGCGCCGAAGTGACCCCAAGCACTCGCAGGCGTCCGCTCTTGATCTGCGGCAGTGCAGGCGGAAATGGTGCAAAAGACAACTGAATCTGTCCGCCCATCACATCAGTGACGGCAGGATTCGCGCCCTTGTACGGAATGTGCGTCATCTGGGTTCCGGTCAAGGCCTTGAAATGTTCGGCGAACAAATGGTTCCAGGTACCGTTGCCGGCGGAACCGTAATTCAGCTTGCCGGGATTGGCCCTGGCATAGGCAATCAGTTCACTGACGCTTTTTATCGGCAGCCCCGGATTCACCACCAGCAAGCCCGGCGGCTGCGACACCAACACCACCGGGGCCAGATCTTTCAACGGGTCATAACCCAGTTTCGGAAACAGGCTGGGGCCGACGAGGATATTGCCGAATGACGCCAAAGCGATGGTGTAACCATCAGCCGGCGCTTTAGAGAGCATTTCGACGCCTAGCGTGCCACCGGCACCGGCGCGGTTATCAACGACAACCTGCTGATTCCAGAGTTCGGTCAATTTTTGCGCAATCAGCCGGCCCTGCACATCGGTGTTGCCGCCTGGTGCAAACGGCACGATGAAACGCACGGGGCGCGCCGGATAATCCTGCGCCGCGACCGGTGCAATGGCGGTGAACGCCGCGACGACGACAATGATGATCCTGTGCAGCATATTTCTTCCTCCAGCAAGTTTCCCGGCGTACGATTCGCCGGTCATCGATTCAGTAACTGGTCGGCCAGTTGCGCAGCAGATGGTCGCTGACGCCGTTTTTCATACCCTTGCGATGCACTTCCAGCGTGCGGATCAGCCATGCGCGGGTGTCGCGCGGATCCAGCACATGCTGCGCTTCATACAGCTCAGCGAGGCCCCATGCGGAGGTATCGCGCTCAACTTCGGATTTCAGCTTGGCGAATTTTTCCGGGTCGTCCTGCTGTTTGACGCCGTAGAGCACATTGACAGATACCGCGGGATCCATGAAACCAAGATCGGCCATCGGCCATACCGCCACTTCATCGGCATTTTTGCCCCCGGCCATGTTGATGAAGGCCTGGCCGTAGTTCTTGCGCATGATGATGGTCAGCTTGGGCACGGTGACCTGGGTCAGCGCGTTCATCCAGTTAATGACCTTGCCCGGCATGCCGCGGATTTCACCTTCGACGCCGATCAGGAATCCCGGCACATCAACCATGAACACCAGCGGCACGTTGAAGGAATCGCAAAGCACCATGAAACTGATTACTTTCTGCACGGCATCAGCGTCCAGCGCGCCGCCCTTAAACAGCGGGTTGTTGGCGATGAAGCCGGTGCTTTTGCCATCGACCCGCGCCAGCATGGTGGTGATCGACTTGCCGTAGCGTTCCTTCAGCTCGAAACAGGAATCCTTGTCGGCTACGGCTGCCACGATCTTGCGCACGTCGTACACCTTGTTGCGCGACTCGGGCAGGATATCGAATATTTTTTTGCAGGCATCGTCCGAACCTTCCGGCACCGGCGCGTCCGGCGGTGCCAGCATGTTATGACTGGGCAGATACGAGAGGAATTTCTTGATCGCATCCATCGCCTGCTCATCGGTATCCACCGCCATGTCGGCAAGCCCGGACACACCCGTCAGCAGTTTCCAGCCGCCGAGATCTTCGGCTTCAATCGTCTTGTTGATGGCGATTGAGGTCACATTGGGGCTGGCAATGGCCATGATCGCGCCCTTGCGCATCACGACAAAATCCGACATCGCGGAATACCAGGTCGACGAACCGTAGCACTGGCCCAGCAAGGCTGAACACCACGGTGATTCGCGAAAACGCTGATACTCCGTCGGATCCTGGGCAATGATCGCGCGGCCGGCGGAGCCCATGCGGTCGGGCATGCGCGCGCCGGAGGATTCGCCCAGCATCACCAACGGCATGCCGCGTTTGGTCGCGACCTGCTTCACATGCTTGATCTTTTTCATGTTGATGACCGCGCTTGATGCGCCAAGCACGGTGAAATCATTCGACACCAGGCCGATTTCACGGCCGTTGATCTTGGCAAAGCCGGCGATTTTGCCGTCAGCGGGTGTCTTGTGTTTGACCTCGGGGCGGTGGCTCCGGGCGAAGCGGCCGGACTCAATAAAAGTGTCCGGATCGATCAGGTAATCGATGCGTTCGCGGGCATTGAGGTGGCCTTCGGCCTTGCGCTTGGCCAGCTTTTCCGGCCCACCCATGGCGAGCGCTTCATCGGTTTTTTGCTTGAATTCTTCGATCAGTTTTTCGAAAGCCACAGCAATTCCTCTTGTTTCTGAACGGATTTAGGCAGGATTTAGGGTGCCAGAAGCATAGCTTGACGACTTTATTGTCGTCAAGAAGATTGTTAACAATCTGACAAGGGGGGCCGTGTTGTGGCCAATCTCTGCTGTTTATGGCCCATTGGCGCAGAAACTGGGCGAAACCAACCCTTCAAGCCCCGAGCAGCCGACCCGCAAGCAGCGACTGCATGTCGCGGCGTCCGTCCACAATCAGGTAGACGGTGACCCGCCGCTCGACGACCCGATAAATTACGCAGCAGGGTTTGAAAAATACTTGGCGGTATTCCTTGATACCAAGAGCAACCAGTTCTTTGGGATGACTGCCGCGTTCCGGAAATTTCGCCAAGTTATTCACGGTTTCCGTCAACCGGTCGAGCAGGCGATGGGCCTGGGGAGAGCCGTCGTTGCGAACAACGTAGTCGTACAGGGTTTCGAGATCGCGCTCGGCCCCAGCCGTCAGCAGAACCTGTAATGTCGCCGGCTTGCCGGCCATCAGCCGGGCTTGCGCTTTGCGCGAAGGCGCGCGACAACTTCGCTGACTGGTTTGAACTTGCCCACGGCGGCTTCCTGATTGCCAATCGCCAGGATCTTCAGCAACGCCAGGGTCTCCTGTGTTTCTTCGTACGAAGCGACGTCCTGCAGGACTGCCTTGGCCTCGCCATTCTGAGTAATGATCAGCGGCTCGCGCTGCTCGGCGATATGGGTCAGCACCTCCGCGGCGTTGGCCTTGAAGTAACTGATGGGTTTGACCTGTGTCGAGTAGCGCATGGCATGCTCCTGAATTTTGATGGACTTAATTTAGTCTTTTTATGGTCCGGTTGCAAGTTGCCTTGTAGTGGCGATTCCAGCGTTGCATCGAGTCTACGGATCACCGCCTCCTCTATTCGGCGCAATGCGCTGCGCTTATTGCGCCCTACGCGGGCTGGCCAGCCGCACGTATTTGGCGACCACGCCCTTGGATAACTTGAGTGCCCGGGCAATCGCGTCGAGGCTCAGGCCAGTGCTGTATCGGTATCGCAGTACTTCTCGGATCTTACGCATGGATAGTCTTTCTTGTCGCATTCCCGTCCGCTTTCAAAAGCGTCGAGACTACCTTTAACTATTCATGCAACGTCTTCCCCATCGGTCACGTTCAGCGCGAAATCGCGGTCACGCTTTCGTGAAACAGCGGTCACGCTTCGGCGAAATCACCGGACACGATGGTGCGAAATACGCACCAATCCTGGTAAATGCTCACCGCGTTGCGTCCCGGACTCACCTGGGCTTCGATCCAGGCCCGGTGCGGTTCGCGCGCCGAGGGCGTCCGCTGCGCAGCCACGTTCGTCCCCGCCCCTGCCGCAGCCGGTGGCCGGGGTGGGGGAGTTTTCGCCTCCGAGGCCCCAGAGCCGGTGGCCACCCCGGGGGAATTTGATTGCCGCTGATACCGGCGGATCGTCTTGCGATCCACCCCGGTCATGCGTTTGATCTCGCGCTGCGTGGCGCCGTTGTCGAGCAGCGTTTGTATCGTCGTACGCAAATATGGCTTCAAGACGTTCACTCCTTCTCCCCTCACGATGATGAGGGGGAACAGTAACGTCCCGCCGCCGGGTGCTACGAATCAGGCGCGACTACGCGCCCTCAGGTGGGGGAGTTTAAGTGGCCGCCGGGGAATGCTGGATTGCAAGACCCCACGTTTGTTCTTGGGGGCTCAGGATGTGCGCCGATGCGACCTAGCGTAAACTCAGCGGCGCAGGGTTAACGATGAACAAGAAGTATTAGGCGTCCCCATATCACCGGTCCCCATATCACCGCAACACCAACTCAGCTTAAGAGGCTGTCAAAGTCCGCGGCGATCACGGCTGGCCAAGCTCGCGCACCTCTGTTTTATAAAGGCCGCTTTACTTACCCTCGACCGCATCAATCGCATCTTTACAGATAGAGATGACCCGTTTGTACACCGTTTCCCGC
>JBBQAO010000069.1:0-19809 GCA_038316355.1 Burkholderiales bacterium
TTCTGCATCGGCCTTTTTGCGCGCTTCCTTGGGCATGCGCGCAGCCTTGATGCGCTTCTCGATCTCGTCGATGTCCGCACCTTCCTCGGTCTCGCCCAGTTCCTTCTGGATCGCCTTCACCTGCTCGTTCAGGTAATACTCGCGCTGGCTTTTCTCCATCTGGCGCTTGACGCGGCCGCGGATGCGTTTTTCCACCTGCAGGATGTCGAGTTCGCCGTCGACCACCTTCAGCAGGTGCTCCAGGCGCTGCTTGACGCTGATCATTTCCAGCACTTCCTGCTTCTGCTCGAGTTTCAGCGGCAGATGCGCGGCAATGGTGTCGGCAAGGCGCCCCGCCTCGTCGATACCCGCCAGCGAAGTGAGGATTTCCGGCGGAATCTTCTTGTTCAGTTTCACGTACTGATCGAACTGCTGGATCATCGTGCGCCGCATCGCCTCGGTTTCGCTGTCCGTCGTCTGATCGCTGGCAATTGGCGTCGCCTGCACCGTAAAATGGGTTTTGACGTCCTCGACGCTGTGGATGCGCGCGCGCTGGCTGCCTTCGACCAGCACCTTTACGGTGCCGTCCGGCAGTTTCAGCATCTGCAGGATGTTGGCGATGCTGCCGACGTCGTAGAGATCATCCGGCGCAGGCTCGTCCTTGGCGGCGGATTTCTGCGCCACCAGCACGATGCTTTTCCCCGTCTCCATCGCGGTTTCCAGCGCCTTGATCGATTTGGGTCGCCCCACAAACAGCGGAATGACCATGTGCGGGAACACCACAACATCCCTTAACGGGAGCAGGGGCATTTCCAACTTGCTGATTTCATTCGTTACTTGGTCATTCATTGGCATCACCTGAGAGAGTCAAAATGAGTGCAACATATGTGGCAGTTTGGGGCATGGCCGGCCAAATCAAGCTCCTGCCAGAAACAGACCGCTGCGACAGCGTCACCGCTGCCGCTCCGTCTGTTCCGAAGGTGGGGCCAACCGCGCGGTCCGCCTGCGCCCGCGGCTTTATCAGACGCTGGATCCGACAACTTTGGGCTGGTCCGAGTAAATAAGCAACGGGGGCGCGTCGTTGAGGATGGTGCCTTCGTCAACGGCCACCTTGACGACATTTTCCAGCGACGGCAGATCGAACATGGTGTTCAGCAGCGTGTGCTCGATGATCGAGCGCAGGCCGCGCGCGCCGGTCTTGCGCTCCAGCGCCTTGCGGGCAATCGCGCGCAGGGCAGCATCGCGCACTTCCAGTTCGACACCTTCCATGCTGAACATTTTCTGGAACTGTTTGAGCAGCGCGTTTTTCGGCTGCGTCAGGATTTCCATCAAAGCCGCTTCGTCAAGCTCTTCCAGTGTCGCCACCACCGGCAGGCGCCCGACAAATTCCGGGATCAGGCCGTATTTGATCAGATCCTCGGGCTGCACGTCGCGCAGCACGATCGCCATATCCCTGCGGCTGTCCTTGCTGCGCACGTCGGCGCCGAAGCCGATGCCGCTTTTCTCCGAACGCTCGCGGATGATCTTGTCCAGCCCGCCGAACGCGCCGCCGCAGATGAACAGGATGTTGGTGGTATCGACCTGCACAAACTCCTGGTTCGGATGCTTGCGCCCGCCCTGCGGCGGCACCGAGGCAATGGTGCCCTCGATCAGTTTCAACAGCGCCTGCTGCACACCCTCGCCCGACACGTCACGGGTGATCGAAGGATTGTCCGATTTGCGCGAAATCTTGTCGATTTCATCGATGTAGACGATGCCGCGCTGCGCCTTCTCGACGTCGTAGTCGCACTTCTGCAGCAGCTTCTGGATAATGTTTTCGACGTCCTCGCCGACATAACCGGCTTCGGTCAGCGTGGTCGCATCAGCCATCACGAAGGGCACGTTGAGTAGCCGCGCCAGCGTCTGCGCCAGCAGCGTCTTGCCGGAACCCGTGGGTCCGACCAGCAGGATGTTCGATTTCGCCAGCTCGACGTCATCGTTTTTGGAGACGCTGCGCAGGCGCTTGTAGTGGTTGTAAACCGCCACCGACAGGATGCGTTTGGCGAGGTCCTGGCCGATCACATACTGGTTGAGGATATCGCGGATTTCATGCGGCACCGGCAGGTCGGACTTGGCACCCTTGGTCCCCTGATCACCCTGGGTTTCCTCGCGGATGATGTCGTTGCACAGCTCGATACATTCGTCGCAGATGAACACCGACGGCCCCGCGATGAGCTTGCGCACTTCGTGCTGGCTCTTACCGCAGAACGAGCAGTACAGCAGCTTTTCACCGCTTACTTTTTCGGTCATTCCCGCAACCCTTTGTCGACTGTTGCACTGTGACCGCCGGCACGGGTGAAAATTCCGCCCCGGAGGCCTGCTTTACTGCACTCTACCAGCACCATTACGGCACTTTACCAGCACTACTTGACCGCCGCGACAGTATCCGCACGGCTGGTCAGAACCTTGTCCACCAGGCCGTAGTTTACCGCCTGTTCAGCAGAAAGGAAGTTGTCCCGATCGGTGTCGCGGCCGATGGCATCGACGGTCTGGCCGGAGTGCTTGGCCATGATCTCGTTCAACTTGCCTTTGAGGAACAGGATTTCCTTGGCGTGAATCTCGATATCCGAGGCCTGCCCCTGGAATCCGCCCATCGGCTGGTGAATCATCACCCGCGAATTCGGCAGGCAGAAGCGTTTGCCCTTGGCGCCAGCGGTCAGCAACAGCGCGCCCATGCTCGCCGCCTGCCCCACGCACAGCGTGGACACATCCGGCTTGATGAACTGCATGGTGTCGTAAATGGCAAGCCCCGCCGACACCGACCCGCCCGGCGAGTTGATGTAGAACGAGATGTCCTTGTCGGGGTTTTCCGATTCAAGGAACAGCAACTGGGCGACGATCACGTTGGCGGTGACTTCGTTCACCGGTCCGACCAGAAACACCACCCGCTCCTTCAGCAGCCGCGAGTAAATGTCATAGGCGCGCTCGCCGCGGCCGCTCTGCTCGATCACCATCGGGATCAGGCCCAGGCTCTGCGGCTCCATCATTGCGTGCGGTTCGGTGTAACGCTTCATTTCGCATTCCCCATCAGTTCATCAAAGGTAATCGCCTTGTCTTCGACTTTCGCCGTTGCCAGCGCCCAGGTCACCACATTTTCCTCGAGCACCATGCCTTCGATGTCGCCCAGCCGTTCCTTCGACTGGTAGAACCATTTGACCACTTCCTGCGGATGTTCGTAACTCTGCGCCTGCTCTTCGACCGCCGCGCGCACCTGATCCGGCCTGGCCTGCAGATTGTTCCCCCGCACCACTTCGCCGAGGATCAGGCCAAGGCTGACCCGGCGCTGCGCCTGTTTCTCGAACAGATCTGCCGGAAGCGGCATGTCGTCGCGTACCGGAATGCCGCGCGAAGCCAGGTCCTGCTTCGCCATTTCGCGCAAGCGTTCGATTTCCATGTCAATCAGCGCCCTCGGCACCTGGATGTTGGTGGCGGCCAGCAGCGCATCCATCACCTGCTCCTTGACCTTCGCTTTCAGCCGCGCCTTGACTTCGCGTTCGAGGTTGCCGCGGATTTCGGCGCGCATTTTTACCAGGTCGCCGTCTTCGACGCCCAGGGTTTTCGCGAATTCGGCATCCACCGGCGGCAACTGCGGTGCCGCCACTTCCCTGACCGTGACTTCGAACACCGCGGTTTTGCCGGCAACGTCCTTGCTCGCGTAATCGTCAGGAAACTTCAGTTCAAAACTTTTGCTGTCACCGGCCTTCATGCCCGGCAACTGTTTCTCGAAATCCGGCAGGAAGCGGCCGGCGCCGGGCACCACGCTCTGCCCCTCGGCCTTGCCGCCGGCGAATTCGACGCCGTCGATGGTGCCGCGGTAATCCATGGTCACGCGATCGTCGTTGGCCGCCGCATCCGCTTTCACCGAATAAGTCACGCGCTGCTTGCGCATGATCTCCAGCGTCTTGTCGATGTCGGCATCCGTGACTTCCAGCGTCGGGCGCGTCACCGTGGATTTAGCCACGTCACCGACCACCACTTCGGGATACACCTCGAAAGTCGCGCTGTAGTGGAATTCGTTGGCACCGGCGGTCGGCGGCGCCGCGTCGAATTTCGGATACCCGGCGACCTGCAGTTTCTGCTCCCTCACCGCGTCACCGAAACTTTTTTGCAGTGTGTCGCCGAGCACCTCCTGGCGCACTTGCGGGCCGTATTGCTGAACCACGACCTTGAACGGCACCTTGCCCGGCCGGAACCCGGCCATTTTCACAGTGCGCGACAATTGTTTCAGCCGCGACTCCACTTCGCTGTCAATTTCAGCCATCGGCACCGCAATGCTCAGTTTGCGTTCCAGGCTGCCCAGCGTTTCCAAATTCGCTTGCATCAAATCATTCCCTGTAAGTTCGTAATCAGCGGCGGCCTGGTGCGAAAGGAGGGACTCGAACCCACACGCCTTGCGGCGCCAGAACCTAAATCTGGTGCGTCTACCAATTCCGCCACTTTCGCGCTGCAACATGGCCCGCTTCCTGCCGGCCCCCTTGCCGCCTGTTTTGACGCCCGCTTCTGGCGCCCGTTTCTGCTCACTTCTGCAACCCTTTGATTGTAATATACTTGGGCCTTGAGCGACATGGCCCCAGGCTGGCAATCCGCCCCATAAAAACACGCCAAGCCTTTGATGGCACTCTCTTTTCCGGATCCCGTGGCTGTCGACCACTACGAAAATTTTCCTGTTGCCTCCATCCTGCTGCCGCGCCGCCTGCGGCGCCCTGTGGCCCTGATTTACCGCTTTGCGCGCGAAGCTGACGACTTTGCCGACGAAGGCGACGCCTCCGACGCCGAACGTCTGGCGCAATTGGCCGGCTTCAGCCGCGAACTGCAGCGCATCGAAAACCATGAAGCGCCCGGCATCCCGTGGTTCGCCGACCTCGCCGCGATCATCCGCGAACATCAGCTGCCGCTGGATGCTTTCCACGACCTGCTGTCCGCCTTCGCGCAGGACGTCACCACCAAACGTTATGCCGATTACTCCGCCGTGCTCGACTACTGCCACCGTTCGGCTGATCCGGTAGGCCGCTTGCTGCTGGTACTCTATGGTGAGGCCAGCGCAAAAAATCTCGAATACTCGAACGCGATCTGCTCCAGCCTGCAACTGATCAACTTCTGGCAGGATGTCGCCATCGACTGGCGCAAGGACCGCGTCTACTTCCCACAGAACGAAATGCAGCAATACGGCATCACCGAAACCCAGATCGCAAACAGCGGCAGCGGCGGCAACTGGTCGCGGTTCATGGCATTTCAGGTCAAGCGCAGCCGTGAACTGCTGTATTCGGGAAAACCGCTCGGCCATATCCTCAAGGGCCGTATCGGTCTGGAAATGCGCACCATCATCGCCGGCGGCGACCGCATCCTCAGCAAAATTTCCGCGGTCGACGGCGATGTGTTCCGCCATCGCCCGGTGCTGACCAAACCGGACTGGGTGCTGATGCTGGCCAGGTCCCTGTTCTGATGAATCCAGGTGCCGCAAATTTCCCCCTCACCCTCGGCCCCTCTGCTACGCTTCAAGTGTTCCCTTGTCCCTCTGAGCGAGGGGAAATGCTGGCGGTCAGTGACGTGATCGCCGCTGACCGATACCAATGACGGATCCCCACCAGTACTGTCAGGACAAGGCCGCCGCCAGCGGTTCGAGCTTTTATTACAGCTTCCTGTTCCTGCCCCCGGAACGCCGGCGCGCGATTACCGCGCTGTATGCCTTTTGCCGCGAAGTCGATGACGTCGTTGATGAATGCACGGATCCGGGAGTTGCCCGCAGCAAACTTACGTGGTGGCGTGACGAAGTAGCGCGTTTGTATGACGGCAAGCCGCAACATCCGGTGACGCGGGCGCTGGCCGACATCATCAAACCCTACGAGATCACGCAGGACCAGTTGCTGACGGTCATCGAGGGCATGGCGATGGACCTTGAATACAACCGTTATCCGGATTTCGACACGCTGAAGCTGTATTGCCATCGCGTCGCCGGCGTGGTCGGCCTGATGTCGGCGCGGATTTTCGGATACAGCGATCCGCGCACACTGGAATTCGCGGCAGAACTCGGCCTTGCGTTCCAGTTAACGAATATTATCCGCGACGTCGGTGAAGATGCGCGGCGCAACCGCGTCTACCTGCCGCTGGACGAACTGGCGAAAGCCGGTCTTGACGCCACAAAAATCGTCCACGGCAACGCCCAGCAGGAACACGGCGCGGCCTTCCAGGGATTGATGGAACAACAGGTCGCGCGCGCGCTGGCGACCTACGAGCGCGCCTTTACCCTGCTGCCGAAGCAGGATCGCAAGGCACAGATCCCCGGCATCATCATGGCCGCAATCTACCGCACCCTGCTCGAAGAAATCCGCGCCGACGGCCACCGCGTGCTGACTCACCGCACGTCGCTGACACCGATGCGCAAGTTGTGGATTGCGTGGAAGACATGGCTTAAAGGATAGCGAGGAGTGCGGAGTGATGAATGATGAGCGGAAAACCATGTTCACTCCGCCTTTCGCTCATCACTCATCACTCCTCGCTCATCACTGCCTTGAAAATCACTCATCACTGAACCAAAAGGACTGCCACTAATGGATTTGCAACTGAAGGGGAAGACGGCATTGGTCACTGGCGCCAGCCAGGGTATCGGCCGCGCCATCGCCAAAATGCTGGCTGCCGAAGGCGTCTTGGTCTGCATCGCCGCGCGGCGGCGCAACCTGCTCGACGTGCTGGCGCAGGAAATCACTGCCGCCGGCGGCATTGCACCGGTGATCATCGAATGCGACATCATGCGGGACGGCGCGCCGCAGCGGCTCGCCGATGCCGCACGTGCTGCACTCGGTCACGTCGACATCCTCATCAACAGCGCCGGCGGCAGCCGTCCGGCGATCCCCATCGACGCCCCCGAGGAAGAATGGGACAGCGTAATCACGCTGAATTTCACCCGCGTGCGACAGCTGACCCACGCCGTGCTGCCGGACATGATCCAGAACCGCTGGGGCCGCGTCATCAACATCTCCGGAAAATCCGAACCCGATGCGCTGCTCGCCGCCAGCCCGGCCAAGGCCGCGGTACATGCCTGGTCCAAGGGGCTGTCGCGCGAAGTCGGCAAACACGGCATCACGGTCAACTGCATCCCGCCGGGCCGCATCATGAGCGAACAGATCCGCCGCAAATACTCGGATGAATTCCGCGCCAAAGAATCCGCGCACGACATTCCGGTCGGGCGCTACGGCGAACCCGAGGAACTCGCAGCGCTGGCGGTGTTTCTGTCCTCGCCCCTCGCGTCCTTCATCACCGGCACGCTGATGCCGGTCGACGGCGGCATGCGCCGCTTCGCGTTCTGAATATTGTTTAAAAACAATTAGTTAAAAACGAACGCGGCGGTACCGCCAGCAACGGCGGGTGCCGCCGCCATCCGCCACAGCCGCAACACATGCCTCGGATTTTTTTCTGAACCAAGCGCGACTGCCGCGCTCTATTCCATAAGCATCTACACGCCGGCCAGCGCACGCAGCATTTCCGGCGAAAAATAGCCTGGCCGCACACCGCATCTTGGATGCTGTGTGCTGTGTTATGTATAAGCAGGATCACAGGAAAAGTAATTCAGGGTAATCACTGCGTGCCGCACAACATCAGTCTCATTACCACCATCGCTGCCGCCTTCGGGCTGGCGCTGATCTTCGGCCTCATCGCCGCCCGCCTCAAGCTGCCGGTGCTGGTCGGTTATCTGTTTGCCGGCGTGCTGCTCGGCCCGTTCACGCCGGGTTTTGTCGCTGACGCCTCTCTCTCCGCACAACTTGCTGAAATCGGCGTGATCCTGCTGATGTTCGGCGTCGGCCTGCATTTTTCGCTGGACGACCTGCTGGCTGTGCGCAAGATCGCATTGCCCGGCGCCATCGTGCAGATCGCCGCCGCCACTGCGATGGGCCTCGGCATCTCATACCTGTGGGGCTGGAGCCTCGGCGCCGGCATCGTATTCGGCCTCGCACTGTCGGTGGCGAGTACGGTGGTGCTGCTCAAGGCGCTGGAAGCACGCGGCGCACTCGAATCGATGAACGGCCGCATCGCCGTCGGCTGGCTGGTGGTCGAAGACCTGGTCATGGTGCTGGTGCTGGTGCTGCTGCCCCCGCTCGCCGGATGGCTGGGCGGTGACGCGCGTGGCATGGTCGGCTCCGGCGCCGAAGAACGCAACGTCTGGACCACGCTGGGCCTGGCGCTGGGCCAGGTCGCGTTGTTCGTCGCGCTGATGCTGGTCGTCGGCCGCCGCCTGTTTCCGTGGATCCTGTGGCAGGTCGCGCGCACCGGCTCGCGCGAACTGTTCACGCTGTGCGTGATCGCCGCCGCGATGGGTATCGCCTACGGTTCAGCCGAGTTGTTCGGCGTGTCCTTCGCGCTGGGCGCCTTTTTCGCCGGCATGGTGCTGCGCGAATCCTCACTGAGCCACCGCGCCGCCGAAGAATCCCTGCCGCTGCGCGATGCATTCTCCGTGCTGTTCTTTGTTTCAGTCGGTATGTTGTTCGATCCGAAAATGCTGATCGACGAACCGTTGCGCGTGCTGATGGTCGTCGCCATCATCATCATCGGCAAGACACTGGCGGCCTTCCTGATCGTGATCGCCTTCCGTTATCCGCTGAACACCGCGCTGACGGTATCAGCCAGCCTGGCGCAGATCGGCGAATTTTCATTCATCCTCGCCGGCCTCGGCGTATCACTGAAGCTGCTACCGCCCGAAGGCCAGAACCTGATCCTCGCCGGCGCGGTGATTTCCATCGCACTCAATCCGCTGGTGTTCAGCGCCATCGAACCGCTGCAAAAATGGATACGCTCGCGCTCCGGCCTCGCCCGCGCGATGGAACGGCCCGACGACCCGCTGGCTGAACTGCCGATGACCACCGACCAGAACCTGCTGACGGGCCATGTGCTGGTGGTCGGTTACGGCCGCGTCGGTCGGCGCATTGGTGAAGCGCTGGTCAAACGCGGCATTGCGGTCGTCGTCGCGGAGCAGAACCGCGAGACCGTCGAACACCTGCGCAAGAACGGAATCCCCGCAGTATCCGGCGACGCTGCCGAACCGGCGGTGCTGATCCAGGCCCATGTCGCCCGCGCGCGAATGCTGGTCATAGCCACTCCCGATGCCGCACGCGCGCGCAAAATGATTGAAATCGCCCGAATGCTGAACCCGGCCATCGAAATCGTTGCCCGCACACACAGCGACGAGGAAGCCGGGCTGCTGCGCGGCGACAAACCGGACCGGGTATTTATCGACGAGCAGGAACTGGCGCTGGGCATGACCCGGCATGTCATTGAACGGGTTGCGGACAACAAACCGGCGCCGGAAGCCTGAGCAGCGCCGTAACGCCCATTTTTTGACTTTCAACTGCTCGATGCATTTTTTCTCTTCTGCCCCGATGCCGGCAAGCATTTTTGCTTCCGGGTCTTTCCATGCGCCACCGGCGGCACGTGCCATGTAGGCCACGGCCCGCGAAAACTCATCCAGCGACAGATTGCGATTGCCGCCCCTGGCCGGCATGCCGCGCACCCCCACCCAGGCATGCGCCGTCAGCACCGCCTGCCCCTCGGCAATCAGCGGCGCCCACAGTTTTTTGTCGCCAAACTTCGGCGCGTTGGCCACACCGGCGGCATGGCAAACCATGCACACTTCCTTGTAAACCTGCTCGCCCGACTTCGGCGATTGCGCAGCCACGACATTCGAAAACAGCAATCCGCAACACAACACCATCAGGTTCAAACCTGCACTCGGGGGCAAATCACGCATCACGCAGGCTACTTGTTTGGCAATCACCACACGCGCGCTCGAGCCCGCGCCGGCTTGATCTGAATCAAACGCTTACTTCATAGGCGGTTTCGCCAATCCCAGTTCGGTCAGGATAGCCTTGATATCACCGTATTCTTCATTGATATAGCGCGTGGTGTCAGCGCTGTTGCGATAGCTGTTCGTCATCTGTGCAGCGGCAAGGTCGTCGTTCCAGTCCTTGCTCTGGGTCAGCGTTTTGAAAGCATTGTCCCAATAGGTGACCTGCGCCGCGCTGAGGCCCTTCGGCGCAATCACCAGCCGCCAGTTGTCGGCCACCACATTCAGCCCCGCTTCCTTCGCCGTCGGCAGATTGGCCAGCGCGCCGGGCAAACGCTGCGGAGCCGCTATCGCCAGCGGCCGTATCGTGCCGGCCGCATACGGCGAAGCAATGGATGAGGCTGAATTGACCCACAGGGCGACGTGACCACCGAGGGTGGCCGCGAGTGCCTCGCCACCACCAGGGTAGATCACCACTTTCAGCTTTTTCAAGTCTGCACCCGCAGCCTTGGCCAGCAGGGCCGCCGCAATATGGTTCGCACCACCGGCAACGCTGGAAGTGCCGATGGGCACCGACTCCGGGTTTTCGCGCAGTGCTTTGGCCAAGTCAGCGAGGGTTTTGTATGGTGAATCGGCCTTCACCGCAAAACCGATGTATTCGCTGATCAGCAGCGACAGTGGTGTGAAATCAGTATGGTTCAGCGCGCTGCGCCCGCTGATGTGGTTGGTGACAATGTTGTATGAGGTGACTTGCAGAAAGTGCGCGTCACCTGCTTTCGGCACCATATAGGCCCAGGCCACCGCGCCGCCGGCACCGGGCTTGTTGATCACGACGGTCGGCACCGGCAGGGCTTTCTGTTCCTGCCAGATTTTCTGCATCAAACGCGCCGTGCGGTCAGTGCCGGTGCCGGGGCTGGAGCCGACGATGAGTTCGATGTTGCGCTCGGGTTTCCAGGCGCTTTGGGCATGGGCCATGCCGCCGGATACGGCCAGTGCAGCGGCTATGGTCAGAACTACGGTTTTTTGAATCGCCTTCATGGTGCTCCTCCTTGAATGACCATTAAACAGCCATTATCAAATTATTAAAACCAATTCGTCACCCCGGCGCGCCCCGAAGGAAGTCCTCTTGGAGGGCAAGCCGGAGTCCGGCAACCATACTCACACAGAACGACATTCCGCTGGATGCTGGCTTTCGCCGGCATCATGTTTCGCCGGCATCACGTCATGAAGCCCGCACCATACGACTGCCGCGTTCCGCGATCATCAGCGTCGGCGCGTTGGTGTTGCCCGATGTGATATTCGGCATCACCGACGCGTCGATCACCCGCAGTCCGCTGATGCCGCGCACCCGCAGTTGCGGATCGACCACCGCCGACACATCATCCGCCCGCCCCATTTTGCAGGTACCGACTGGATGGAAAATCGTGGTGCCGATCTGCCCTGCCGCCTGCACCAGTTCATCTTCGGTCTGGTACTGCGGCCCCGGCATGAATTCCTCCGGCGCATGGGGTTTCAGCGCGGCGGAATCATTGACAATGCGGCGAGTCAGGCGAATCGCTTCTGCCGCAACTTTGCGGTCTTCCACCGTGGCCAGGTAATTCGGCGCAATCGCTGGATGCGCGCGCGGATCACCAGAGGTAATGCGCACCGAGCCGCGCGAGCTCGGCCGCAGGTTGCAGACACTGGCAGTGAACGCCGGGAACGGATGCGGTGGCGCGCCGAAACGGTCCAGCGAAATCGGCTGGATGTGATATTCGAGATTGGCCGTGACCTGTGCCGGATCAGATCTGGCGAACGCGCCGAGCTGCGACGGCGGCATGCTCAGCGGCCCGCTGCGTTTAAACGCATACTCCATCGCCATTTTGGTTTTTGCCCACCACGAATCAAGCATGGTGTTCAGCGTCAGCGCGTTCTGGATGCGAAACGCCAGACGTAATTGCAGGTGATCCTGCAGGTTGTCGCCCACCGGCAGTTCGTGCACCAGCGGGATGCCCAACTGCTGCAACAAGGCGCCGGGCCCGATGCCCGACAGTTGCAGTATCTGCGGACTGCCGATGGCGCCGGCCGATAGTATGGTTTCGCGCCGCGCGGCGGCAAACACGGCTTCATTGCCCTGAAAAAATTCGACACCACGCACCTGCCTGCCTTCGAACCGCAGTTTTTTCACCAGCGCACCAGTGACGACTTTCAGATTGGGGCGATTCATCACCGGCCGCAGGAATGCTTTTGCCGCGCTCCAGCGCAGGCCTTTTTTCTGCGTGACTTCAAACCGCGACACACCGAAGTTGTCACCGCGGTTGAAATCCTCCGTCGCCGGAATGCCGGATTCGATGGCGGCATTACGGAAAGCATCAATGATGTCCCACTGCACGCGCGGCGTCTCGATGCGCAGCTCACCACCCGCGCCGTGTTTTTCATCGGCACCGCGCCAGTGGTCTTCGATGTCCATGAATGCGGGCAACACGTTCTGCCACGACCAGCGGCTGTCGCCGGTCATTTGTGCCCAGGCATCGTAATCGCGGGCCTGACCACGCAAATAGAGCATGGCATTGATCGACGATGAACCGCCGAGCACGCGGCCGCGCGGATAGTTGATGGCGCGGCCATTGAGTCCCGCTTCGGGGACTGTCTGGTAACACCAGTCGGTGCGCGGATTGCCGATGCAGTAGAGATAACCGACCGGTATGTGTATCCAGTGCCAGTTGTCGCGTCCGCCTGCCTCCAGCAGCAACACACTGACATCCGGGTCAGCGGACAGCCGGTTCGCCAGCAGGCAGCCGGCGCTGCCCGCACCGATGATCACATAGTCAAAATTACCCGGGAAATTGGTCATCAACACGGATTGTAATCCGTGCTACACCGACGCATCGGGTGCTGCCAATACCACCGAAGCCGCGTTCTCGGGATGGGCCGCGCGAAACTGCTCGAGCACACGGCGCAGGCAATCGAGAAAGGCCAGGGCGTTGGGGCCCAGCGGCTGCCGTGCCTGATAAACATAGCCGAACAGTATCCAGCGTTCTGGCTCCAGAGGCCGCATGACGATGCCACGCAGATCAATCGCCTGCGCACAGATCCGGTCGAGTATGGCGACACCAACTCCGTCGCGCACCAGTTGACAGGCCATCAGCGATGACCGGGTTTCAACCGCATACTGCGGACGTACCCCGTCTGAACCAAAAAAATCATCCACTTGCTGACGCCAGCGCTGGCCCGGCCACAATCCCAGCAGCGACTCCGACGCGAGATCCTGCGCAGTAACAGAAATCTTTCCGGCAAGCCGGTGTTTTTCCGGCAGCATCGCCTCGACCCGCACCCGAAACAATGGCCGGTTATCAAGTTCCACCAGCGGGTGCGACACCGGCAGAGAAATAATACCGAGGTCGTACAGTCGCGTACCCAGACTGCTTTCAATGCCGAAGCGCGACTGCATGTCCACCGTGACGCGTATCCCTGGGTGCGCCTGCCGGAACAAGGCCAGCGCCGGTGACACCAGCCCCTGGCCGATCCGTGGTGCAGTAACCAGTCGCAGCTGCCCCTGCGAGCGCGAACGGATATCGGCAACGATGCGCGGAATCTCGTCGAACCCCGCCAGTATGTGTTCGGCTTCCTGGTAAAAAATTTCACCCTGCCGGGTCAGCGTCAGGCGGCGGCGTGTACGGTTGAACAACTGCAGCCTGGTTTCCGCTTCGAGTATCGTGATCAAGCGGCTTGCCGCAGGCGCGCTGAGACTCATCTTCTCCGCCGCGGCTGTCAGTGAACCTGTGGATACGACCAGCCGGAACAGGCGCAGGGCCCGGATGTTCACCATGAAACGTTGGGTATCGTTTAATTAATTGATTATTAACAGTTATTTTTACACTGTTGCGAAATACTGAACTTATTATCAACTAATTCTAATTTGCTTAACAACTAGTTTGATTAAACTGAATTTGCAGCCGGCCACAGCGCGTTACCAGAGCCGGCCTTGAACAATACTTTCGGAGGAACCGGACATGTCACGCCCAGCCATTCAATCCACTTGCATTGTCATCACACTGGCCTGCGCCAGCGGATTCACTGTTCCAGCGGCCGCGGAATATCCCGATCGCCCCATCCGTCTATTAGTACCGTTTGCTTCCGGCAGTGCAACCGACATCTCGGCACGCATCTACGCTGCAGAACTTGCCAAACAACTCGGTCAGCAGGTCGTCGCGGACAACCGTCCCGGAGCCGGCGGCGCGATCGGCATGCAGCTGATTGCCCAGGCCAAACCAGACGGTTACACCATTGGTTATGCCGGCGCCGGCCCGCTGTCGATCAATGTCAGTGTCACTCCGAACCTGCCGTACAACGTTGCCAAAGACTTCCAGCCCATTTCTCAGGGCGTGCAGGCGCCGCTGATGCTGGCCTGCTCGGTGACGCTGCCCGTCAAGAACGTGAAGGATCTGGTCAATCTCGCAAAATCAAAACCGGGCGAACTGAGCAACGCTTCTGCCGGTACCGGCACCATCGGTTATCTCGCTGGCGAGTATTTCAAGATCAAGACCAACACCCGCATTCTGCACATCCCCTACAAGGGCGGTGCGCAGGCCGCGCTCGATGTGATCACCGGCAACGTGCAGCTCATTTTCGATCCGATCAACGGCGTATCGCCGCACATCAAATCCGGAAAACTGCGTGGCCTCGCCGTGACCGGCCTGCAGCGGGTGGCGGCCTTCCCCGACCTGCCGACCGTCGCCGATTCCGGCGTGCCCGGATATGAAGTCACAACCTGGGGCGGCATCATCGCACCGGCCGGCGTGCCCAAAGCCATCGTCACCCGTCTCAATGCCGAAATGCAAAAAGCCGCGAAATCACAAACCGTGAACGAACGCTACGCCCCGCTCGGATCCACCCCCATCGCAGGTACACCCGAACAATTCGCTGAACTGATTCGCATTGATACCGCCAAATGGGCTGACGTGGTCAAACGCTCAGAGGCAAAAGTCAAATAACGGCAGCCTTCGTCTGCTGACGCCGTGCAGCCGTGATCGGCGCCGCAATGTCATTGTCCGTCGCACCAACATTCGAATGTGATTCACTCCTGATGGATACCGTCACCGGCCGGCCCGGCATTGCCGAAATCAGGGCGCTGTTCACGCGGCGCAGCCTCTGGCAGTCATGGCTCGATGTCGAAGCCGCGCTGGCCGAAGTCCAGGCCGGTCTCGGCATCATTCCCGGGGCTGCTGCGCTGGAAATCAGGCACAAGGCCAATTTCGACGCGATCGATGAAAGCGCGCTCGCCGCCGACATGGCGCGAACACGCGCGCCCATCCTCTCGCTCGCACGCGCACTCGGCAAGGCCTGCACGGGCGACGCCGGCGGTTACGTGCACTGGGGCGCCACCACCCAGAACGTACTGCAGACCGGGCGCACGCTGTTGATGCGCCGCGCCCATGACGCGTTCATGGTTCGCCTCGGCGACCTGCTCGATAAACTCGCAACCCTCGCCGACTGCAGCGCGGACATGCTCACTGCCGGACGCACCAATCACCGGCATGCACTGCCGATCACCTTCGGCCTCAAGATTGCCGGCTGGATTGAGGAACTTCTGCGCCATCGCGACCGCTTGACCGGCGCCGAACCGCGCGTCTTTCTTTCGCTGTGGGGCGGCGCAATCGGCGCCATGCATGCCTTTGGCGAGCACGGCCCCGAAATCAACCGCCGGCTGTCACAGCGGCTGGGCCTGCAGCCGATGACCGTGCCCACCCGGGCCGGCACCGATCATGTCGCCGAGTACGTACTGCTGCTGGCCCTGTTCAGCGCCAGCTGTTCGAAAATCGCCCGCGAGTTTTATATCCTGATGTCTGACGAAATCAGTGAGGTGTACGAAGACCTCGGCGATGAAGTTGTCGGCTCCAGCACGATGCCGCACAAGGTCAACTCCAAGGTGGCCGTACAGGTGATTGCCGTCGCTGCACGGCTGCGCAGCCAGGTGCCGCTGGCGCTGGAAGCCATGCAGCCCACCCACGAAGGCGACGTCGCCAACAACCAGATGCTTTACGGCCTGATGGACAGCATCTGCCCGATGGCCTACGAACTGATCGAGGAAATCAACGCCTTGCTCGACTGCATTCGCCTCGTGCCGGAACGCATGCGGCAGAACCTGGAAATTTCCGGGCCGTTCATCGCTGCTGAAAACCTGATGATGGTTCTCGCTCCGGCGATCGGCCGCAGCCATGCGCATGATGTATTGCACCACGCCATCGCGGAAGCTTCAGCCAGCGGCGCCTCACTGACAGACCTGCTGCTCAAAGACGACCAGGTACGCAACACCGTCGGTGAGCCGGCATTGCGCGCCGCGCTGGATCCAGCCAACTACACCGGCCGCAGCGCGATCATGGCGAGGGAAATGGCCGCCTCGGCCCGGGTCGCCGCAGGAGAACTGCGGCAGCGCCTATCACCGGCGACCACTGAATACGGCAATCCGCCAATCACCATAAAAAGAGGAGCGACACCATGCAGCACCGCATAATACCCGCCGCGAAGTCGTTGCTGTTTCTGACTGCATTCCTGCTCGCTGCTGTTACCCAGGCCGCCGACCCGGCCATCAAGGCGCCGCAGGTCGACACCCCCAAGCGGGTACTGTTCGTCGGCAACAGTTATTTTTACTACAGCGGCAGCGTGCATTTCTACACGCGGCGCATCGCACTGGCCGCCGATCCCGTCTGGGCCAAGCCATTCCAATACAAGGCGGCCACCATCGCCGGCTCACCACTCGCCCACCACAGCATTGAGTCACTGACCGAGCCGGGCAAGCTGGGGGTCAAGGAGCCGTGGGAGGTGGTGATTCTGGCCAGCGAGAGCACTGATGCGCTGTCTGATGAGAAACGCGCGAATTTTCGCCGGACGGTGATCGAGTTCAACGAGGTGATCAAAAAACGCGGCGCTACGACTGCGTTGTACATGACCCAGGCGCATGTGAAGCCGAGCAAACGGGCGAGCCCCGAGATGATGCGCAAGACCGAGGAGATGTATGTCAGCATAGGCAACGAGATCGGCGCGCTGGTAATCCCGGCGGGACTGGCCTTCGAGGAAGCCTACCGCCGTCGGCCCGAGATCAAATTGCACCAGGACTACGACGGCAGCCATCCCACGGAGCTCGGCGTCTATCTCGCGGCCAGCACGGTCTATGCCAGCCTCTACGGGAAGTCGCCGGTCGGCAATACCTACGACTATTACGGCAAAGTAAGCAAGGAAGACGCCGCCTTCCTGCAGCAGGTGGCCGACGATACAGTGAAGAAATTTTTTGGCCGCTGAGCTTCGCTGCAGCAATCAGGGCCGCAGCAATGCGGCGGCCCTGATTTTAAGAAATACCAATAAAATCAAATACTTATTTATAATCTAAGTCTTGACCAGTTTCTGCACATTCCAGTTCAGCGAATCCGCTACGTAGATATTGTCCTGCGCATCGAGCGCGAGGTAATGCGCTTCGCCGTAACGATTCGGGCCCTTGCCCTGGCCACCTGTCGCCGCCAGCAGATTCAGCTCCATGTCGAGCTTCATGATGCGGCCGGCATGACCATGCGCCATCATGATGTGTTTCTGGTCACTCATCATGCACAGGCCGCAGGGTGTGCCCGGATGTGATTTCTCACGCAAAAACTTTCCGTCGGCATCGAACACCTGCAGACGCTGGTTGGAACGGTCGGCGATGTACACCAGGCCCTTGCTGTCGGTAATCACCGCATGCGGCTGGTTGAACTCGCCCGGCCCCTTGCCTTCGCCGCCCCAGGTCGTGAGGAAATTGCCGTCGGCATCAAACTTGATGACGCGCGATTCGCCCTTGCCGTGGCCTTGCGTCACGTAAACCTCGCCCTTCGGTCCGAAAGCAATGTCGTTGGGTTCGTTGAAGCAGCGCAGATGCCCGGCCTGATGCCAGTCTGTTGCTCGACCTTTCACGCCCAGTACCATCTGGATGCGGCCTTCGGCGGTCATCTTCACGACAATGTGCGCAACGGTATCGGTGACCCAGATATTGCCCTGCGCATCGAGCCTGAGGCCGTGCGGATTATCGAACACGCCACGGCCGAGCGAACGCAGGTACATGCCCTGCGGGTTGAATTCCATCAGCGCATGTTCGCTGCGGGTAAAGACGAGGATGTTGCCATTGGCCCGTACCGCCACGGCCGAACAAGGTCCGAAGTTCACACCCTCCGGCAACTGAAAAATGTCGGGAACAACGCGGTAGTTCAGTTCGGGAACGTTCTGCTGAACAGCGATGGTGACAGCCTGGGCCATGAGCCTCTCCTTGGGATGCGTGGAAGTGATTGCTGCGTCTGAAGCAGCTTGATGGTGAATGGTGACAAGAATGACCGGGAGAATACAGCGGAATCCGCGCAGGTGCATGTGGGCCACTTGACTTGTATCGAGTCGCGATATAGCCTGCTCCGATGATCCGGTCTTTCAAATGCGCTGACACCGAAAGCCTGTTCAATCGCAAACGGGTTCCGCGGTTCGTGAACTTCGAGCCCGCCGCCCGCCGCAAATTGAGTTATCTCGCCGCAGCACATGAACTGCAGGATCTGCGCTTACCACCCGGCAACCGGCTGGAAGCCCTCAGGGGCAAACGCGCCGGGCAGCACAGCATTCGGATCAGCGACCAGTTCCGCATTTGTTTTGTCTGGACCGCAACGGGGCCGCAGGATGTAGCGATTGTGGATTACCACTGAGAGGTTTTAGTCATGAGCAAAAAATTGAACCCGATTCACCCCGGCGAAGTACTGCGGGAGGAATTCATGAATCCGCTGGGGCTGTCGAGCAATGCACTCGCCCGCGCACTGGAAGTTACCCCGGCACGCGTCAACGAAATCGTTCGCGAACAGCGCAGCATCAGCGCTGATACCGCACTGCGCCTTGCACGGTTTTTCGGCACCTCGGCAGAAGTCTGGATGAATCTGCAACGGCAATACGATATCCAGCGCGCAGAAGACGCGGCAGGCGCAGCCATCCGCCGCATTGAGCCGTGGAACGGCAAACCTGCACCGGGCTCCCGAGAGCCTGCGACCAATCACTAATCACCGAGGGAGAACACCATGCGTAAATTGCCATTCAGCCAATACCTGGGCATCAGCCTTGCCGGCATCGTTTGCTTCGGCCTGATCGCAACGCCGGCCGCGGCTCAGACCATGAAACCCGGCCTGTGGGAAATCACCAACAAGATGGGCGGCAGCGGTGAATCCGGCGCAAAAATGGCTGCTGCGATGGAGCAGATGCAGAAACAGATGGCCTCGATGTCGCCGGAACAGCGCAAGCAGATGAAAAAAATGATGGCGCAGCAAGGCGTCAACATGGCGCCCGGCGCAGCAGGCGGCGGCATGGCCGTCCGCGTCTGCATCACCAAGGAAATGGCGGCGCGCAACGAAACCCCGGCGCAGACCCAAGGCGACTGCAAACAGGAACAGATGCAGAAAAGCGGCAACACCACCAAGTTCAAGTTCACCTGCACCAAACCGCCGTCATCCGGCGAAGGTGAAGTCACCCAACACAATCCCGAGTCCTACTCCATGAAAATGAACATGACGAGTCAGGCGAAGGGCAAGCCGGAACAGATGACCATGGACGCGCAGGGCAAGTGGGTGGCCAGTGATTGCGGGAACGTGAAACCCATCGCGGCCAAGTAGCAAAGCGCCGGCTCGGCCGACCCATGAATGTGATACCGGAGACACCTTGAACCCCATCCTGACCGCAGTTGCCGGCACGCTGCTCGCGCTCGCCCCCACGCTGGCTGATGCACAAAAAGCGGCGCAGAGCTATCCGAGCAAAGTCATCCGCATGATCGTGCCCCTGGCACCGGGCGGCACTGGCGACACCCTCGCACGCACAATCGGCGAGGAAATGGGCAAACTCCTCGGCACCAACATCGTCGTCGACAACCGACCGGGCGCCGGCGGCCTGATCGGCACCGAAACCGTCGCCAGCGCAGCACCCGACGGCTACACCCTGATCAATGTCAGCCCCTCACACGTCATCAACCCGGCACTGCACACGCGCAAGACCTA
>JBBQAO010000094.1:0-13909 GCA_038316355.1 Burkholderiales bacterium
CACCATCGTTTCCATTTCCTGCAGGTCGTTGCCGAACTTGGCGCGCAATTCTGCATCTTCCAGCAGTTCGGCACGCAGCCGCAGCCGCGTGATCGGCGTTTTCAGGTCATGCGACATCGCCGCCAGCACCTGGGTGCGTTCGCGCAGGTACGTGGCCAGCCGCGACTGCATGGTGTTGAAAGCGCGCGCCGCGCTGGCGACTTCGGTCGGCCCGGTTTCCGCCAGCGGCGGGCGGTTGATGTTTTTGCCCAGTTCATCCGCCGCGTCGGCCAGCGTTTTCAGCGGCTTCGTTGCCCAGCGCACCGCGATCAAAGACACCACGATCACCGCAGCCAGCAGCAGCGCAATGCTCAGCAGAACGCGATATGGCCAGTTTTCGGTGGCCAGCGTCTGGCGCGCATCGAATGTCGCCAGCGTGCCGTCCTGCAGCCGCACCTGTGCAACGAACGCCGGGCCGCTACCGGCCATGGCATTGTGACGCATCATCGGCGGCATCCATTCATGCCCATCATCCTCACCGGCGCGCCGCCTGTTGTGCACTTCTCCCGTTCGGTATGGTGTGCCCTCGGCCATGCCGACCACCACCGGCCGCTGATCGCCGAGAAACTGCCGCAGTAGCGTGGTAAACAGCATCGCCCTTGCGCCGGCTGCAGTTTCTGTGCCGGGCACAGCCAGCGGAGCGCGATCCAGTGCCACTGTCAACGGCGGCGCACTGATGACCTTGACGATGCGCAGGCGCTCCGCCGGCGTCAGTGTGTCGAGCAGGCGCACGATGTCGGCGATGCGTTGCGCCGACTGCATGCCGCTGGCCTGTGCCAGCAACTCACCGCGGTCGTGCATGTGCACGGCAAAACTCAGCAATTGCGCGGTCAGCAATCCCCCGAGCAATACCAGCACCAACCGGCTGAACAACGAGCGCGGCAGCAGGTTCATCGCGTGCCCGCCTCGACATGCGCTGCAAACACGTAGCCCTGGCCACGCACGGTTTTGATGATCGCCGGCTCTTTTGCGTCCTCGCCGAGGCGCTGGCGGAGCCGGCTGACCTGCACGTCGATCGCACGGTCGTACGGTCCGGCCTCGCGCGCCAGCATCAGGTCGATCAACTGGTCGCGGGTCAGCACGCGATTGGGATGGTCAACGAATATTTTCAGCAAACGGAAATCGGTTCCGCTCAGCGCCACCACCACGCCTTCGGGCGAGGTCAGGTTGCGGGTCGCCGCATCCAGTGTCCAGCCGGCAAAACGGAACACGCCGGATTCCTCCTGCCTCAGGTTCTCCGGCAAGGCCCGCGTGCGGCGCAACACGCTCTTGATGCGCGCCAGCAGTTCGCGCGGGCTGAAGGGTTTGGCGATGTAATCATCGGCACCCAGTTCAAGGCCGACGATGCGGTCGGTTTCCTCGCCGCGCGCGGTGAGCATGATGATCGGCACCCCCGAACGCGCACGCAATTCCCGGCATAACGTCAGACCATCTTCACCGGGCAGCATAACGTCCAGGATGACCAGGTCAGGCGGCACCGTGTCCACCGCCGCACGCAGCCCCCTGCCGTCGGCAAGCACGGTGACGCGGTAACCCTGCTGCTGCAGGTACTCGCGCAGCAGGTTGCGGATCTCCGTGTCGTCATCCACTACCAGGATGTGGTCGGGGGTGGTCATGCGATGTTTATACCGGAGGAGTGACCCGCCGGCCGGAAAAATTGTATCGCAGTGTATCAATGCGTTGCGGACTGCAAAACTGCGATACCAAAAGCAGCTTGCCGGTAACAGTTGATTTACAGGCTAATGCGTTAATCAGGACGTCAGGAAAGCCCGGAGCCACTGCAACCGGACGACCAAGGGCAATCCGGCATAACCTCCACAATCATTGCAAAGGAACAGACCATGAACAAGCTCAACAAAACCGCAATCGCCATCGCACTGACCCTCGGTGTCACCGCCGCCTATGCCCAACCGGGACAGATGCGCGGCAACATGGAACACGGTGCGCAGAGCGGCCAGCACCAGGGCATGCAGCACGGTATGAAAGGCGGCATGCAGGGCATGAACCACGACGGCGAAAAACACGCCAAACACGGCGAAACCAAAGGCCACGGCGAACACGGCTCCAAAGCTGCGCAGTCACTGGTCACTCCGGAAGAACGCAGCGCCATGCAGGAAAAAATGCGCGCCGCAAAAACCCCGGAAGAACGCCAGCAGATCGCATCGGCCAATCGCACCGAGATGCAGAAACGCGCCACGGAAAAAGGCATCACCTTGCCTGAACACAGTGGCGCGCAGGGCCGCAACCGCAGCAACGAAGAGCACAAGCACTAAGGCCGCAACGGGAGGAGCGGCAACAGCCGCCCCTCCTTCTTTTCCGGAACCGAGGAGAAACGACATGAAACACAGCAGCCAGATCGCCATTGCCGTCGCTGCGACACTGGTATTCGCCGCAGCCACTGCATCCGCGCAATCCGCCGGCACCGGCATGAGCCACGACCACGGGGCTACAGGTCATGGCCCGATGATGGGGCGCGGCATGGGTCCCTCCGCAATGCTGACCAAACAGGACGCCAACTCGGCCACTGACATGGGTCTGGTGATGGATCTTGTACACAATAATACGAAGATCAAACGCACCGTGACCAAACTGCCAGACGGCATCACAACCGTCACCGAATCCGACGATCCCAAGGTGGCGCAATCGATCCAGGCGCATGTCGCCAGCATGGCGGGACGACTGAAAGACGGTCGCGAATTCAACCTGTTCAGCACCACGCTGCCGGTGATTTTCGACAACGCGGACAAGACCAGGTCCATGATCAAAATGACCGACAAGGGCGCCATCGTCACCCGCACCTCCACTGACGCCAAACTGGTTGCAGCAATGCAGGCCCATGCCGGGGAAGTCACTGAGCTGGTACAGGGCGGTCCGGCGGCGTTTCACCGTGGCCTGAGCGCGCGCATGGCCATGGGCTCCGGCGGTCCGCGCGGCGCAATGGCCCCCGCCACCTCCACCCACAATCACTGAACCCGTCCGCAACAGTCACACCATCATCAGGAGCGCAAATGAAACATCCGCTGTTCCATCGTGCCATCCCCGCCGCCGCGCTCGGGCTGTTACTGGTTGCAAATCCGGCTGCAGCACAGTCCCCGCACACCCACGACCACAGCTTCAGCGGTGCCGAACAGTGGGCAAAAGTGTTCGATGATCCGAAACGCGATGCCTGGCAAAAACCGCATGAAGTGATCCAGGCGCTGAAACTGAAACCGGATTCGATCATCGCCGACATCGGTTCGGGCACGGGATATTTCTCTGCTCGTTTTGCGCACATGGTGCCGCAGGGCCGGGTCTACGGCCTCGATACCGAACCGGACATGGTGAAGTACCTCGCTGACCGCGCCAAACGCGAAGACCTGAAAAACATCACCGCGGTGCAGGCGAAACCCGGTGATCCACGGTTGCCGGAAAAAGCCGATGTGGTGATCCTCGTCGACGTCTATCACCACGTCGAAAACCGCGAACAGTATTTTCGGCAATTGCGGCAATCGCTGAAACCGGGCGGTAGTCTCGCGGTCATCGATTTCAGGATGGATTCAGCGCAAGGCCCACCCAAAGCCGCGCGCATCGCCCCGGAACAGGTGAAGGCTGAACTGCAGCGCGCCGGTTACCGGTTGACTGAAGAGCACGTATTTTTGCCGAATCAGTATTTCCTCGTATTCCAGCCGGGAAAACTCTGACCAAAACGGCTGTTGCTTGGCCGCTCGCGCACGGCCGGCGCGACCGTTCCTGATTGCGCACTGGTTGATCCATATCAATTCGTAATCGCCCGACACCCATAGAGTGCAGCTTCCAAACCATCTCACCGATCACCAGAACCCATGAGCCTGATCCGCGCTGAAGGACTTACCAAAACCTACCGCATCGGCGAAGTCGACGTACCGGCCGTGCGCGGTATCGACTTCACCATCGAGCCGGCATCGTTCGTAGCCTTCGTCGGCCCGTCCGGCAGCGGTAAAAGCACAGTGCTCAACATGATCGGCTGCCTTGATCATCCCTCCGGGGGGCGCATTTCGGTGCTCGACACCGACGTCGCGTCGCTCGACCGCAGCGCCAGTGCGACGTTCCGCGGCAACCACATCGGCTTCATTTTCCAGGACTTCAACCTGATCCCGGTGTTCACCGCTTACGAAAACATCGAATATCCGCTGATCATGGTGCAGAACTGGCCGCCGGAAAAACGCCGCACGCAGGTCATGGCCCTGCTCGATTCGGTCGGCATGGCCGACCAGGCCCACAAACGTCCGGACCAGCTCTCGGGCGGCCAGAAGCAGCGCGTCGCGGTTGCACGCGCGCTCGTCGCCAACTCCAAACTGGTGCTCGCCGACGAACCCACTGCCAATCTCGACCACGACACCGCCCACCGCATCATCGAGCTAATGAAAAAAATGCGCGACCAGCTCGGCACCACTTTCGTCTTTTCGACACACGACCCGAAAGTCATGCGCGAGGCCGAAGTGACCTTCACCCTCGAGGACGGGCGCCTCACCGCGAATCCGGGAACCAACCATGCTTAAGCTCATCCAGCTCGCCACGCGCAACCTGCTGCGCTACCAGCGCCGGACATTGCTGACCTCGCTGCTGATCATCATTGGCGTCGCCGCGGTGCTGCTGTTCATGGCCATCAGCGGCTCTTTCAAGCAGATGATGATCGGCCAGATCACCGATTCGATGCTCGGCCATCTGCAGGTCCATCGCCGCGGCTACGTCGCGTCGATCGAAAGCCTGCCGCTGAACATGAACATGGCACCGCAGATGGTCGAGAGTGTGAAGCAGGCACTGGACAGAAACCCGGCCGTCTCAGCAGTGTCACCGCGCGTGAAGTTCGGCGCCATGTTCAGCAACTTCACCGAAACCACCAGCCTGCGCATCAACGGCGTGGAGCCCGAGGCCGAAGCCGCGGTGCTGCCGCTGCTGGCCGGCCGTCAGCTCGACGGCGTGCGTGACGGGCCGCTGGTGGTGCGCGGAGAAGTGTTGATACCGGTACTGGTAGCGCGCGGCCTGAAGGTCAGCCCCGGCGACACCATCGTGCTGGTTGCCACCAACCGCGACGGCTCGGTCAACGGCAAGACCTTCAAGGTACGCGGCACGCTGGAAAGCGCCACCGGCCCTGGCGGCCGTGACGGCTACGTCCACATCGAGGACGCGCGCGAACTGCTGCGCATGACGGAGCCCGAAGTCAGCGAAATCGCGGTGCGCTTGAAGGACCCTCAGCGCCTGCAGCAGGTCAGCGAAAAACTGCAAACCGCTCTGGAGGAAATCAAAAACAAGACAGGCCAGCGGGCACTGGAACTGCACACCTGGGAGCGCCTGAGCCCATTCGCCAACATCGCCAAGATGATCGACGTGCTGACGCTGGCGATCAAGATCATGCTGATTTCGATCGTGCTGGTGTCGGTGATGAACGTGATGATCATGGCGGTGTACGAGCGCATCCGTGAAATCGGTGCCATCGCCGCGATCGGCACGCCGCCGCGCCGCATCCTCGGCATGTTCCTCGCCGAAGGCCTGATGCTGGGCATCGGTGGCACCCTGATCGGCGTCGCCATCAGCCTTGCCGCCATATACGCACTGAATATCTGGAAAATCACCTATAGCTTCGGCCAACAGCAGGACCTGCTGCTGGCACCGTCGCTGGGCGCTGCCGACATCATCACCACTTCAGTCATCGTCATCGTGGTCGCGGGACTGGCCAGCCTGCAGCCGGCATGGAAGGCTTCGCGCATGGACCCGATCACCGCGCTTCGCCACGTCTGACCACAAGCAAAACAACAAACCGGATCAATCGCCATGAACCTCAAACGCCTGTTACTCACGCTGACCCTGCTCGTCGCCCTGCCAGCGATTGCTGCCATCGACGGCAACGAACTCCTCAAGAAAGTCGACCGCAACCTCGAGCCCGAGTCCTACGAGATGTACCGCAAGCTGATCAACATCGAGCCCGGCGGCGACAAGAAGGAGTTCGTGCTGTATTCGGTGAAGAAAGGCCGCGACAAGGTGGTGGCGCTGTTTCTGGCGCCGTCAAGCGACAAGGGGCGCGCCACACTGCGGCAGGCGGACAACATGTGGCTCTACATCCCCAGCGTCGGCAAGCCGGTGCGCATCACCAGCCTGCAGTCGATCATTGGCGGCGTGTTCAACAATGCCGACATCCTGCGCGTCGACTATGCGGTCGAATACAACGCCGAGGGTGTGGAAGAACAAAAGGATGCCTACATCCTCGCCCTGAAAGCGCGTACCAATGATGTCGCCTACGACAAGCTGAAGATGTGGGTGGACCGCAAGCTGGTGCTGCCGACCAGGATCGAGGCTTACGCCGCCAGCGGACTGCTGATCAAGACCCTTTACTTCAAGGACATCAAGGATTTCGGCGGCGGCATCCGCCGGCCGGCAACCGTCGAGACCGACAGCCCGCTCTTCAAGGGTTACAAATCGGTGATGCTTTATTCGCAGCTCAAGAAACGCGACTTCCCGGATGAGGTGTTCACGCTGAACTATCTGTCGCGCGTCGAAGACCTGCGCAAGTAGGCTTAGCGATGCCGCTCCGCGCTTACGCCGCCGGCATCGCCCTTCTGCTCACTGCCAGCGCCGCGCAGGCACAGGATTTCACCTTTGACGCCTCCGAGTTCGAAAAAAAACCGTTTGAGTTCAGTGGCTACGTCGAACTCAAGCAGCAGCACTTCCGGCTCAACCAGGACAGTGCGCTGTACAAGCTGGGTTTCTACAACCAGCCGCGCGACAGCCTCGATCAGACCACGCTGACGCTGAAACCGGAGGGCAAGCTGCGCTCCGGCGCGCTGACGCTGAACGCGCGCGCCCAACTCGAAGGCGACTGGGCGACGCAGCAGTTCGACCGCGAATTCCGCTTCGACGAACTCTATGGTTCTTACAAGCCCGACCCGGGCCTGACGCTTGATGCCGGCAAGATCGCGCTGAAGTGGGGCAAGGGCTATGCCTGGACCACTGTCGGTTTCGTCGAGCGTCAGAAAGATCCCAACGATCCGGATCTGGCGCGCCAGGGCTTCACGATGCTGACTGCAGATATCATCCGCAACTTCGACGGCGCGCTGCGCACCGTCGCGTTCACGCCGGTGCTGTTGCCGGCAACTTCGGATGTCAACCACGATTTCGGCAGCACCGGCCACCTCAATGCCGCCGCCAAGCTCTATCTGCTCTACAACGACACCGACATCGATTTCATGTTCCTCAGCAACGGCAGCCGCAGCCGCCGCTACGGCATGGATTTCTCGCGCAACCTCGGCAGCAATCTCGAAATTCATGGCGAGTGGGCGCGCATCGAGGACACGCAGCGTCAGGTCACCGATGCAACCGGTAAAGTGACCACGCTGCGCCAGAATGCAGCATCGAGCTATCTGCTCGGCATGCGCTACCTGACGGATCAGGACATGACCTGGATTTTCGAGTATTACCGCAACGGCCCCGGTTTTACCGAAAGTGAAATGCAGAACTTCTACAGCTACGCCGATGCGACCTATGCGCAGTATGTGGCCACCGGCAATGACACCCCGCTGCAGCGCGCGGCCAATCTCAGCCGTTCCGGCGTGGCGCGCCCGAATCCGGGGCGCGATTATCTTTATCTGCGCGTCAGTCAGAAAGAACCGTTCAACATCCTGTATTTCACACCTTCAATTACCCTGATCGCCAACGCCAACGACCGCAGCTTTTCGGTCACGCCGGAGGTGCTGTACACGGGTTTCAACAACCTCGAGTTGCGCGCGCGCGCGTTTTTCCTGCGTGGCGATCGATATACCGAATTCGGCGAACGGGTGAACAGCAGCCGGCTGGAGTTACAGGCGCGGCTATATTTCTAAAATAATGTTTAAGAACATATAGTTACAGCATTTTAAGGATTGCGATGACTTGTTTCGACCGCCGGAGATTTCTGCAAAGCCTCGCCACCAGCAGTCTCCTGCTTGCCAGCGGCGAACGGGCCTTTGCCGCCGCCACCCACACCATGCCACTCGCGGAAGCCACACCAAACTTCAATCCGGACATCGAAATGGAGTTGAACGCAGTCACCGGCGAAATCCGCGTACTGCCCGGCAATGCCACCCGCATCTGGCGCTACACCGGCCACGTGCTGCGCGGCGATCCGCAGGCGCTCGCCATGCTCGACGGTTCCGGGCATGTCCCGATCATCCGCGTACGCCGTGGACAGAAAGTCCGCATCCATTTCAACAATCAGTTGCCCGAGGAATCCATCGTGCACTGGCACGGGCTGCATATCCTGCAGCGCATGGATGGCCACCCGATGTATGCCATTGGAACCGGCAAAAAATACGTCTACGAGTTTATCGTTGACAACCGCGCCGGCACCTACTGGTTCCATCCCCATCCCCACGAGCGTACCGGCTATCAGGTCTATCACGGACTGACCGGACTGTTCCTGGTCGGCGATGACGAGGAGGATGCCGCCAAACTGCCGCGCAACGAATTGGATTTGCCGATCATCATCCAGGACCGCAGCTTCGATGCCGCCAATCAGCTGGTCTATACGGCAGGTATGCGCGACCGGATGATGGGATTCAGCGGCCGTCGTGTGCTGGTCAACGGCGCCACCGATTACCAGCGCACGGTGCCGAGGACTGCGCACCGCCTGCGCCTGTTCAACGGCTCCAATTCGACGCTCTACCGGCTGCGCTGGAGCAACGGCAAACCATTTACGCTGATCGGCACCGACGGCGGCCTGCTGGAACGACCGCTGACCCGCGACACGCTGACGCTCGCCGTGGCAGAACGCGCGGATGTCTGGGTGGATTTTTCCGTGAATCAGCCGGGGGAAGAAATCGCGCTGCTCGCCGAATCCTGGTCACCGATGCTCGACAACATCACCGGCGCGCAAACCGGGGCGCCGCTGGTGCAGGGCGCACGGGCAATTGCACGTTTTCGCATCAGTGACGGTGAGGCCCGCAAGACGACATTGCCTGAACGTCTTTCCACTTTTCCGGCGCTAAGGATCGAGGATGCCGTCAACCGCAACAAACCGCGCACGTTCCAGCTGTCAATGGCGCGCGGCCAGGCCATGCTCAACGGGCGTACTTTCGGCCGGATGGATGAAGTCGCCGAGGACGAAAAGGTCAAACTCGGCAGCACCGAAGTCTGGGAGTTTGCCAATGACGCGAACTTCGGCATGCGCATGGCGCATCCGATGCATGTACACAACCTGCAGTTCCGTGTGATCAGGCGCAGCGGGGCCAGCCACGCCTTGAGTGCCGGCTTCACCGATGACGGCCTCAAAGACGTGATACTGGTTCTGCCCGGCGAACGGGTCCAGGTGTTGATGAAATTCGAGAACCATACGGGGATTTACCCGTATCACTGCCACATCCTCGAGCATGAAGACCTCGGCATGATGCGCAACTACCTGGTGCAGCCGTGACATCCGGTTTGCAACCGCGCACATTTGCACAACACATCGTGCGCCTGCTCGACATCGGCACCACGCTGCTGTCCCCAGCGGTCACGCAGCGACTGGTGCCGGGATGGGCACTGGTTATGCAAAAATACGCAATCCAATACAAGCCAAAGGCAGAACACCATGCTGAAACACATGCTGCTGATCTGCCTCCTGTTCATTCAGGGCCTGACAGCGCAAGCTGCTGAAACTGTCCGTGTCAGCGAGAACGCCTACGCACTCATCGGCGATCTCGGCCAACGTTCGCCCGCGAACCTTGGCCACAACATGACTTCGGGATTTATCGTCTCTGACGAAGGCGTCATCGTCATCGACACCGGCGGCAGCCGCGCCAATGCCGAAAAAATCCATGGCGCGATCCGCAAGATCAGTAACAAGAAAATCATTTACGCGATCAACACCGGCGGGCAGGATCATCGCTGGTTCGGCAACGATTATTTTCGTGAACAGGGAGCAAAGATCATCGCCGCGGACAGCACCGCGAGCGACATGCGCGCGCGGGGCGCCGAGCAAATCGAGCGCATCAAGCCGCTGCTAGGCGACAAGTTTTCCGGCACACAACTCGTCTATCCGGACACCACGTTTGCGCAGCGCATGACGCTGCCGGTCAAGAGCATCACCATTGAACTGATCCACACCGGCGGCGCGCATACGCCCGGCGATCTGCTGGTGTGGCTGCCACAGTCATCCGTGGTCTACGCCGGCGATACGGTGTTCACCGAGCGCATGCCCGGCATCCTGCCGGACAGCGCCAGCCGCTGGATCTGGAGCCTGGAATACCTGCGCGATACGCTGAAGCCGCGCATCGTCGTGCCCGGCCACGGCGCAGTCACCATCATCGACCGCGCGCTTCGCGACAGTTACGACTACCTGGTGTTTTTGCGCGATGCCGTCAAAAAGCGTTTTGCCGCCGGCGCCTTCGATCCGGTCGAAGCCAGCCAGAACCTTGACCAGTCGCGGTTCTCGTATCTGAAAAACTACGAGGATCTCGGCCTGCGCAGCCGCAATGCACTGGCGGTGGCCGAGGAAGTGTTCAAGTCACCGCAAAAATAGTCTGCTGGCCGCTGCAAAAATAACGTCTTAAACCCATAAATTTATTACAACTCCGCGCAAAATCACTCATACAACGCCTCGCGCACCTTGCCGCGAAACACGCGATACGAAAACACCGTGTACCCGGCAATGCACGGCAATACGATCGCCGCGCCCCACAGCATGAATTCCAGCGCACTGTCATGCGAGGCCGCATCCCAGATGGTCATGCGGTCAACGACCACGTAGGGAAAGATGCTGTAAGCCAGGCCGAGAAATGCCAGCACATAAATCGCCACCGTACCGGCAAAGGGTTTCCAGTCCGCAATTCCGGGACGCAGGCTGCGCCATACCCAGACACCTGCGGCAAGACTCGCTGCAGGCAGGATCATCAGCCACAACGTGCGCGGGAAATCGAACCATTTGTCGTATACCGTTGAACTGGCCAGCGGCGTCGCGATAGACACCAGTGCCACGCCAAGCGCCACCCACAACAAACCCCACTTTGCCCACGCATAGGCTTTTTTCTGCAGTTCACCTTCGGTGCGCAGCACCAGCCAGGTCGCGCCGAGCAGCACATAACCGCCGCACACGCTGCCGCCGACGATGAACGCAAACAGCCAGTAACCCGCGCCCGGCTCGAAACCGGTGATGTAACGGCCGAGCATGAAACCCTGGGCAAGACTGGCGACGAAGGATCCGAACCAGAACAGCCAGTTCCACAACTCGGCATGCCAGCCCAACGCCTTCATGCGGAATTCAAAAGCCACGCCGCGGAACATCAGGCCGATCAACATCACCGCCACCGGCAGATAGAGTTCGCCGAGCACCACGCCGTGCGCCTTCGGAAAAGCCACCAGCAGCAGACCGATGCCGAGCACCAGCCAGGTTTCGTTGGCATCCCAGAACGGCCCGATCGACGCCACCATCAGGTTCTGCTCATCGGGCGTTGCCGCCGGCATCAGCATGCCGACGCCGAGGTCATAACCATCAAGCACCACGTAGGCAAGAATGGAGATGCCCATCAGCGCGGCAAAAATCAGCGGCAGGTCGATATTCATTTCAGCGCCTCCTGTTGCTCAGCGCCCTTGCCGGCCATGTGCGTGATCACCACGAAGTATGCGAGCAACATCAGGCTGTAGGTCAGCACGTAACCGGTGAGGCTCGCGCCGAGCTGCGCGCCGGAGATGTGGCCGACAGCGTCTTTGGTGCGCAAGATCCCCGTGACCAGCCACGGCTGACGACCCACTTCGGTGACGATCCAGCCCGCCAGCGTTGCAATCCAGCCTGAAAACGTGAACGCCGCAAAGATCCACAACAAGGGACGCGGCAACGGTCCGCCACGGCGTAGCCGCCACGCACCAAACCACGCCAGCGCCAGCATGCCGACGCCGATGCCGACCATCAGGCGGAAACCAAAAAACAACGGCGCCACCGGTGGCCGGTCGGGCTCGAATTCATTGAGCCCCTTCAATTCGGCATCGGCATCGTGTTTCAGTATCAGTGCCGCGCCTTTGGGAATCTCAATGGCGTAATCGTTGCGACGTTCCTTTTCATTCGGTATCGCGAACAGCACCAGCGGCGCGCCCTTTTCCGTTTCCCAGATGGCCTCGATCGCGGCAATTTTTGCCGGCTGGTGTTCCAGCGTATTGAGACCGTGCAGGTCACCGACGTAAATCTGCACGGGGGCCAGCACCGCAGCAACCAGCACCGCGGCGCGCAGGGTTTTCATCGCGGAATCATCAACCGGCGCGCGCAGCAGCCGCCATGCCGACAGCCCGGCGATCACAAACGAAGCTGTCAGCCCCGAAGCCAGCAGCATGTGCGTAATCCGGTACGGGAACGATGGATTAAAAATCACCTGGAGCCAGTCGCCGGCGATCAGCACGTCACCCACCATGATGTGTCCGGCAGGCGTATGCATCCAGGAATTCAGCGCGAGTATCCAGAACGCCGACAGCGAGGTGCCAACAGCCACAATCACCGTCGACAGGATATGCAGCCAGGCGGGCACGCGATTCATGCCGAACAGCATCACGCCAAGGAAGGTGGCCTCAAGGAAAAATGCGGTCAGCACTTCGTAGGCCAGCAAGGGACCGGCGATGTTGCCAACCTTGTTCATGAACCCGGGCCAGTTGGTGCCGAACTGGAAGCTCATGACGATGCCGGAAACCACGCCCATCGCAAAACTGAGCGCAAACACCTTGATCCACAGTTTGTAGGTGGCGAGCCAGGCGGGGTCACGGCTGCGCTCGTAACGCACGCGGAAGTACACCAGGAACCAGGCCAGCGCGATGGTCAGGCTGGGAAACAGGATATGAAAAGCGATATTCAGCCCGAACTGGGCTCGTGCCAGCAACAGGGCTTCCGCAGCATCCATTTGCGGCTCCTTTGAATCAGCGTCGAAACGCCGTTATGAAGCCATATGGTACGGCACATCACGATGCAAGGCCAGCAATGACACCGGCCTGCGTCTCGCAACTGTTGCTGCGAGCAGTTTACCGGCCGCCGTTACATCTGAATGCGCCCATCGCCCCGGTAAATCCGCACGACAGCGTCGGATCATCATCGGCTCGCGGCGCCGGCCTGCTGACAACACCGATCGACCACAGCAGATCCAGCACGTTACGCTGCGGATTGATTACGTTGATGATCGATGGCACCGTGGTCACCGGTGGAACCGGAGGAATATCGAATACCGTCAACTGCCCCGGCACATAAGTGATCGTGTAATCCGTCGAAAACAATCCGCTCACGTTGATCCCATATATTCCGGGCGGGGATGTTACGACTGCCGGCGTATTGAAGAGCAGCGTGCCGCCAAGAGAACCTGCGGTATCGCCCCCACGAAACCCGGCATAGTTCGCACTGAACGGCGGGTTCGGCGTATTTATTACACGCGATGCATCATCAGCCGTTACCGAAAGCGGTGCTGTAGTGATCACACCCGTCGTGCTGTCCACATAGGTGATCGCATAGTTGTTGCCGCCGTTGCCGTCAGCCACGATCAATCCACTGGCTGAGAGGGTTTTGCCGGTGCCGGCATTGCGGTTGTCATAAACTTGCGTTGCCGCCGTGCCGACCGCGTCATACAGCGTGCCCGTAACCACTGGTGCCACCGCCGAGGTGGTCGTGCCGTCGTAGACCCGATTGTCCGTCTGCGCCGTTACCGTCAGCGGTGCCGCTGTAATCACGCCGGCATTGTTGGCCACATAGTTGATCGCATAGTTATTGCCGCCGTTGCCGTCACTCACCACCAGGCCACTGGCTGAGAGGGTTTTACCGGTGCCGACGTGCTTGGTGTCATAGACTTGAGCCGCTGTCGTGCCGACCGCGTCATACAACGTTCCCGCCAGCACCGGGGCCACCGCAGAGGCAACGCTGCCGTCGTAGACCCGATTG
>JBBQAO010000027.1:0-41282 GCA_038316355.1 Burkholderiales bacterium
CATCGAAAACCGTGCCGGCGCAGCGGGCAACATCGGCGTCGAAACCGCCGCCCGCGCCAGTGCCGACGGTTACACCTTCCTGCTGGGCAATGTCGGCACGATGGCGATCAATCCGGTCTACTACACCAAGTTCCAGTTCAAACCACTGAAAGACCTGATCCCGGTGACCCAGGTGGTCGACGTCCCGGGCAGCCTCGTCGTGCATCCATCGCTGCCGGCAAAATCAGTGAAAGAACTGATTGCCTACATGAAGGCCAATCCCAACAAGCTGAACTTCGGCTCGCCGGCACCGAGCAGCGCGAATTCCCTGGAAGCGCGCATGTTCCTGACGGCGACCGGCACCACCGCCACCGAAGTCCCGTACAAGGGCGGCGCCGGCCCGGCCACGGTCGGCCTGCTCAGCAATGAGGTCAATTTCATGTTCGCCACCTTCAGTTCGACGGTGTCATTCGCCAAGCAGGGCCGGCTGCGCATGCTCGGCGTCATTTCTCCCGAGCGCAATCCCGCCTTTCCCGAAATGCCGACCATGAAAGAACAGGGCTTCGATATGGTGGTCGGTTCCTGGCAGGGTGTGTTCGTGCCCGCCGGCACACCGCGCCCGGTCGTCAGCAAGCTGTTCGATGTGACCCAGAAGACGATGAAGGATCCGACGGTCAACAAGCGGCTGAACGACGGTGGCGTGCCCGCGATCCTCAGCAAATCGCCCGAAGAATTCGCCAGGTTCGTCAAGGCCGAGACCGACCGTTTTGGCAAAGTCATCCGCGACGCGAAGATCCAGACCGAATAAGCGTTTAACCGTTTTCCGCAAAAACCGACCAAGGATGCAAGGATGAAACTCGGAACGTTCATGATGCCGCTCCACCCGCCCGGGAAGAGCTACCCGCAATCACTGCGCGAGGACCGCGAGGCGATCATCCTCGCCGACAAGCTGGGCTATGAAGAAGCCTATGTCGGCGAGCATGTCACCGACGCCGCGGAAACAGTCACGCACTGCATGACTTTTCTCGCCAGCCTGATTTCGGAAACCAAGCGCATCAAGCTTGGCACCGGCACCATCAACATTCCGTGTTCCCATCCCGCCGCCATCGCCGCGCAGGTCGCAATGATGGACAACCTGCTCGAAGGCCGTTTCATCATGGGCATCAGTCCTGGCGGCCTGGCCTCCGACGCCGAGGTTTTCGGCAATCTCGACCGCGACCGCAATGCGATGTTCGTCGAGGGCATCAACATGGTGCTGAAAATCTGGGAATCCGAACCACCGTACAACCTCGAAGGCAAATTCTGGAAAATCACCACCGAGAAAACCATGATTCCGGAAATCGGCCAGGGCATCATCCTGAAGCCCTTCCAGAAACCGCATCCGCTGATCGTCGGCACTGTCGTCGCGCCCTTCTCCAAGGGCGTCATTGCAATGGCCGAGCGCGGCTGGCAACCGATCTCCGCCAACTTCCTGATGCCGGAATGGGTCAAGACGCACTGGCCGAACTATGCTGAAGGCAAAAAAAACATCGGCGAAATCGCCAACACCGCCGACTGGCGTATCGCCAAAAGCATTTTCGTCGCCGATGATGAAGCCACCGCGCAGCGTTACGGCAAATCCGCGGAAGGCCCCTACCATTTTTATTTCAAGCAACTGGTGCGCAAGCTCGTAGGCTTCAGCGGCCGCGGCAACCTGTTCAAGATCGATCAGAACATGCCGGACTCGGCAATCACACCGGAATACGTCACTGACAAGCTGGTGCTCGCCGGCACCGTCAACAGCGTGGTCGACCAGATCCTTGCTTTCCGCGAACAGGTCGGTGATTTCGGCATGCTGGTCTACGCCTGCCACGACTGGATGGATCCCAAGCTGGCCAAACGCTCAATGGAGCTGATGGCGGAAAAAGTGATGCCGGCGGTCAACGCCGCCATCGCCAAAAAAGGCAGCAAAGCCGCCTGAATCTGAAACATGCGCCAGGAAATGCGTAAAGGAGAAACAAGTTGCTGAATGTCGCCGTCGTCGGGATGGGCTGGTGGGGCAAGATCATTGTTCCGCTGCTCAAGACCAGCAAAAAAATCAGCGTCAACACCGTGGTCGAAGTCAACGCAGCAGGCATCGCGGACTTTGCTCAGCAGCACAAGCTCAAGGTGGTCACCGACTTCAACGCCGTACTCAAAGACCCGGCGATCCAGGGCGTCGTGCTGTGCACGCCGCACACCCAGCACACGGAGCAGATCATCGCCGCCGCCAACGCCGGCAAACACGTGTTCTGCGAAAAACCATTGTCGATGACCCGCACCGACGTTCTGCGCGCGATCAAGGCGGTCAATGACAACAAGGTGGCGCTGGCCGTGGGTCATGAGCGACGGTTTGAGCCGCCGGTGCTCGAAGCCATGCGCATCATCCAGTCCGGCGAGCTCGGCACGCCGCTGCAGATCGAGGCGAATTTCAGCCAGGACAAGTTCCTGACACTCGCTGCTGACAACTGGCGGCTGTCGGGCAAGGAAGCCCCCGCCGGTCCGATGACCGCCACCGGCATCCACTTGCTCGACTTGTCTGTGGGTGTGTTCGGTGAGGCCGAACGCGTATTCGCCAGCGTCAAACAGCTCGGCAGCCAGCTGGTCAACGGCGACACGCTGGCGATCCTGGTGACGTTCAGGAACGGCGGCCACGCACTGATCAGCGCGATCCTCGCCACACCCTTCGAAGGCCGCTTCGCGGTGTACTGCAACAAAGGCTGGATCGAAGTCCGCGACAAAACCCATCCTGAAGCACCTGAAGGCTGGGTGCTGACCAAGACCCTGCGCGGTGGCAAGAAGGAAGTCCGGGAGTTTCCGCCCGCCCCCAATGTGCTGGCCAACCTCGAAGCCTTTGCCGATGCTGCCGAAGGCCGTGCACCCTACCCGGTGCCGCAATCGCAGATGATTGCCAATATTTCCGCACTGGAAGCCATTTTCAAATCGGCCGCGACGGGCAGCATCGTCAACGTCGAGACCTGACCGCGAGTGCCGCCCAATGCCCACCCCCGCCACACAACCCGGGTACACTGAACTCGTCGCCCGCGCGCAGGCGCTGGTGCCGGTATTGCGTGAGCGGGCGCCGCGCACCGAAGAACTGCGGCGCATCCCGGACGATACGATCAACGATTTGCACGCCAGCGGACTGTTCCGCATGCTTCAGCCGAAACGTGTCGGCGGCAGCGAGCTGGCTTACGAGGCCATCGTCGAACTGTCGGCGATCATCGGCCGCGGCTGCGGTTCGACCGCCTGGGTGCTCGCCAATCTTGCCAATCATCACTGGATGCTGGCGCTGTGGCCGCGTGATGCGCAGAATGAAATCTGGGAGCCGTCGGCTGATGCGCTGGTGGGATCGGCGTTGATGTTCCCTGCCGGTCATGCCGAGCGCGACGGTCACGGTTTCCGCCTGTCCGGCCACTGGAAATTTTCCAGCGGCATCGACGCCTGCGACTGGTGCATGCTCGGCGGCATCGCCAGCAGCGCCGAAGGCGAACTGCCGCAATATTATGTATTCCTGGTACCCAAGGCCGATTACAAAATCATCGATACCTGGCATGTCGCCGGACTGCGCGGCACCGGCAGCAAGGATGTCGAAGTCAGTGAAATTTTTGTGCCCGCGCATCGTGCGTTGACGGTTGAGCAGATGAAAGGTGGTGTTGCGCCGGGCGGCGAAACCGCCGCCTTGTATTGCCTGCCGGTGTTCGACATGTTTCCGTATGTGGTGGCCGGCGCCGCATTGGGCATCGCCCAGGGAGCGGTTGAGGAATTCAGCGCAGACATCCGCCATCGCATTACCGCCTACGCCACGACGCTGCTTGCCGATTACGCCACCACGCAGGCACGGCTGGGCCACGCGGCAGCGGCGATCTCGGCTGCGGAACGCATCCTGATCGGTAACTGCCGGGAAGCCATGGCGCTGGCTGCGGCCCGCGCCGTGCCCGCACGCGAGATGAAAATCCGTATGCGCCGCGACGGCGCCTATGCCGCCCACCTGTGCACTGAAGGCGTCGATCTGCTGTTTGGCGCCGGCGGTGGGGAGTTTCTTTACAACCAGCAGGTGATACAGCGCTCTTTCCGTGACATCCATGCCGCCAACAGCCACTACGCGCTGGCCTGGGATATCGCCACCACCATGGCCGGCAAGTCCCTGCTCGGCATCGCCGCCGACCTGCCGACGCTGTAGCCCCGATGGCTGATACACCGACCGCACCGGCCAGCCCGGACCACGACCCGCGCGATTTTCGCAATGCGCTGGGCCTGTTTGCCACCGGCGTCACCATCGTCACCACCAAGACCTCCGCCGGCGAACCCATAGGCCTCACTGCGAATTCGTTCAGTTCGGTTTCGCTGTCACCGCCGCTGGTGCTGTGGAGCCTGTCGCTGCGCTCACCCAACCTGCCGAATTTTCTGCAGGCCACACACTTCGCGGTCAATGTGCTGGCACATGACCAGATTCCGCTGTCGCAGCGTTTCGCCAAACCCGTGCCGCGCAAATTCGACGGCATTGCCCACAGCCTGGGGGTGCACGGCATGCCGCTGCTCGACGGCACCGCGGCACAGTTCGAATGCCGCACCGAAGCCCGCCATTACAGTGGCGACCACGTAATTTTTATTGGCCACGTGCTGCACTACAGTTATGCCGACCGCGCGCCACTGGGTTATTTCCGCGGTGCTTACGCAGCGATACAAGCTGTTTCGCAAAACTCCTAACTCCAATCGAAAGGTACGACCATGACCCAGCGCATCCGCGGCATCACAGATGAAGAGGCAGTCGGAGCTGCAAAAGACCTGTTCGAAGCATCAAACAAAATGCTCGGTCGCACCGCCAACCTGATGCGCATCCTGTCGCACAGCCCTTACGTCGCGCGCTGGATATTGCCCTTCATCGCAGCGGTGCGCCAACCCAATGCCGGTGCGGTATCGGATGTGCGCCTGCGCAACCTGGCCGTATTGAAAACTTCGACCATCAACGATTGCCATTACTGAACGGAACACAACTACGTGCTTGGTCAAGCACTGGGACTGAAAGACGAGGAGTTCGATGCACTAAAAGGCGACTACCAGGCGAGTCCGCTGTTCAATGCCCGGGAAAAAGCCGCCATCGCGTGGTCGGAAGCGATGACACTGAACACTGCGAAACGCGACAACAAGGTCTGGGATGCGATGCGCCGCGAGTTCAATGACGCCGAAATCGTCGAAATCTCCCTCGCCTGCTCGATGTTCAACATGATCAACCGGCTCAACGATTCCTTCCGTACCGAACTGGAGAGCGTGGAATACAACCGCCGCCAGCACGGCGCGATTGGTGTCACTCGCACGACGCTGGAAGACTATGCCTGCCGGATTTGCGCCGCGCAGACCGAATGAATTTATAACCTATTGTTTTTATTGGTAATTATATGATCAATGCAGCTATCGTCGGACTTGGCTGGTGGGGCAAGAACATCGCCGATGCCGTGCAGGGCAAAAGCACCAAACTGCGCTTCGTGCATGGTGTGACCCAGGAACTCGAGGCCACGGGTGATTATGCAAAGGCGAAAGGTTTCAAACTGTCAGCGAACCTGGAAGAGGCATTGGCTGATCCCGCGGTGCAGGCCGTGGTGCTGGCTACGCCGCACTCTCTGCATGCCGATCAGGTGGTGCAGGTCGCACGCGCCGGCAAGCCGGTATTTTGCGAAAAACCGCTGTCGCTGATCCGTGCCGATGCCGAACGTGCGGTTGCCGCATGCAAAGCCGCCAAAGTAGCGCTGGGGGTTGGCCAGAACAAACGCTTCTGGCCGTCAATGACCGAACTGCGGCGCGTGGTGGCCAGCGGCACTCTGGGCCGCATCATGCATGTCGAAGGCCATTACAGCAACGAGCACTCGACAAAATTTTTCGCACCATGGCGCCATGTCGTGACTGAAACTCCAGGCGCGAGCATGACCGGCACCGGCATCCACATCCTCGACGCCTTCGCCAACATCGCCGGCCCGGCGGAGCAGATCACCGCGCAATTCATTGGTCACCGAGAAGGCGAAGATCCACGAGACACTGTTTCGGTGCTGTTCAAATTCGCCAATGGCATCAGCGGCTTCCTTGGCGCAGTGCGTGCCTCCCCGCTCTACTTCCGCGTGCATGTCTTTGGCGACGAGGGTTCGGTCGAAGCGCTCGACGAAACACGCACCATCATTCGCCACAAGGGCGGCAGGACCGAAGTGAAGGATTTCGCGAAAATCGATTCGGTGTTGGCGGAAATGGATGCCTTTGCCGATGCGGTGGCTGGCGTGGCGCCCTATCCGATCACCACCGACGAAATGATTAACACGATTGCGTCATTTGATGCCGTGATCCGCTCCATTGCGAATACGGAAACCGTCAGAGTCTGATCAAGTCAGGGCCGGTTAACTGACCCTAAGTCACTGCGCCATATTTACCCTCGGAAAACACCAGGGGTTTATTTGGCAGGCGGGCAAAGCGCAGGACATGGCCAATGAAAATGACGTGATCGCCGGCATAGTGGCGGGTTTCACTTCGGCATTCCAGATGAGCGGCACAGCCCTCGATCAACGGAATGCCGCCAATTCCGGAAACGAGCTTTACGTCCTGAAAGCGGTCATCAAGCCGTGAGCTGAAACGGCTTGACAACTCGATTTGTCCTGCGCTCAGCACATTGATGGAAAAAAACGGCGCCGCAAGAAACACCGGCAATGCCGGGGAATACAAGGCAAGGCTCCACAGCACCAGAGGCGGTGTCAGTGAAACAGAACTGAAAGAGTTGCAGGTCAGACCGACGAGGATGCCTTCAGCATTGCACGTGGCAATCACTGCCACCCCTGTCGGATAACATCCAAGGACATCGCGCAGTTCCCGGTTGCTGAAGCTTGCAGGGTGCGAATCCGCGACGTTCATGAGTTCTCCCGAAAAGCGCGGCTGCCGCTGGCACACCGCCCCGGATCAGGCGGCGGCGAGTGTCTTGCCTGATTTTTTGAATTCAGGTGCGACTTTTTTCATGAACAGCCTGATGCTGTTTTCGGCCTGCTCGTACGGCATCGGGCCCATCCTGAAGACCATCAGCAGTCCGCCTATGCCAATTTTGTCGATCTTGGCGATTTCTTCGGCAACTGTAGCGGGAGATCCGCAGATCATCGAATGCTGCACCTGATTGCGCGCCGCGGGACCGGCATCCTGCTTCAACAGCAACCCCTGTTCCTCGTATACCTTCTTGCGCATTGCCTGGCGGAATTCCTGCTGCGTCTCGAAAGCAGGCAGCGCCAGGCGCTGGGCTTCGGCGTCGGTATCCGCGACGAAAATATTGCGCCAGATCCAGGTATGGTCAACGCTGTGGGCGACCGTGGCCTCATTGTGGCCGGCTTCACGCATGGTTTGGCGATACAGGTCCATGCGCTGTTTTGTGACTTCATTGCTCTGGATGTTCATCAGGAACGGGCGGCCTTCGCGCGCCATACCCAGCATCGCCTCCTCACCCGAACAGGCGCGGACGATGGGGGGATGCGGTTTGGTATAAGGCCGGGGCCGCAGCAGCGGCAGGCGGATATCCCAGAACTTGCCCTTGTGCTGGTAATTTTCGGTGGTCCAGGCCTTGATCATGATGTCCTCAGCCTCGACCAGCCGCTCATAGGCCTCGGCCGGATCAATGCCGTAGCCCTGGTAATCGTAAATGTTGTAGGCGGTGCCGCGCCCCAGACCGACCACCAGCCGGCCCTTGCTGATATTGTCGATCAGCGACATCTGTTCCGCCATGCGGATCGGGTGGTGCAATGACATCTGTGCGACAGCAAAACCGATATGGATTTTTTTGGTGCAGGCGGCAAGTGCCGCCGCGAAACTCACGGGATCGACATAGGCGCAAATCCCGTCGAAATGGTGTTCGGCCAGCCACAGCATGTCCATGCCGAGTTCATCGCACAACTGCCCTTCACGCAGCGTTTCATTGATGATCTGGTGATCCTGGTCCGGGCTCATTGCTGCCGGAAACAGAAAATTGCTGAATTTCATCACTTATCCTTTCAAACGGTTTATTCGGCTTTAATTGCAGCTTCACGCGCCACACGTTTCCACTGCTCGATTTCCGCCACAATGAATTTGCTGAAAACGGCCGGATTCATGGAAGCCGGCTCGGCGCCTATGCTGTTCAGTTGTTTTACGGTTTCAGGTTCAGCCAGTATCGAGGCGAGTTCCTTGTTGAGCCTGAGGATCGCGCCATCCGGAGAACCGCCTGTTGCCGACAGCCCCCACCAGATGCTGATTTCGTAGCCGGGCGCGCCGGCTTCGGCGACGGTCGGCAGTTCCGGCAACTGGGCAGCGCGCTTTGCGCTGCTCACACCAAACGCCTTGACCTTGCCGGAACGGATATGCGGGAGCGTCAGCGGCAGAGAACCGAACATGATGTTGACCTGTCCGCCCATCACATCCGCCAGTCCGGGGGCGCCGCCCTTGTACGGCACATGCAGGAGCTGTATCCCGGCGACCCGAGCAAATAGTGCGCTGCCAAAATGATTGACACCGCCGACGCCGGCCGTCGCGTAAGTCACAGCATTGGGCCGGGCCTTGGCGTAAGTGATGAGTTCTTTCACGTTGTTGGGGACAAAAGACCGGCTGGCCACGAGCGCCAGCGGACCGCTGCCCAGCAATGAAACCGGCGTGAACGACTTGACCGGATCAAACGGCAGTTTGTGCACGGAGGGGTTCATCGTGAATGAACTGGTGACCAGATACAGCGTATGGCCGTCCGGATTCGCGCTTGCCGCCAGCTGTGCGCCGATGATGCCGTTGGCGCCGGGCCGGTTGTCGACCACCACCTGCTGGCCCAGACGTTCGGCAAGCCGCAAGCCGACGAAACGCGACATGATGTCGTTGCTGCTGGCTGGAGCAAAGCCCACGATGATGCGTATGGGCCGGGTCGGATAAGTGGTCTGCGCCTGTGCCGGTACGGCAGAGGTTGCTACGCCTCCAATAATGAAAGCCAAACTGAAAAATCGTGACGGGTGAGTCAGTATCATGCGGTCAGCCCTCCAGTTCGTTGGCGGTGGCCAGCAGAAAGCGGGCCTTGCCCTGCAGAATATGGTTTTCCATGGTCGCCGCCGTCCGTGCGGCATCGTGGACCGTAATCGCATCCACGATGGCGCGGTGCTCGCGATTGGATGACTCCATTGCAGCAGCCGAAACCAGGCCGCGCCGGCGAAACAGGCGCGATTCCTTGGCAAGCCCCCGGCAGACCTGTTCCAGACGCTGATTGTCCGTGGCTGTTACCAGTTCAGCATGAAACACGGCATTGAGTTCCTGAAATTGCGCTGTATCGTTTGCAACGCGTGCCGCCTCCATTGCCTCGATCATTTCGCGCAAATTCGCCAACCGTGCTGTCGTTATGTGCCGGGCAACCAGTTCGCCGGCGAGCCGCATCAGCCCTGCCCGCAAATCATAAAGATCGACGACTTCCTTGTGAGTGAGCTTGCGCACGAAAAAGCCACGGTTTGCCCGCGTCTCCAGCAAGCCGGCCTCCACCAGGGATCGACAGGCCTCGCGTACCGGTCCGCGGCTGATGCCCAATCGCGCCGCCAGTGCCAGTTCATTGATGCGATCCCCCATCGCCAGTACAGCGTCAAGAATCATCCGTTCAATTTCGCTTTGGCAGATGCTGACCAGCGACTGGGCGCGCCGCGCCTCGATCGCAACTTCGGCACTGGAAGCTTCGTTTTCTTTGAGGGCTCGGCGAAGATGAGAAACGCTCATTATCCCAGCGTACGGGGGTCACATTAAACTGTCAACAGTTTATTAAAGCCCAAGCAAAGTCGTAGTAAATATTGATAAGTTTATTTAAGCTATTGATTAAATTAATATTTTAGGCCCTTATTAAGCAGTACGGCATTGCTTGAAGGCACAGAGAGCACAAGCCTGTAGCTAAAGCTCTGAAGAGTCAAAACTCAGTCAACTTTGATGCCTGCGGCTTTTACCACCTGCGTGTATTTGGCAATTTCGTTCTTAATCAGAGTGGCGAACTGAGCAGAGGAACCCCCTGCCGATTCCAGACCCTGAGCGGCCAGCGCCTCGTTCATCCCCGGCAGCTTGAGAGTAGCCAGCACAGCGCGATTAAGTCTGGCAAGAATTGCCGCAGAAATTTTTGCCGGCGCCAGCACGCCCTGCCAGTTCGATACGTCGAAGCCAGCAACCCCCGCTTCGGCCACTGTCGGCACCTCCGGTGCAGCCGCTGCACGGTTTGCGCTGGTGACGCCAAGCGCACGCAGCTTGCCACTTTTGACATGCGGCAAAACGGGCGGCATGGTACTGAAAATCAGTTGAACACGGCCAGAGATCAAATCAGTGATTGCCGGGCCGGTGCCTTTGTATGGGACATGTACGATATCCGTGCCGGTCGCATGCTTGAAAAGTTCGGCCGTCATGTGCAGCGATGAACCGGTTCCCGCCGAAGCATAGTTGAGTTTGCCAGGACTGGCCTTGGCCAGCGCAATGAGTTCACGAACCGACTTTGCCGCCACTGTAGGGTGAACTGCCAGCAAGAAAGACGAGGTTGCCAGCAGAGAAATCGGCGCAAAATCTCGCGATGGTCTGTAAGGCAGATCTGCCTTGAGTGCAGGGTTGTGCGCAAGGTTGCCGAGGCTGCCCAGGAACAGAGTGTAGCCGTCCGGTGCCGAACCCGCGGCAATGGTCGCTCCGATCACGCCACCGGCACCGCCTCGATTGTCGACAACAATTTGCTGGCCCACCGTCTCGCTCATGCGCTGCCCCACGATGCGGGCAAGGGTGTCATTCCCCCCTCCCGGCGGGAACGGCACGATCAGGCGCAGTGGTCTGACGGGAAACTCTTCAACAGCCTTGATTTGCGCGTCGGCCTGGTTCGCCAAAGCAAAAACCAGGACAAACAATCCAACTGCAGGCAACTTGCCCATCTGCGTCTCCTTGGTGTAAGCAATTGCAGTTCTATTCCGATCCTGAAAACAAAGGGACGCATCTCTCAGGCCCTCTGTGGAATTTTCCGCCACTGCAGTACAGCATCAATCCTCGGCCGGCTTGCCATATCCGCCGCCGCCGGCCGTCTCCATTACCACCCGGTCGCCCTTCTTCAACACCCAATGCTCCGCAGGATTGATGGTTTTGCCGTTGAGTCGCAATCCACCCACCTGACCCGGCTTGCCGCTGAATATACCCTGTGGCGCGGTACGAAAGCGGGTCATGATCATCGACGCCATCATCGGCGAGTCAGCCACCACCTCGACCTCGAAGCGCAATCCGTCGCCGCCGCGGTGTTTGCCGCCGCCGCCGCTGCCACGGCGAATGGCGCGCTCAATGACACGGACCGGGGCCATCTGTTCAAACACCTCGATGGGAGTATTGGAAAGATTCGACGGGAATGACAGCATGGTAAAACCGTCACGCTGCCGTGTGGCGCCCTGCCCTGCATTCATGAAGTTGACCGCGGCGTACGGCCGGCCGCGGTGTTCGCCGGTTACGGTAATCGACGAGTTTGAGGATCCCTCTGCAATGGCGCGTTCGGGCAGCACTTTTGCCAAGGCCATCATGATCGCCGGCACCATCATGTGTCCGATCATGCCGCGTCCGCCACTGGCCGCGGGATATCGCGGATTGAAAATAGACCCGAGCGGCGCCGAGGTCGTGATCGGCATGAAACTGCCCTCATTGTTGGGCACATCCGGACAGAGCAAGGCCTTCACCGCGAACGCCGAATAGGCGAAGGTGTAAATGGGCACCACGTTCACCGCCCGCGGCACCTGCTGGCTGGATCCGCTGTAGTCTATTGAAAGCCGCTCGCCCTTGACGGTGATCGTGCAGTTGATGAGTATCGGTTCCTCGAATCCGTCGTGCTGGGTCTGTGCGTGATAAACACCGTCAGGCACGCTGCGGATGGCCTTGCGCATCGCCGATTCGGAGCGGCGGCGGATTTCAGCGCCAAGCGCGTCCAGGTCGGTATCGTGCAGCAACGGACGCAGGCGTTCCTCCAGCATCTTGCAGGCCGCCACCTGGGCCCAGATGTCGCCCAGCGTCTGCTCGGGAACACGCACATTCTGGCCGATCATGTCGAACAGCGCCTGCACCGGCTTGCCGCCTTCGATCAGCTTCAGCCGTGGAATCTGCAGGCCCTCTTCGTAAATGTCGCGGATGCCGGCGTTGCGGATGCGTCCGCCGATGTCCGGCATGTGCGATACCACGGCGGCAAAGGCGATGATTTTTCCCTTGTGAAAAATCGGCATGGCCACATTGACATCGTGAATGTGCCCGGTGCCCATCCACGGATCGTTGGTGATCATCACATCGCCGGGTTTCAGCGTTTTTGCCGGAAAACTGTCGAGAAAATGTTTGACCGTCGCCGGCAGCGTGCCGATGAAGGACGGAATCGACAATACCGACTGCGCAATCGACCGCCCCTGCGAATCGGTCAGCACCACGGCAAAATCATTGGCCTCGCGCACCAGTACCGAAAAAGAGGTGCGCACGAATGCCGCAGAGGCCTCGTCGACCATGCTGACCAGGCGTTTCCACTGAATCTCCAGCGTGATCGGGTCGAGTTTTTTGCTTTTCATCAGAATTCCTTGATCGTGATCGACACGGTGTAATCCGGCAGCACGCGCACATCGGCGGCCACTGGCACTACCAGGGTGGACTCCCGCTCTTCGAGTATCACCGGTCCGCTGATGCGGCTGCCCGGCTTCAGCGAGTAACGGTCATAGACCGGCACCGGCACATATTTGCGCCTGAGCGGCAGCCAGATGTCACGTTTGCCGCGCATCAGCGGTTTGGCCGATATGCGAGTGTCACCCCAGATGAATTTATGCTTCCGGACCACTGACCTGCCGGTCAGTCGCCAGGTCACAATCTGCGGAGCGGCGTTCGGCACCAGATGCCCGTAAAACTGTTTGTAGCGCTTTTCGAATTCCTTGAGCAACACCGGCGCCATGCCAGACGTGATCCTGCGCCATGGCAGGCTGACTGATACGTTGTGGCCCTGACCGGCATAACGCATTTCGGCGCCGATCCACCATTGCAGGCTGACAGTGTCCGCGCCTGCCGATTTCAGTTCGTTCTCGGCATCGGCACGCAGATCGGCGTATACGGTCGCAACCCGATCCCATTCTATGTCTTTGAGCAGTGTCGGATTGGACCAGGCGCGGTCCACCCGTGCCGGCGCCGCCAGCAATCCCAGGCACGAACCGGCACCCGCGGCTATGGTCGCCAGCACGCGCGGTATCTGCAGCTTGCGGGCGACTTCCACCACATGCAGCGGCCCCGCGCCGCCGGTAGCCACCATCGCAAATTCGCGCGGATCATGGCCTTTCTCGGCGATGTGGATGCGCGCAGCCGAAGCCATGTTCTCGTTGACGATATTGCAGATGCCCCAGGCCACTTCGGTAGGCGTCAATTTGAGACTCGTCGCAAGTTTCTGCAGAGCTACAATGGCGAGATCCTTGCGCAGTTTCATTTCGCCGCCGAGGAAATTGTCCGCGTTGAGATAACCGAGTACCAGATCGGCATCGGTCACCGTGGCGCCGCTGCCGCCCTGCCCGTAACAGGCCGGCCCCGGATCAGCGCCTGCACTTTCAGGGCCGACATTGAGCAGGCCGAGATCGTTGATGTGGGCAATCGAGCCGCCGCCGGCGCCGATTTCAATGAGATCGATGCTCGGCATCAGGATCGGCAGTCCGGAACCGCGGGCAAAACGTGACACGCGCGCGCACTCGAAACTGTGCGCGATCAGCGGTTCGCCGCCAACCACGACACAGGCTTTCGCGGTGGTGCCGCCCATGTCAAAAGCCAGGATCTGATCAATTCCGGCGTTGCGCGCAGTATTGACTGCCGACAGCACACCGCCGGCAGGCCCTGATTCCAGCAGAAGAATCGGGGTTTCGGCGGCCGCCTTGCCCGAGGTGAAGCCGCCACTGGAGACCATGATGCGCAGCGGTGCGCCCGGCGCGAGTTTGTTGACGCGGCTGTCGAGGCGTTCCAGGTATTCAGCAACCAGCGGTTGCACGTAGGCATTGGCCGCGGTGGTCGACATGCGTTCGTATTCGCGGATCTCCCGTGCGATGCCTGAAGAGATCGACACCGCCAGTGCGGGAAATTTTTTCCTGATCGCCGCCGCGATTTTTTTTTCATGTTCATCGTTGACGTAAGCATGCAGCAGGCACACCGCCACCGCATCCACGCCGAGTTTGCCGATTTCGCCGGTCAGCCTTGCAAGTTCTGCATCATCCAGTGGCGTAACCACTTCCCCTTCCACATCCAGCCGCTCGTCAACTTCGAGCCGCAGCGACTCGGCTACCAGCGGTTTGGGAATTTCAAGATTGAGGTCATATAGTTCGTAGCGGATTTCGCGTCCGATGCTCAGCACATCACGCGTGCCCTTGGTCACCACCAGGCCGGTCTTGGCGCCTTTTCTTTCGATCAGCGTGTTGGTGACCAGGGTTGTGCCGTGAACGATTTCAGTCACGGCCGGCGGTTTTCCGGCGCGGGCAGATGCCAACTGGCGCAACAGATCGACAATGACGGTGGATACGGCTTCGCCCGGGTCGCGCGGCGTAGTCAGTGTTTTGGCCACCCAGATGCGACCGCCCGGCACCAATACGGCCAGTCCGTCGGTGAAAGTGCCGCCGATATCGACTGCAATGCGGATATTGTCATATTTATTTGATTTTATTGATTTTTCTTTCATTTCCTTGCCTGTTCTCCAAAATCAATGATTACTCACGGCAGCGACTGCTGGAGCCGCCGATAGCTCACGGATCTGCTCACGACGCTTGAGCCACCAGGCATACGCCGGTGGCAGTAAATCGAGATAGCCGGCAACACCCAGCTCACGTGCCGCATGCACCGGCCAGTTCGGGTTGTATAAAAATTCCCGCGCCAGCGCGATCAGATCGGCGGCGCCGTGCTGCAGTATCGACTCTGCCTGGCGCGCTTCGGTGATAAGTCCCACTGCGCAGGTCATCATCCCGGTCTCTTTGCGCACCCGGTTTGCGTAAGGCACCTGATAGCCCGGGGTGCGGGGAACGATGGCCATGTTCAGCGGGCCGTTGATGCCGCCGGACGAGCAGGTCACGACATCCACGCCACGAGACTTCAACTCCCTGGCCAGCACCACGGTATCCTCCATGCTCCAGGCTCCACCATCGCCATCCACGGCAGAGGTGCGGAAAAACAAGGGGCGGTCGCGTGGCCAGACCGCGCGCACGGCTTCAGTGACCTCCAGTGCAAACCGCATCCGTCCGGACAGATCGCCGCCATAAGCGTCGCTGCGACGGTTGGCCAGTGGCGAGAGGAACTGATGGATCAGGTAGCCGTGGGCGCCATGAATCTCCAGGATGTCGAATCCCGCATCCAGCGTTCTCAGTGCAGCTTCTTTCCATGCGCCTATGACTTTCCCGATTTCGCGAATATCGAGTGCGATGGGTTGCGGCGCATCCTCGCGCGGCGGTATCGGGCTCGCCGATACCCCCCGCCACGGTGCCAGCCCTGCGGCGGCATCTTCTTCGGTCAGCGGCTTGAAATTGGTCCATGGCGGCCCGCACGAAGCCTTGCGCCCGCTGTGTCCCAGTTGCATTGCAGGAACCGCACCGTGATCGCGGAGGAAATCAGTGATGCGGCGATACATGGGAACATGGTGATCACCATAAATCCCCGCACAGCCATGAGTTTTTCGCGCGCGTTCTTCGACGGCGGTTTCTTCGCAAAAGACGATGCCCGCGCCTCCCAGTGCGAACTTTCCGAGATGCACGAGATGCCAGTCCCCGGGCCCTCCCTCCCCGGATGAGTACTGGCACATGGGCGACACCACCACGCGATTACGCAACGTGAGTCCGCCCAGTTTCAGCGGAGTGAACAGCAGCGGCATCTCGCTCATGGCGGTAGGGTCATGGCAAAGCCGCGGGGATGATCACTGCAATGCGGCCGTTGCAAACTGGATGCGCCGGCAAGCTTCTGTAAGTTCCTCCACCGACGAGGCAATGGAAATGCGGAAATAAGGCATCAGTCCGTAGGCTTCGCCCTGGATCACGGCCACCCCCTGATCCAGCAGATAGAGGGTGAAGTCCTGTTCTGTTTCGAGGATTTTTCCCTGCGGTGTTTTTTTGCCGAGAGTGCCGGCGCAGTTGGGAAAAACATAAAACGCGCCCTGTGGCCTGGCGCACACCAGGCCTGGCGCTGATTCGAGCATACCGAGCACCAGATCGCGCCGCTGTTGAAATGACGCGGCGCGATCACGCAGGAATTCCTGCGGACCGGTGAGTGCCTCCACCGCTGCCCACTGGCTGATGGAGCTGGGATTGGAAGTGCTTTGCGACTGCAGCTTGGCCATGTTCCTCACCAGCGCCTTGGGCCCCCCGGCGTAACCCAGCCGCCAGCCGGTCATGGCATAGGCTTTGGATACGCCATTGACCGTCAACGTGCGGTCATAAAGCGCTGGCTCGACCTCTGCAATGGTCGAAAACTCGGCCCCATCGAACAGCAGATGCTCATAGATGTCATCCGACAATATCCACACCTGAGGATGACGCAGCAGGACTTCAGCCAGCCCTTTGAGCTCGGCACGGCTGTAAACCGCCCCGGTCGGATTGCACGGCGAATTGAGAAGCAGCCATTTTGTTTTTGGCGTGATGGCCGCTTCCAGACGTTCGGGTGTCAGCTTGAAATCGCATTCCGGTCCGCACGCAACTGCCACCGGGGTGCCGTCGGCCACCAGCGTCATGTCCAGATAGGAAACCCAGTACGGCGCCGGAATGATCACTTCGTCGCCCGCACTGAGGGTAGACATCATGGCGTTGAACACCAGCTGCTTGCTGCCGGTGCCGGCAATGATCTGGTCATGGGCATACTCAAGCCCGTTTTCACGCTGGAATTTGAGGCGCACGGCTTCCTTGAGCTCGGGGATGCCGTCGACCGTGGTGTAGCGGGTCTGATTGCGGGCCATCGCGGCAATCACCGCCTGCTTGACGTTGGCAGGCGTCTCGAAATCCGGCTCCCCCATGGTCAGGCCGACAATGTCCCTCCCTTGCGCACGCAATTCACGTACACGTTGCGTTGAGGAATTGCTGGGCGAGTGCTTGATGCGTTCCAGCCGCGGCGCGAAAAAACTCATGTTTTCACTCGAATTTGATGCCCTGTTCGCGGATGACCTTGCCCCATTTGGCCGTCTCCTGTTTCTGGTGTGCCACCAGCTCTTCGGGAGTGCCGCCCACGGCATCGATGCCCTGCGCGCGCAATTTGTCTTTAACGTCGCCCGCGCCCAGAGCTCTGACAGTTTCGCGGTTGACCCGCGCAATGATTTCGCGCGGCACACCGGCCGGCGCAAACATGGCAAAGGATGTGACGGAATCAAACCCGGGAAGGGCTGATTCCGCGATGGTCGGCAGATCGGGCATCAGCGGCGTGCGTTTCGCCGTGCTGGTGGCGATCGGACGCAGACGGCCCGCTTTGGCCTGGGGCAGCGCCGTGATCACATCAACGAAGGACACAGCGGTTTCTCCGGCGATCAACGCGGTTGCGGAAGGGCCGCCCCCCTTGTACGGAACGTGCTGCATCTTCACCTTGGCCAGATTCATCAGCAGTTCGGTCGCCAGATGGCTGGTGGCGCCGACTCCGGCGGTGGAAAACGGGATTTTTCCCGGCTGCGCTTTCGCCAGCGCAATCAGTTCTTTTGCATTTTTGACAGGCAACGAAGGATGGACTGAAAGAATCTGCGGGCTGATCGCCACCAGTGCGACGGGTGCGAAGGCCTTTTCGTTGTCGTACTGCAGATCCTTGTAGAGGTGCGGCGCGATAGCAAACGTACTGTTGGTGGCGAGCAGCAAGGTATAACCATCGGGCGCAGCCCTGGAAGCCAGCGCATGGCCTATGGTGCCGGTGGCCCCGCCCCGGTTGTCGATGATCCATTGCTGGCCGGTGTATTCGGCCAGCTTGAGGCCCAGAATCCTGCCGATGGAATCGGTTGATCCGCCGGCCGCCCAAGGCACGATCAGACGCACCGGTTTATTCGGATACTCCTGTGCCCATGCGAAAAGCGGCGCCAAAAGGAGCGAAACGACCAGCGAGCAGCGGCTACTCAGCAATGTGATGCGCATGTGATCTCCCATCGTTCAAAGGTTGATCCTCCAGCAGCAACCAGGTTTATTGATGGTCTGTTGGCCCGGATTGAGCAAATCTTAGGCCTGGACTACTCATTGCACAATCGGAAAATTCCGATTTATTATTCGTTAATGGCGATTAATGCAACCCTTCGGCACCTGCGCTGCTTCACTACGGTGGCCAGCGACGGCAGCTTCACCCAAGCGGCAAAACGCCTTTTCATCACCCAATCCTCGTTGACTGCCGCCATTCAGCAACTGGAGCAGGCGCTCGGCTTGAAACTGTTTGACCGCACGACCCGCCGGGTGACCCTGACTCGCGAAGGCAGCAGCTTCGTACCTGTTGCCGAACGCCTGCTGAATGAATTCGATGCTGCATTGGCTGACGTCCGGGCGGTCGCTGAGCGCCAGCGCGGACATGTCAGCATTGCAGCTGCGCCCTCCGTGGTGGCGCTGATCCTCGCGCCCGCCATCACCAGATTCAGCGTCGCCTATCCCAATATCAGTGTAGCCCTCAGTGACGGCGGCGCTGAACGTGTGCAACAGTGCCTGCTCGCCTCGGAGGCCGACTTTGGCATTACCAGCCGCTGGGCCGACGATCCGGGCCTTGATTTCCGGCCGCTGATCCACGACCGGTTCGGGTTGGTCTGCCGCCGGGACCATCCTCTGGGCCGGGCAAAAACCCGTATCAACTGGAAAAAGCTGCAAGGTGAGCGTTACATCGGCCTCGCTGCGGACACGGGCATCCGCACCATGCTGCAGGCAACGCCGGGCCTGCCGGCAATGCTGCGCTCACCGCACTTTGAAGTTTCAAGCACCGGCTCATTGCACGCCATGGTGAACGCCGGACTCGGCGTATCGGTGCTGCCGGCATTGGCGGCAAACCTGAAACCGCTGGATCAGCTGGCATTCCGCCAACTCACCGGCCCCTCGCTCGAGCGTGAAATCTGTGTGATTACACGCCGTGGCCGCGCCTTATCCCCGGCTGCGCAAAGCATGCTTAATGTGATTGCGGAAACACTGCAATCCCAACAGTTGCCGGCAGGTGCGCGACTGGCCGGCAGCTTGTTAAGATGAACAGCATCGATTTTCGGGAGCCGCGCACATGCACATGAGCAAATCGATGGTCATATTTCTGCTGATGCTGGCCATCGTGCCTGCCGCAGCGCAGGACTATCCTGCCAAACCGGTGCGTTTCATTGTGCCCTACGCTCCAGGAGGCAGCTCCGATATCCTGGCGCGTCTGTTCGCGCAGCGGTTTTCTGAAACCATGGGGCAGACCTTCGTGGTCGATAACCGTCCGGGGGCCGGCGGCATGATAGGGACTGCAATACTCGCCAGGGCACCTGGCGACGGACATACGTTGATCCTGCAGGACATGCCACACACCATCAATCCTGCGGTTCATGGCAAGGTACCCTACGATCCGCTGCTGGACTTCACGCCGATCACGCTGGTTGCACGCGCGCCGCAGTGGTTGTTCGTGCATCCCGGAAATGCGGCCCGTACAGTCGATGACCTGGTGAAACAGGCAAAGGCGCAACCGGGTCAATACAAGATCGGTTCCGCCGGCAACGGCAGTGGTACCCACTTGATGGCGGAATTGCTGATGCGCGGCGCGGGCATCGAACTCACGCATGTCCCCTACAAAGGCGCAGGACCTGCCGTGGCAGCAACGGTGGCGGGTGAAATGAACGCGGTTTTTACATCAATGCCCGCGGCGATTTCGTTCGTGCAATCTGGACGCTTGCGCCCGATCGGGGTGACGACGTCGAAACGCCACTCCGCACAACCGGACGTTCCGACATTCGCGGAATCGGGTATTGCCAGCATGACATTGTTTCACTGGTTCGGCGTGCTTGCTCCCGCAAAACTGCCCAAACCACAACTCGTACGTCTCGGCGCAGAGATTACTGCCGCGGTAAATCATCCGCCCATCCAGGAGCGCTACAAGGCGATGCTGATCGAACCGGCCACGGCCAGTCCGGAGGAATTCCGCGCACTGATCAAATCCGACCTGCAGCGTTGGCAGAAGGTGGTGAAGGAAGCCGGTATCAAGGCGTTGTAAAACCGCAAATGCGTCATGGCCAGGTCGCATAAGAACCTGTTTTTCGGCGACTGGAGCCTCATGATTTCCCGGCATGCAGTGTTTCCGATGCCTGCGCTTCACGGGTCACGCGCAGGATGTCCTCGCGGCGTTTGAGCCACCATGCATAGGGCAGCGGCAGCAGATCAAGATAGTCGGGCACCCCAAGTTCACGCGCGGCATGTGCCGGCCAGTGCGGATTCCACAGCATTTCACGTGCAAGCGCAATCATGTCGGCCTGGCCTCGTTGCAGTATCTCTTCGGCATGGCCCGGTTCCGTGATGAGTCCCACGGCAACCGTCATCAGGTCTGCACTCCCACGCACACGTTCGGCAAACGGCACATGGTAGCCCGGCACCCGCGGTACCGGCGCTGCGGTTCCCGGTCCGGCGATACCGCCTGACGACGTGGTGATCGCCGCGACGCCGCGCGCTTTGGCTTCCCGCGCAAGCGCCACCGTGTCATCCATGCTCCACTCCCCACTGCCGTCCACGGCGGATACGCGCATGAATACCGGCTTGCCGACAGGCCAGACGCTGCGCACTGCTTCGATGATTTCCAGACACAGGCGCATGCGTCCCTGCAGGTCTCCGCCATAGTCGTCATCGCGCCGGTTGGCGAGCGGCGACAGGAACTGGTGGATCAGGTAACCGTGGGCTGCATGGATCTCGACGATGTCGTAGCCGGCGGCGGCAGAGCGCAGCGCCGCTTCGCGCCAGCACCCCACCACTTCGCCGATTTCCTTACGCGTCAGCGCGTGCGGCACCGGCGCTGCGTCGCTCGCCGCAACGGCACTGGCAGACACGGTCTGCCACGGCGGGTTGCCGAGCTTTGCATCCTCAGCCGTCAGTGGCCGGTATCCTTCCCAAGGCGGGCAGCCTGCGCCTTTACGCCCGCCATGTCCGATCTGAATCGCAGGTATCGCACCGTGCTGGCGCAGAAAATCGTTGATGCGCCGGTAACCCGCGATATGCGCCTCCTTGTAGATGCCGGCGCAGTGATATGACTTGCGGCCACGCTCTTCGACAGCCGTCTCCTCGCAAAACACGATGCCGGCGCCACCCAGCGCAAACTGACCGAGATGCACGAGATGCCAGTCGGTCGGACCGCCATCCTTTGATGCGTACTGGCACATCGGAGAAACAATAATGCGGTTGCGTGCCGTCAGTTCACCCAGGCGGATCGGGGTAAACAGCAGCGGCCTGGCATCTTCAGGTGGCATGATTGTTGGATGGCGCAAAGTGAAGAGGATTTGCCATTGTAATCAGAATCGGAATTGAAATCAGGCGCTTGTCGCCAGTCATCTTCGACCGGGTTGATTCGGCGACGAAGCTTGATTCGAAGGACTGTGCAAAACCCTGAACCCGGCATCCCGCAAAAATCACAAGGCTGGAACAAGCCGTTTCCCAGCAGTTGATTCGGTCGCGGCGGAGATGGATGCGGTGGCTGGCGTGGCGCCCTATCCGATCACCACCGACGAAATGATCAACACGATTGCGTCATTTGATGCCGTGATCAATTCGATCAAAAGCGGAAATACCCTCAGGCTGTAATCTGCTCCGGGCTTCAGCCAAAAAAAACCGGGTCACCCCCGGTTTTTCTGCGGCAAATTATTCCAGAACCCCTGTTTAAGGCTCAGGCCCACATTCCGGCTCAGGCTGCAGACCACGCCTGGGCCCGGCGTCCAGGAAGTTTACCGGGTGTCCGTTTTCGCCTCGCCGATGCCCGCACTCAGATACAACTGCGCGGACGCCGGCACTGCTGCGAAAGCGGCAGCAGCCGCGATGAATATCTTTTTCATTGATTGATCACTCCAAAATTATGTTGCGGGCGCGGCGTATGGGCAGTGGTTTGCAAGCCATATGTGCGCTGCCACACACAGGATGAGACTCAATCTGGTAGTCTGCAGAGTAATTCCGCTGATTAAATGTGCGAGCCAGGACGGATGAAATACAAGGACTATTACGGCGTTCTCGGTGTCGATCGGGACGCCACGACCGAGGCCATTAAAAAGGCCTACCGCAAGCTCGCCCACAAGTATCACCCGGACGTGTCCAAGGACCCTGACGGCGAAGAAAAATTCAAGGCCGTCGCGGAAGCCTACGAGACGCTCAAGGATCCGGAAAAACGCAGTGCCTATGATCAGTTAGGCCGTCACGCACCGGGCGAGAATTTTCGCCCGCCGCCGGACTGGAACCAGCAGCATGGTGATTCGCAGTTCTCCTTCGATGACGCCGATCTGGCGGACCTTTTCGCCGGTATGTCCAGCGGACGGCATCCCGGCGGCGGACACATACGGATGCCCGGCCAGGATTACGACGTTTCCACCCGTATTTCCCTGCAGGATGCCTGTAACGGCTCCGAAGTCGAGCTGAGCTTGAGCATGCCTGAACCGGACGCGCAGGGACGCCTGCATCGCGTGCCCCGCACCTTCAAGGTACGCATTCCCAAGGGGGCGACTGATGGACAGCGCCTGCGCCTGGCCGGCCGTGGCGGCAAAGGTCTCAACGGCGGACGCGATGGCGACCTGTATCTCAACATCACCCTGCATCCGCATCCACTGTTCCGTGTCAATGGACACGACCTGTATCTCGATCTGCCATTGACCCCGTGGGAAGCGGTGCTGGGCGCGAGCATCGAAGTGCCGACACTGTCCGGAATAGTTCGCCTGAAAGTACCGCCGAATACCCAGTCCGGGCAACAGATGCGTTTGTCCGGGCGAGGCCTGGCCAAAGCGCAGGGCAATGCAGGTGATCTTTTCGCCATTGCGCAGATTTTGATACCTGCTGCAGCCAGTGATGTTGAGCGCGGTTTGTTTGAACAACTCGCGAAAGCGTCGACTTTTAATCCACGCGAACGCCTGCAACAGGAGATCAAAAATGCCCTCTGAACACGCCGAACCGGTCTGGCTGACCGATGATCACGCGCTCTCTGCAGCTGAACTGGCGGAGATGTCCGGTATGTCTGAAGCAGAACTGCGCGAACTCGTCGATTACGGCGCCGTCACCCCAATTGATTCCGAGGCAACACCGTGGATGTTTACCGGCCGTTGCCTGTTGGCCGTGCGCACCGCCTGCCGGCTGCGCATCAGCTTCGATCTGGAACCACACGGCGTGGCACTTATTGTGTCGCTGCTGGAGCGCATTCACGGACTGGAATCGCAACTTGGCAGTTTGCGCGCACAGTTGCCGCGACATCCGGGTTGATCGTGAAAATACGCCCGGACTTTCGGCGCAGGTGCCGGCTGCGCTGACGTCTTTGGTGGTGCAACCACCGCGTCGGCCCCAATAAATACTGTATATAATTACAGTATTGTGCCCCGTTCCCGATCACGCCACCTGCCCTTCAATGTCCCGCTGCCTGCCTCCACGCCCGTCCGCAGGCAGTTTTTGCCACTGGCTGCGGGCAAGGCCTCCGCCGGATTTCCCTCGCCGGCCACCGATCACATCGACCAAAGTCTGGATTTGACCGAGTACCTGGTGTTGCATCCGGAAGCCACTTTTTTCCTGCGCGTCAAAGGCGATTCCATGACCGGCGCGGGGATTCATCATGGTGATCTGCTGATTGTTGATCGCTCGTTGGCACCCGCGTCCGGGCGCGTGATCGTGGCCGCGCTGAACGGCGAGCTGACGGTCAAGCGCCTGCAGCGCAGCCGTGGCCGTATCACTCTGAAGTCCGAAAACTCCGCCTATCCCGACATCCCCGTCAGCGACGACCATGAGCTGCAGATCTGGGGCGTGGTGGCCCATGTCGTGCACACGCCATGAGTCGCAGCATCGCGCTGGTCGACGGCAATAATTTTTATGTGTCCTGCGAACGGGTATTCAATCCGGCGCTTGAAGGCCATCCCGTCGTCGTGCTCTCCAACAACGACGGCTGTGTGGTGTCTCGCAGCGACGAAGCCAAAGCGCTGGGCATTCGCATGGGTGTGCCGTTTTTTGAAATCAGGCCACTGGTCAAAAGTCACGGCCTGCTGTGGCTTAGCTCCAACTACGCGCTTTATGGTGACATCAGCGCGCGGATGATGCGGCTGCTCAGCGAATTTTCGCCCTGCCAGGAAATTTATTCCATTGATGAATGTTTTCTCGATTTCAGCGGCATGCCCGGCGATGCGGTGATACGCGGTCATGACATCCGCCGCCGCATCCGCCAGTACCTGGGTATCACCACCTGCACCGGAATAGGAAGCTCCAAAACACTGGCCAAACTCGCCAACCATGTGGCCAAGAAAAACGATTCCTGCAACGGGGTTTTTGATTGGGCGGCATTGCCGGCTGCCGGACAAAACTTGTTGATGGGCCGTCTGGATGTGGGAGAAGTCTGGGGCGTGGGTCGAAAACTTGCAATGCAGTTACAGCGCATGAATATCCTTACGGTGCTCGATTTGCAACGCGCAAACAGCGCCGAGATCCGTAAACGTTTCAGCGTGGTCATGGCGCGCACCGTAGCCGAACTCAATGGCGAGTCCTGCCTGGCACTGGAAGACGTCACAGCACCAAAAGCAAGTATTCAGGCAACGCGGAGTTTCGGCCGTCCGGTAACGGCCATCGCTGAACTCCGCGAAGCGGTGATGAGTTACGTCATCCGCGCCGCAGAACGCCTGCGTGAACAAGGCTCCGTCTGCGCCCAGGTGTCCGTATACATCCACACCGGAAAATACCGGTCCGGCGCGCCCTACAGTCCGACCATCTCGATACAGCTGGCCTCCCCGACAGACGATACCCGGCGACTGGGCGCGGCCGCGCTGCACGGCCTGGAGCAGATTTACCGGCCGGGCTGCCGCTATAAAAAAGCCGGCGTCATGTTGACCGGTTTGCAACCCGTATTTGCACCGCAGGGGGTCCTGTTTACCGACAGCGAACAACCGCGCGCCGCACGCCTGATGACAGCCATGGATGCCATCAACAAAACCTACGGCATGAACACCGCGACGTTCGCCGGTGCCGGCATCGAGCAACCCTGGCGCATGCAGTCCATGCGCCGCTCGCCGCGTTACACCACGTCCTGGAATGAGCTTGCAGTGGTGTCTGCCGCAAATAAACACTCATAACGTGGACGAACGGTTATCTGGCATCCAAAAATCCCGTATCGTGCGCGCACAATATTCGAGGACATTTACATGCTTCAGCAGTCAGTGATGATTTTTTGTGGCGTTGCCGTATCCATTTCGTTATTTGCTGGCGTCGCCCAGGCGCAGCAGCCCTACCCCAGTCGCGCGATTCGCGTGGTGGTGCCTTATCCACCCGGCGGTGGCAACGACATCATCGGTCGTATCGTCGCCGAAGACCTTGGCAAGCGACTGGGCCAGCAGGCCCTGGTAGACAACCGCCCCGGCGGCAGCACCGTGATCGGCGCGGAAATTGTCGCCCGCGCGGCACCTGACGGTTACACACTGCTGATTACCAGCCACACGACGTACGCGCTGATCCCCAATCTGCGTACCAAGCTGCCGTACGATCCACAACGCGATTTCGAGCCGGTGTCGCTGCTCGCCACGCAGTCCTTCGCGCTGGCGGTGCATCCCTCGTTACCGGCCAACACCGTCAAGCAGGTCATCGCATTGGCGAAAGCGCGGCCAGGTCAACTGACTTTCTCCTCGGCAGGCGCCGGCACCGGCACCCATTTTTCCGGCGAGCAGTTCAAGGTGTTGGCCAAACTCGACATGCTGCATGTGCCATACAAGGGCGGCAACACTGCAGTCACCGCAGTGCTCAGCGGCGAAACCACGATGACCTTCGGCAGCCTGTCCGCGCTGTCGCCCTTCGTCACCACCAAAAAACTGCGCGTGATTGCAGTCACCAGCGCAAAACGCTCGCCACTGGATCCGAAAATCCCGACCATCGCCGAAAGCGGTTTGCCGGGTTACGAAATGACACCCTGGTACGGCATGACCGGCCCCAGGGGCATGTCGCAGGCCATCGTCGAGCGCCTGAATAATGCGGTAGTGACGGCGATGCAGACTACGGAGATGAAAGAACGCATGGCGCGTGTCGGTTACGAGCCCGAGGGCAGCACGCCGGCCCAGCTCGCGGCGCATATCAAGGCGGAACTGGCGCGTTACGCTGTGCTGATCAAGACCATCGGCTTCAAAGACGAATAAGCGGCGCGGCATCAACCGGGCCGCGAAGCCGATTTATTGCGCGTGTTCCCTGAAAAAATCCCAGATCACATCCGTCGTGTTCAGCGATGAGGCGGGATCGTTGGCGCCACGAAAACCGCGCTGACCACCTGGCCAGCGTAATTCCGATAGTTAGGCGGTCCGGATTGTCCGGATACCACGACCACCACGGGGCCCTTCTCGCCTTTCGGCAGGAATACTTCCTGTGGCGGCCCCTCCTGGGCCCATCCGCGCGTGGACAAAAGGGCAAGCAAAAACAGCATGCAAGCAGACAGCAGTGTGCGGGTCATCAAGGCCGAGCCTCCTGTGCGGATTAAACAGCTGCTTGGGTGATGAGCATCATAGCGCTGACGGTACTGTTTCAGTCGGCAGGTTAGCGAGAATCAGTCAATGTAACAAATTGTTTTTATTGATAATTTCACGTATTGCGCGGCGTGAACAAAAAATAAGGACGCCGCAGCTTCCTTTATGGCCATCCAGTTCAGCGATCTATTGCTGGGGCGATTCACCCTGCGGCTGATCTGCTGCCGGCGCCTGCCCATCTTCTCCGCCCAGAGGCGCACTCTCTGATTCCTTGCGTCGTTTTTTCTCTTCTTTCTTCTGCTTTTTGGCCAGCTCGCGCTGGCGTTTTGCAAACCCGTAGTTCGGTTGTGCCATGGACGTTTCTCCTTGTTAAAAAATAAAACGGCGGCAGCGCCTACGCGCCGTCGCCGTTGTTGCAGTTGCAGGTGCGGAAAGGCGGCTTATAGCGCCTTCTCCAGACCTTGCCGCTGCGCAGTCATTTCCGCCGGCAGCCGCGATTGAAGTTTGCCGAACAGTTCGTCGTGATCCTTCAGCTCGGCGCGCCAGGCGTCGTGGTCGACGTGGGTCAGCGTGTCAAAGGCTTCGCGGCTGAAGCTGGACATGCCCCGCCATTCCATGTCTTCGTAACGCGGCATGTGGCCGATCGGGGTTTCAGTCGCCGCCAATTTGCCTTCGCAGCGCTCCACCACCCACTTCAGCACGCGCATGTTGTCGCCGAAGCCGGGCCACAGGAATTTGCCATCGGCATCACGGCGGAACCAGTTGACGGCGAAAATCTTCGGCTGCACTTTGACTTTGGCGCCGACGCTGAGCCAGTGTTTGAAGTAGTCACCGAAGTGATAACCGCAGAACGGCAGCATCGCGAAGGGATCGCGACGCACCACACCAACCTTGCCGACGATGGCTGCGGTGGTTTCGGAGGCCATGGTCGCGGCGAGGTACACGCCGTGGTTCCAGTCCTTGGCTTCAGTGACCAGCGGCACGATGGTGGTGCGACGGCCGCCGAAGAGGAAGGCGCTGATCGGCACGCCGGCGGGGTTTTCCCAGTCAGCATCCATCGACGGAATCTGCGAAGCCAGAACGGTGAAGCGTGAATTGGGATGTGCCGCAAGACGGCCGCTGTCCGGCGTCCAGTCCTTGCCGGTCCAGTCAGTCAGATGTTTCGGTGCTTCCTTGCTCAGGCCTTCCCACCACACATCGCCGTCATCGGTCATGGCGACGTTGGTAAAAATGGTGTTGGTCTTCAGTGCAGCCAGGCAATTCGCGTTGGTTTCTTCGGAAGTGCCGGGCGCGACACCGAAGGCGCCGTATTCCGGATTGATCGCATACAGACGACCGTCCGGTCCCGGTTTGATCCAGGCGATGTCTTCGCCAATGGTCGTAACTTTCCAGCCTTCAAGCGCTTTCGGCGGAATCAGCATTGCCAAGTTGGTTTTGCCGCAGGCGCTGGGAAATGCCGCCGCGATGTAATGCTTTTTGCCGCCCGGAGGCTCAATGCCGAGGATCAGCATGTGCTCGGCAAGCCAGCCCTGCTCCTTGGCCATGATCGAGGCGAGGCGCAGCGCAAAACATTTTTTGCCGAGCAGCGCATTGCCGCCGTAGCCGCTGCCGAAAGACCAGATCAGCTTTTCTTCCGTAAAATGGGTAATAAACTTGTGTTCCTTGTTGCTCGGCCAGGCAATGTCTTTCTGGCCTGCCGCCAGCGGCATGCCCACCGAATGCAGGCAGGGCACGAATTCGCCTGTGGCGCCGAGAACGTCCAGCACCTTGCGGCCGATACGGGTCATGATGCGCATGCTGACCACCACGTACGGCGAATCGGTCAGTTCGACGCCGATGTGCGCGATATGCGAACCCAGCGGGCCCATGCTGAACGGAATCACGTACATGGTGCGACCGCGCATGCAGCCGTCGTACAGCTTGCTCATGGTCGCCTTCATCTCTTCCGGCGCCATCCAGTTGTTGTTGGGGCCGGCGTCTTCCTTGTTTTTGCTGCAGACGAAGGTGCGGTCTTCCATCCGCGCGACATCATCAGGATCCGAGCGGGCGAGGAAACAACCCGGGCGTTTTTCCTGATTGAGGCGGATCAGCGTGCCGGCGGCGACCATTTCATTGCACAGCCGGTCGTATTCTTCCTGCGAGCCGTCGCACCAGACGATGCGCTCGGGCTTGGTCAGTTGTGCCACTTCGGCAACCCAGGCCTGCAATTTTGCATGGGTGACATAGGAGGGGCTATCCATCGCAGGCGTAATTTGCGCCTTGGTCGCTGGCTGGTTCATCACAGACTCCTCTTGCGGAACACGTTGATTTTTATGAAAAAAAAAAGGCAAAGCGAAATGGGTGGATTCCGCTCTGCGGGATCGCTTGAATTTTACCTCAAATTGGCAAAAACCGGTTCAGGCGGGTGCGCTGCGACGACTCCGTCCGAAAAACAGGATGGCAATGCCGGTGGCGACCAGGAACGGGACGGCGCCGTAGTTCATCACCTCCCAGCCGCGCGCCGAAAACAGCCAGCCCGACGAAGCCGAACTGATGGCCATGGTGATGAAAATCGCCATGTCGTTGGCGCCCTGCACCTTGGCTTTCTCAGCCGGGGTGTGGGTTTCGGTGAGCAGTGTGGTGCCGCCCAGGTACATGAAATTCCAGCCGACGCCGATCAGCACCAGCGCCAGCCAGAAATGCATGACTTCGACACCGGACAGCGCGATCGCGACACAGGCGAGGCTCAGCAGCACGCCGGTGAACAGGATGTTGTGCACGCCAAACCGCTTGATCAGCGAGCCGGTGACAAACGAAGGTGCGAACATCGCGATGACATGCCACTGGATGACAAAGACCGCGTCGCTGAAGGGGTGCGCGCAGGATTTCATCGCCAGCGGTGTCGCCGTCATCAGCAGGTTCATGATGCCGTAACCGACCATGCCCGACATTACTGCGACCAGGAAGGCCGGCTGGCGGGCGATTTCGGCCAGGGGCCGCCCCTGATCCTTCTGCTCGGCCGCGGTCAGCCGCGGAATGCTCATCAGGCGCTGCAGCACCAGCGCGATCACGCAGAAACCGATCAGCGCCAGATAGCTGCCGAGGAATTCCGCCGGCAGCAGATCCTTGGTCCATTTGCTGGTTTGCGGCCCCAGCACACCACCGACCAGGCCGCCGGCCATGACCAGAGAAATCGCCTTGCTCTTGAAGTCGGGGCTGGCGACGTCGGCCGCGGCGAAGCGGTAATACTGACCCGACGCGTTGTAGATGCCCATCACCAGCGTGCCCATGCACAACATCCAGAAATTGTGGCTGTACACTGCATAACCGCAGATCAGCGCGCCGAGAATGCCGATCAGCGTGCCGACGGTAAAACCGTTGATACGTCCCACCCGGCGCATCAACTGCGATACCGGCAGCGTGGTCAGCGCGGCGCCGATCACATACGAGGTGACCGGCAGCGTCGCCAGCGATTTGTCCGCGGCGAGCGCGTAGCCGGCGAGGCCGTTGATCGCGATCAGGATGGTATTGTTGGTGAACAGCAGCGCCTGCGCCGCGCAAAGCAGCGCGACGTTTTTCTTTTCAGCGGTCAATGCAAGGTGCTCCCGGGCCGGGGAATGCTTCAGCGTTTCTGGAACTGGGTTTTGCCGAACATCACTTCACGCGCCTTGTCGTCGACCGGATTGCTGCTCGACTCGTTCGACAGTATCTGCAAAGCGCGCTGCACCGCGGGACGGGTGTTGATGATATCGAACCAGCGCTGCGCGTTGGGGTATTCCTTCATGTCGATGCCGCGACTTTCAGCGCCGCGCATCCACGGGAAAATCGCCATGTCGGCAATGGTGTATTCATCGCCGGCGACGAATTTGTTCTGCGCCAGTTGTTTGTCGAGCACATGCGTCAGGCGGTTGGCCTCGTTGGTGTAACGCTCGACTGCGTATTCGATTTTGTCTTTGGCATAACGCCGAAAGTGGTTGGCCTGGCCAAACATCGGACCGACGCCGCCCATCTGCCACATCAGCCACTGCATGCAGTTCCAGCGCTGGTTGATGTCTTCGGGCAAAAACTGGCCGGACTTCGATGCGAGGTAGAGCAGGATCGCGCCGGACTCCATCAGCGACAGCGGTTTGCCGTTGGGGCCGTCGGGATCGACGATCGCCGGAATGCGGTTGTTCGGGCTGATCTTGAGGAATTCAGGTTTGAACTGTTCACCGGTGCGGATATTCACGCCGTGTACCCGGTACGGCAATCCGGTTTCTTCCAGCATGATATGGATCTTGTGGCCGTTGGGCGTTGCCCAACTGTACAGCTCGATCATAATACCTCCGCACGGGGTGGATCAGGGAAGCGCGGAGTATAGCGCAGGCGCCATGCCGCCTTTGACTTTGCACTTTAGTTGTACATTTGCGGCTAAGCTGCGAACTGGCTCACCATGATTTCCTTCCGCAATTTTCTGTTGCCGCCGGGCACGCTGCCTGATGCCCGTGTCCTGCTCGCCGCCCGTGCGCTGCGCGCCTTCGGTGACGGCTTTGTCAGCCTGTTGCTGCCCTATTACCTGACGCTGCTCGGCTACAGCGCGCTGCAGATCGGTTTGCTGGTGACGGCAACCCTGCTCGGTTCGGGCATCCTGACATTGGCCACCGGTTTTATCGCGCACCGCCATTCCACCCGCCATCTGTTGCTGGGGGCCAGCCTGCTGATGGTGGCCACCGGCCTCGGGGCATCCGTGTTGACAGATTTCTGGCCGCTGATGGTGGTGGCCGTGGTCGGTACGCTGAATCCTGCCGCCAGCGACGTCACGCTGTTTTCGCCGCTGGAACAGACCTTGTTGACGCGGGCGGCACCGGCACAATCGCGCACTGCGCTGTTCGCACGCTACAGCCTGATCGGCGCTCTGGTTGCGGCACTGGGCGCGCAGGCCGCCGGATTACCGGATTTATATGCCGCCCACGGCGGCACCAGCCTGCTGGCCGCGATCCAGGGGATGTTTGTGTTATACGCGCTGCTGGGCGCATTCGCTTTTGTGCTCTACCTGCGCCTGTCGCCTGCACTGGAGTCTGAACACCATGAACAGCCGGTCCCTCTCGGCAAATCCAAACGCATCGTCTACACGCTGGCGGCCTTGTTCAGCATCGATGCTTTTGCCGGCGGGTTCGCGGTGCAGTCGCTGCTGGCGCTGTGGCTGTTCCAGCGTTTTGACCTGTCGGTGGCGGCGGCCGGCAGCATATTTTTCTGGGCCGGATTGCTGACTGCGTTTTCGCACCTGGCTGCAGCGCGGGTTGCCGCGCGCTTCGGCCTGATCAACACCATGGTGTTCACGCACCTGCCGGCCAATGTGTTCCTGATCCTGGTGCCGTTCATGCCGACGCTGGAACTGGCACTGCTGTTTTTATTCCTGCGCAGCGCATTGTCATCGATGGATGTGCCGGCGCGCACCTCCTATGTGATGGCTGTGGTATCGCCCGGTGAGCGCCCGGCAGCAGCCAGCGTGACAGCCGTGCCGCGCAGCCTCGCCAGCGCACTGAGTCCATCACTGGCCGGTGCGCTGCTGACCATCAGCGCGTTCGGCTGGCCGCTGGTGATCTGCGGTGCGCTGAAAATCGTTTACGACCTGACGCTGCTGAAAATGTTCAGCGCGGTAAAACCGCCGGAGGAATCCGGGCATTGACCGCGGTTCAGGGCAGCGCCGGTTCTTCGTCCGGCGGTCGCGGCCCCCAGCGCAACCATACCCGCAGCCGGCGGAAATCATCCGGGGACAGGCTGTCGCCCAGCAATACCAGATGCACCGGCCGGCGTCGTCCGTCAAGCGCGATGTTCAATACCGTCAGCATTGCGCCGATCGTGCTGCTGCCCAGCACCCTGCCCGCGGCTGTGCTGCCGTTGCCCAGGGTCAGGCGTATGGATTCACGATCGCTGAAGGCCAATACCGTGATCGCCCCCGCGCCACGCCGCAATGCGTGCCGATGTACGCCATACGCTGCGCTGGCCAGCAGTATCACGGTCAATGCGACCATCAGCCATGATGGCAATGGCAGCGTCAGCAACAATCCGCCCGTTGTGGCATGCGCCAGAATCAGGATGGCGGCCAGACGGCGCGATGGCTGCAGCGTCAAAGGCGCGATGTGCGGGGTGCGCTGGTTATTCATCGCTTCATTGCAGCCGATTCGCCGGGGGAAAGCAAATCAGTCAGGTCATTAGCATAAATTATTGTTTTTATTGATAATTTTATCGCTGATCCGGGAGATGCGTTATCATCCCTACTCGTCAATTCCGCGATCCTTCCAGGTACCAGCCGTGACCGCCGCCGTTTTGTCCGAATATTCCCTGCTGCGTTTTTCCGGTGCAGACGTGCAAACGTTTCTGCACGGCCAGCTGACCTGTGAGGTGTCAGCGCTGCAACCGGGCAGCAGCACATACGGCGGTTATTGCACGCCCAAGGGCCGGCTGCTGGCGACATTCCTGCTATGGGCCAGCGCTGACGGTTACACGATGATGCTGCCCACCACCCTGGCGGAGGCAATCCGCAAACGGCTGGCGATGTATGTGCTGCGGTCCAAGGTCACGGTCGAGGACATCACGCCGGATTACGCTTGCGTCGGTATCCATGGCGCGGATGCGGCACAGCAGTTGCCTGCCGTACCCGGGCATCTGCATGACGTTGTGACGCGCGATGAGGTGACGGTGATTGCTCTGCCTTTGGCTCGCTATCTGGTGGTGAAACCACGGGCACAGGTGAACATGGCCGTTGATGATGCTGCCTGGAGCGCGCTCGATATCGCCGCAGGCATCCCGGTCATCACGCCGGCAACCCAGGAGGAATTTGTGCCGCAGATGGTCAATCTCGACCTGATCGGCGGTCTGAGTTTCAGCAAGGGCTGTTATCCCGGCCAGGAAATCGTCGCCCGCACCCATTATCTCGGAAAGCTGAAGCAGCGCATGTACCGCGCCAGCATCGCCGCTCCCGCAGCACCCGGCGCCAAACTGTACTGCGCGGAACTCGGCGGCCAGTCAGCCGGCATGATCGTCACCGCCGTGCCTGTCGCCGCAGGCCGGCATGAAGTGCTGGCCGTGATGCAGACGGCGCATGCTCAATCCGCGCCGTATCATCTGGGTGCACCGCAGGGGCCTCAACTGGAACTGCTGTCCCTGCCCTACCAAACAAGCTGAAGGACGGGTGGCGCATGTCCTGGTCGTATTACATCTATTACCGCGTCGATGCCGCACAGTCCGGCGCTGCTGCTGCCGCCGTGCAGAAACTGCTGGCAACGATGCGGGATCGCACCGGCATCCAGGGTCGCGTATTGAAAAAACGCAATGAACCGCTGTTGTGGATGGAAATCTACGAACCCGTAAGCGACGAGGCGAAGTTCGAATGGGAACTGGCCGAAGCCGTCGCTGCATCAGGCATTACCGCACTGCTCCAGGCCGGTAGCGCGCGGCATATTGAATGTTTCGCGGAATAATGTGCCTGATCCTGTTCGGCCTCTGCGCGCATCGTCATTTTCCACTGGTGGTGGCCGCCAATCGCGATGAACATCACAGTCGTCCTGCCGCAGCGGCTGGTTTCTGGGATGACCATCCCGATATCTACGCTGGTCGTGACCTCGAAAAAGGCGGTACCTGGATGGGCATCAATACCAAGGGTCGCTTTGCCGCGATCACCAACTATCGCGAAGGTCAGGCCGGCCCCGCGGCACCGCGTTCGCGCGGTGAACTGGTCAGCGGATTTCTGACCGGCGAGGCTGCTGCAGCGGATTTTTTCAGTCAAGCCGCACATTCAGCGAATGACTACAACCCGTTCAGCATGATTGCCGGCGACCTCGGCGCATTGAGTTTTTATTCCAACCGCGGCGATGGCATCACAGCGATCACGCCGGGCATACACGGCCTGAGCAACCGTCTGCTCGATACGCCATGGCCAAAAGTCGTGGCTGGCACTGCTGCAATGACTGCTGCGCTAGCCCTTGATGAACCCGATGCCATCAGCGCAGTGTTGTTTGCATCGCTGGCCGGACACAGCAGCGCGCAGGATACAGAGTTACCGGACACCGGCATCGACCGCCAGCGCGAACGCGAACTGTCGCCGCCGTTCATCAGCGGCGAACATTACGGTACGCGCACCTCCACCGTGTTGCTGGTTCACGCCTCCGGCGAAGTGTTTGTGCATGAAAAACGCTTTGGTCCTCACGGCGCAGCGCTGGGCGCAGACGCCCGCGCGTTCCGGCTGGAGCGCACCCGCTCCACTACCAACTGAGGGACATGGCCCGGTGCAGGATGCCGGCTTCGGTGAATACTTCGCCGTGGGCAATAAAACCATGGCTGGCATAGAAACCCAGCGCATGGGTCTGGGCATGCAGGTGCGCGGCGTGACAACCCTGCTCCCGGGCGCGGGCAACCAGCCATTGGAGAATGGCACTGCCAACGCCGCGGCAGCGCCATTCACGGACGACGGCAATGCGGCCGATATGACCGTCAGGCAGCAAGCGGCCGGTACCGACCGGGCATCCCCCGGCATCCAGCGCCAGCGCATGCACAGCCGCTGCATCAGCCTCATCCCATTCCAGCTCTTCGGGTACCTGCTGCTCAATGATGAACACCCAGCGGCGCAAATCCTGGAGCGGCGCGATGTCATCGCGCCATGAGGCGGCGCGGACCGTGAATTTCCGGGGCGTATCCATGGGCTGATTATAGTCAGCCCGGTGCTCCGGCCACACGGTAACGCAAAAACTGCGGAGAATCGGGCACCGGATGCGGTGCCCGGAGGCTCAGATCGTCAGCCCGCCACTGACTTCAATGACGGCGCCGTTGATGTAACTGGCTTCGTCGGAAGCGAGAAAGGCGAAGGTGTTGGCGATTTCCTCGGGTTTGCCGAGACGGCCCATCGGCACGCGATCTTCCAGCGCATGAATCACCTTCTCGGGGATTGAAGCGAGGATGCTGGTGGCGATGAAGCCCGGACACACGGCGTTGACGCGGATGCCCTTGCGGCCGAGTTCGCGCGCCCAGGTCTTGGCCATGCCGATGACGCCGAATTTGCTGGCGGCGTAGTTGGTCTGGCCGAAATTACCGTGAAGGCCGACGATCGAGGAGGCATTGAGGATCACGCCGGATTGCTGCTCGAGCATCTTGTTCACCACCGCCTTGGTGCAGTTGTAGACGCCCTTCAGATTGATGTCGATGACGCTGTCGAACTGGTCTTCGGTCATGTTCTTCAACTGTGCGTCGGCGACGATGCCGGCATTGTTGACCAGGCAGTCCACCCGGCCCCACTTGTCCACGGTGGTTTTGACCATGGCTTCCAGCGATGTCATGTCGCGGACATCAGCGATCTGCCCGATGGCGTCGCTGCCCGCCGCCTTGCATTGCTGGACCGTGTCGTCGATCCAGTCCTGCTTGATGTCGCAGACCATGACTTTGGCACCTTCGCGCGCAAATTTGATTGCTGTGGCCTGCCCGATGCCCCTGCCGGCGCCGGTGATGATGGCTACCTTGTCTTTGAGTCGCATGTATTACCTTTGGTATTTACCGCCGGCGGTCGGCGGTTGCGGCGCACAATTTAGCCCATTCTGGCGCGATGCACAATGATCGCGCATGAAAGTGTTAAGTATTTGTTTTTAAATGATTATTTTGCACCAAAAGAGGGCGGGGCCAGTACGGACAAGCCGATGACGCGCCGCGAGCAAAACGGTGGGATCAGCTAACTAATTGTTTATGCAGATATTTCCACCGGGGTTCCGGGCGGAACGCGATCGAACAGATCCAGCACATCCCGGTTGCGCATGCGGATGCAGCCGATCGAACCCGGCACACCTATGGGCACGGTGTCCGGACTGCCATGGATATAGATATAGCGCCGCATGGTGTCGACCTCGCCCAGCCGGTTATGGCCGACCTCACAACCGGACAGCCAGAGGATCCGCGTCAGCATCCAGTCCCGCCCGGCAAAGGCTAAGCCCAGCGCCGGCGTATAAATCTCCCCGGTCGGACGGCGACCAACAAATACCGTGTTCTCCGGCTGACCGCTGCCGATTTTGGCGCGAACAATATGCCGGCCCAGCGGCGTGCAAAAACTGCCCCTGACCTGCCCCGCGCCCTTCAGAGCGCTGGAGATCGCATAACTTTGCAGCAGCCCGCCCTGGTCATCGTACAGATCAAGGATTTGCGCTTTGATGGTGATGGTGATTTTCAATTTCTGCCGCGCCGCCGCGAAAAGAATTCCTGCAACAAAGCCACCGATTCATCCGCCAGCATACCGCCACTGACCTCTGCATGATGGTTCAGATGCGGCTGCGCAAATAAATCGATCGCGCTGCCACAGGCTCCGGTTTTGGGGTCGCGCGCGCCGAAGATCACCTGCCGGATGCGCGCATGCATGATCGCGCCGGAACACATCACGCAGGGTTCCAGGGTCACATACAGATCACAATCGGCAAGCCGGTAATTGCCCAGTGCTTTGCCGGCATCGCGCATGGCCATGATTTCGGCATGCGCGGTCGGGTCAGCGCCAGTGATGGGCTGGTTATAACCGCGGCCGACGATGGTGCCGTCCCTGACCACCACCGCGCCCACCGGCACCTCCCCTGCCGCCGCCGCCTGCGCGGCCAGTCTGAGCGCCTCCTGCATATAGGCAATGTCGCTCATGCGCAATCAGTTGGCGCGTAACGCGCGTTCATACAGTTCGGGTTTGAAGCCGACCAAGCGCTGTTTGCCGAGATCGAGCACCGGTCGTTTAATCATCGACGGCTGCGCCAGCATCAGCGCCAAGGCATTACGCTCGGTCAGATCTTCCTTGTCGGCGTCTGGCAACTTGCGGAACGTGGTGCCAGCACGGTTGAGCAGTGTTTCCCAGCCCAACTCCTTGCACCAGGCCTGCAGTTGAGTGGCGTCGATGCCCGAGGTTTTGTAATCGTGGAAAGCATAATCCACCTTGTGCGCTTCCAGCCAGGCCCGCGCTTTTTTCATGGTGTCGCAATTGCGGATGCCGTAGAGCGTAATTTTCACTTCATTTCCTCCACGGCTCGCCCCGAACGGCTTGCGGCAAGCATCTGGCCATTGAGTGTCGCGAAGCAACGTCTCTGCGGGGTCGCATCCCCGCTTTGGGGGCCCTGCTTCGCCCTCCGAGCTGTTTGTTCTCACTCAATCATTAACGCCATATCCGAACGATTGTCCCATTTAGAACTTCATTCTGCGAGGGGATGGGCCATGCGATCGAGCCTCCTCAGTGGATGTGCACCCAATTTGATGATAATATGTATCATAATTGATGACGGGGTGTCGCATGAGAACAACTGTAACCATTGATGATGAGCTCTATCAAAGGGCATTGGACGTTGCCGATCCGGGAATGGACAAGAGCGATCTGTTTCGTGAGGCGATGAAGGTGTTCGTGCGAGTGCAGGCGGGCAAACGACTTGCCGCCCTGGGCGGCAAGTCTCCGGCGATGAAGGACGTTCCCCGTCGACGACCCGCAGAAAATCTGAACCGGTGATCCTGGTCCTTGCAGACACATCGGTATGGGTTGCGCATTTCCGCCGCTCGAACCCAGTGCTTCAATCACTGGTTGCGATGGACCAGGTTCTGTGCCATCCGCTTATCGTGCTTGAAATCGCGTGCGGAACACCACCGGCACCACGCGAGCGCACAATCGAAGATCTCAAGGAGTTGCAACAGGCCAGCGTCGCGACAACCGACGAGACACTTGCCCTGATCGAGAGGGAGCAATTCCATGACTGCGGCTGCGGCGCAATTGACGTGGCATTACTCGCCTCCGCTCTACTCACTCCGAACACATTGCTCTGGACGCTGGACAAAAATCTCGGCGCCTTGGCATTGCGCATGGGCGTGGCCTTCAATGCTGCCAGCTATTGACGGTCAGCGTCATGATGAAAGGCGACTGCCCACTGGCCTGACGTGTTTTTCCCGGGGGAATCGATAGTCCCCGATAGACTTCAATAAATCTCGAAAGACCCCTCACTCCCCACTCAATCATCAACGGCATATGTAAGCCATTGTCCCATCTAGAGTCCCATCTAGATATTCGTTATGTGAGTCGCATTTTTACCGCCAGATTTAACGTCAATCTGATTGATACCCCGAAACAGCTTTCAGCATCTACCGACATCTATCGAGGACGATCGGCGCCCCGGCGCGGGCCACCTTTCGAGATGGATTGAGATCTATCGGTTCTCGCGACGCTGGCTGACAGCGTCAATCGGTTTTTTCCTAGTTTGAAATAATGCCAAAAAGTGCAAAACGGCGGCTCTGCAGAATATATCCCCGCCGACCCAAACTACCTTACCCGCGTGCCTGACGGCCTTTCAGCCAAGGATGCCGCACCGATCATCTGTGCCGTCGTTACCACCTATGAGGGAATCAAGAAACCCTCGCAGAAGCCCGGCGCCTGGATCGCAATCTCCGGCGTCAGCGGGCTTTGCCAGTGGATGCTTACTCGACAAAACCCGGGGATTTTCGGCTGTTATGTGCGACACCCCACGGACGACACCCTGGATTGGGTCCATCTTGGGCACGTTGCCACTTGGCATAGCCGGTCGCTGAAACATGAACAAAGGCAGTTCGGCACAGGAGCAGATTCACCTTGAAGAGGAGTTTCAAAATGTTTAACAAAAGAGCTGTTTTGAATAGATCAATTGCCGCAGCGATGCTGGTGGCTTCCGGATCCGCCATTGCGGCGACCCCTTGGAGTCACCCCGGCCACGGCGGCATCGGCAACTCGCAGGCAGCGCAGGCAACTCCGGCGATTGCCGATGCCCGTGCCTAACCGCATGGCACGAGCCGTGTCGGTCGCACTGCTCGCGTTCGCGTTCTCCTCAGGAGACCTCTCCGCGCTGCCGACCAACGGGCAGGTCACCGCTGGCAGCGCCACGGTGTCTGGCGCCGGCAGCAGCCTCACCGTCAAGCAGGCGAGCCAGAACGTCGCCATCAACTGGCAGAGCTTCGGCATCGCTGCCAATGAAGCGGTCACCTTCGTTCAGCCCAATGCGGGCGCCATCGCGCTCAACCGCGTGCTGGGACAGAACCCCTCGAACATATTAGGTACGCTCAACGCCAACGGGCAGGTCTTCATCCTCAACCCGAACGGTGTGCTGTTCGGCAAGGGCGCGCAGGTCAACGTCGGCGGCCTGGTCGCTTCGACGCTCAACATGACTGACCAGAACCTCATGTCGGGCAACCTGGTGCTCGAGCGCGGCGCCACGGCGGGAGCGGTGGTGAACGAGGGCAACATCAACATCGCCCGTGGCGGCTATGTCGCCATGATTGCGCCGCAGGTCACCAACAACGGCAGCATCAACGCACCGCAGGGCAGCGTGGCGATGGTGGCAGGCGGCAAGGTCAAGCTGACCATCGACAACGGCCGGCTGCTTGGTATCGCCATCGAACAGGGCACGCTCGACGCGCTGGTTGAGAACAAGGGTGCGATCCGCGCCGAAGGCGGGGTCGTCATCCTGAGCGCCAAGGCGATGGACAGCCTGGTGCGCTCGGTGGTGAACAACACCGGCATCGTCGAAGCGGGCAGCCTGACCAGCCACGGCGGGGTCATCCGTCTGGAAGCGGACGAGGTACGCAATTCCGGCACCCTCACGGCCACGGGCGACGTGGGCGGCGGCGGCGTGGAAATCAAGGCCAACGCCGTCACGCTCGATGCGGACCAGCGGATCGACGTCTCTTCAGCCTCCGGCGTGGGCGGCGCGGTCTCCATCCAGGCCGCCGCTGCCGCCATCGGCGGCCAGATCCGCGCCGACGGCGTCACGGGCGGCAGCATTGGCATCGCGGGCGGCGGCGTCATTCTCGATGCGGCGCTCTCGGCCACCGGCAGCACCGGGCACGGCGGCGACATCACCCTCCAGTCCAACGCCAAGGTCAAGGACAGCGCGGCCACCACGGTTGCCGCCTCCGGCACCGAAGGCGGCACCATCCTGCTCGCTTCGAGCGAAGAGATTTCCCTGTCCGGCAGCTTCAACGCCAGCGGCACCACGCGGGCCGGCGGCAAGATCGGCATCCACGGCGCGGCCGTGCAGCTTGAGCGGGCACAGCTCGTGGCCGACGGGCGTAGCGGCGGGCGCATCCGCATCGGCAGTCCGCTGCAGGGCGGCGATATGCCGGGGCAGCAAGTGCCGATCACCAACATGGTCACCCTCACCTCCGGTACGCGCGTGCGCGCCGACGGCGAGGCCGAAGGCGGCACCATCGAATTCAACGCCGGCTTTGTCGGCCTGGGCGGCGACATCTACGCGAACGGCGCCACCGGCGGCACGGTGCTCGCGAACGCGTCGAGAACGCTGTCGCTGGCGGAAAACGTCAGTGCGCGCGGGCGCACCGGCGCGGGCGGATACATCGCGTACACGAGCGGCGGCATCACCCTTGAGCCCAACAGCAGTGTCAACGACGCTTCGGGCGCGACCGACGGCGGCACCATCAGCAGCGCGGCGGGCGGCGGCCTGCTCAGCTCGGGCACCTATCTGGCACGCGGCGAAAGCGGCCTCGGTGGTCGAGTGGACCTGGGCGGCGGCACCGTGCTGCTCCTGTCGGCCCACGTCGATGCCTCCGGGCTCACTCAAGGCGGGCTGGTGCGCGTCGGCGGTGCCTACCAAGGTAGCCGGACGGATGAAACGGATCCGGCGCGGCGGGCGGCCTTCCTCGAGCGCTGGGGCGAACTGCCCGCCATCGGTGCCTCCAGCCGCAGCTTCGTCAA